>JASJBO010000179.1 GCA_030066475.1 Myxococcota bacterium
GTCGCCTGGCCCCGAAGCCGCGGCTTCACGCTCCGCTCGAACCAACGATCGAGTGCGTAGTGCAGATAGACGTTCCCCAGCAGCGGGGAGAGCACCGACCCCTGGGCGGTCCCGGTCTCCGACGTGGAGAGCTCCACGCCGTCCAGGACCCCCACGTGCAAGCACTTCCCGATGAGCCGCAGGAGCGACCCATCGGCTACCCAAACCTCAAGCATCTTCTTGAGCTTGTTGCGATCCAAGCTTTCGAAGGAAGACACGATGTCGGCCTCGAGGATCCAGTCCACCTGGCCCCGGTGCACGACCCGGTCGAGAGTTCGCACGGCGTCATGGGCACTCCGTCCCGGCCGGAAGCCGTACGAGCAGTCCAGGAAGTCCTGCTCGTAGATCGCTTGCAACACCTCGCGGAGGGCGTCCTGGACCAGCTTGTCCTCGAACGCCGAGACCCCAATCTCCCTACGCAAGCACTCCCGTCGTCCCACCACTCCGACGCCGCGCCACGCGGTTCACCGCGCTCACCACCGCCTCGAGCGACGCCGTCACGATGCTCCGATGGCGCCCGACGCCCCACACCGTGCCGCCCTCCGGCAGTGCGACCTCGACGTAGGCCACCGCGACGGCATCCTCGCCCTCCCCCGCCGCATGCTCGCTGAAGTCCGCCACGTGCACGTCGATGTCGCACTCGGCGCGCAGCGCCGCCACGAAGGCGTCGATCGGGCCGGTGCCGGTGCCCTTGATGTGGCGTACCGCGCCGCGGTCCTGCACCACGGCCTCCAGCCCGACCCGCGCGCCGCCGTCGAGCGGCGTGGAGGCGTGCGAGACGATCGCCAGCGGGCCCTCGTCCAGGTACTGCGCCTCGAAGGCGCCCCACACGGCGTCGGAGGAGACCTCCTCCTCGGTGGCGTCGGTGATCGACTGGATCACGCGGCTGAACTCGATCTGGAGCCGGCGCGGCAGGCGCATGCCGTGGTCGGCCTCCATCAGGTAGGCCACGCCGCCCTTGCCCGACTGGCTGTTGATGCGGATCACCGCCTCGTAGCTGCGGCCGACGTCGGCGGGATCGATCGGCAGGTACGGCACCTCCCACACCGGCGTGTCGGCCGCCTGCTGCGCGGCCAGCCCCTTCTTGATGGCGTCCTGGTGCGAGCCCGAGAACGCGGTGTAGACCAGCTCGCCCGCGTACGGGTGGCGCGGGTGCACGGGCAGTCGGGTGCAGTGCTCGGCCTCGCGGCGGATCTCGTCCAGGTTCGAGAAGTCGAGGCCCGGATCCACGCCCTGGGTGTGCAGGTTCAGCGCCAGGGTCACCAGGTCGACGTTGCCGGTGCGCTCGCCGTTGCCGAACAGGGTGCCCTCGACCCGCTCGGCGCCCGCCATCTGCGCCAGCTCGGCGGCGGCCACGGCGGTGCCGCGGTCGTTGTGCGGGTGCACCGACAGCACCACGCAGTCGCGCTGCTTCACGCGGCGCCCGAACCACTCGATCTGGTCGGCGTACACGTTGGGCGTGGCCATCTCGACCGTCGACGGCAGGTTCACGATCATCGGCGCCTCGGCCGTGGGCTCCCAGACGTCCATCACCGCCTCGCAGATCTCCACCGCGAAGTCGAGCTCGGTGCCCGTGAAGCTCTCGGGCGAATACTGGTAGACGACGTCGGTCGTGGGGATGCGCTCGCGCAGCCGGCGCACCCGCTCGGCGCCGCGCACCGCGATGTCGACGATGCCGGCGCGGTCCTGCTGGAACACGACGCGGCGCTGGAGCGTCGAGGTCGAGTTGTACAGGTGGACGATGGCACGGTGCGCCCCGCGGATCGCCTCGAAGGTGCGCGTGATCAGGTCGTCGCGCGCCTGCGTCAGCACCTGGATCGTGACCGACTCCGGGATCCGGTCCTCCTCGATCAGGCGGCGCACGAAGTCGAACTCGGTCCGAGAGGCGCTCGGGAAGCCCACCTCGATCTCGCGGAAGCCGATCGCGACGAGCCGGTCGAACAGGCGCAGCTTGCGCTCGGCGCCCATCGGCTCGACCAGCGCCTGGTTGCCATCGCGCAGGTCGACGCTGCACCAGGTGGGCGCGCGCTCGATCGCGCGTGCCGGCCAGCTCCGGTCGGGCAGCTCCACGGCCGGGAAGGGTCGGTACTTCGGGTCGGGATCGACTCGCATGACTCGCTCCTGTCGCACCGAGCGGGTCGGGCGGAGGGGCTACGCGGGTCGTCTCGGGGATTCCAGAGCCTGAAACGCGAAACCCTCTCCGGCCGGGCTCGGCGGGAGAGGGTTTCGCGTGGCGACGATCTGGCGGCGCGCCTAGCCCTCTCCCGCCCCGGTAAGGAGCAGGCCCCGAAGGTCGAGGAGGCCGAGCGCGAGGTTCCGTCGGATCGCCATGATTCGCCCTGAGTAGATCACATCGGCGGCCCGGTCAACCCGCTGGAGCCGGGCGAACGCCTGCGCGCCCTTCAGCGCGCCCTCAGGCGCAGCAGGGCGGGCGCCTCGCCGCCCAGCGCGAGCTCGGACTGGCCGTCGCCGTCCGCGTCGATCACGGCGAAGCCGAAGCCGCCCGGCCCGATGCGGCGGCGGCGCCAGCGTCCGTCCGGCGCCGGGGTCCATTGGTACACCGCCTCGTTGCCCTGCCCCACCAGCTCGACGCGTCCGTCGCCGTCCAGGTCCGCCACCGCGAGCTGGCCCACGCTGTAGTCGGGCACCTGGTCGACCGCCTCGGCGGCGAACCCGCCCGCGCCGTCCGGCTCCGCGCAGGTGACCCGCCCGCGTCCCTCGTCGCGGTAGCGCCAGTGCCAGCCGTCGCCGTAGCAGACGCGCCGGCCCCGCTCGGGCAGGTCGAGCACCGCGAGGCTGCGGACACCGCGGAACGTGGGCAGCGGCGTGCGCGTGCCGTCGTCGGCCAGGGCGAACAGGTCGCCGTCGGACTTGGTGGCGTCGCCGTAGGGCCGGCCCACGAACAGCCGCAGGGGCGCCGCGTCGTCGGGCAGGCGGCCGGCGGCGAGCGAGGCACCCATCCGGATCGCGTACAGCTCGCGCTCGGTCCAGCGATCGCCGGCGCGCCGGGCGAAGGCACCGCGCACTTCGTACTTCGAGCGGAACGCGGCGTAGAGGATGCCAGGGCCCGCCGGCGGATCGAGCGTCGCGACCGACACCTGCGAGAACTGCGCGCGCGAGGTGCGCGGCTCGGCGACGACGTCCTCCAGCAAGGCACCGGGCGGCGCGCCCGCCGTGCGATACGCCACCAGTACGGCCGGCGCGTCGCGCCGGTCGCGGTGCGCACCCCAGCCCACGAGGACGTCGTCGTGACCGTCTCCGTCCACGTCGCCCGAGGCGATCGCCGTGGCGCCGCCGCGCGACGCCGCGGTCCAGAGCACGGCGGGCTCGGCACCCGCGCGCAGCACGGCGAGCTCGCGCGCCGAGGCCACCACCAGCTCGTCGCGCCCGTCGCGGTCGAGGTCGACGCGCGCCACCCGCGCGTTGGGCTCGGCCGCGTAGCCGAGCGGCAGCAGCTCGACGCCCGGTGCCGGCGTGCTAACGACCGCCGGCGCCAGCGCGCGCGCCGGCTCGGGCACGGGCGCCAGCGCGGACTCGTCCGGCCGCTCGCAGGCGGGAAGCACGGCCGCACCAAGCCCGGCCCAGAGCGCGAAGACGCAGCGCCAGTTGCGAATGGACTGCTCCTCCCCGGACGATCGGGCGCCCCGGCGGGTGCCGCCTTCCGCACCCGCAGGCTCGCCGCTTTCACCGAACTTTGACGCAGCGCCGGTGGTTTTGCCGAACTTTCACAGACGTGCGCGGTCGCGGTGCCGACTGACTCCTATGTTTCCGTCGGCCCGCGCCCCCAATTGGAGGATCGATGTCCCAGCCTCACGATTCGCAGCCCATCGCAGCGCCGACCGAGAAGCTGCCCCGCGAGGTGACCGAGGCGCCCGCCCTGAGCGAGGCCGATGGCATCTGGCAGCGCGGCGGCTGGATCACCCGCGTCGTCTACTGGGGCATCCACGCGCTCGCCCTCGGCGTCTTCTTCACGGGCGCCGACGCCACCGCGCTGTGGCTGTTCGCGGCCACCTATTGGGGCCGCATGCTGTTCATCACCGGCGGCTTCCACCGCTACTTCGCGCACAGGACCTACAAGACCAGCCGCGCCTTCCAGCTCGTGCTCGCGGTGGGCGGCACCGCCTGCCTCCAGAAGGGCCCGCTGTGGTGGGCGGGTCTGCACCGCCGGCACCACCGCTACGCCGATGGGCCGGGCGACACGCACTCGCCCCGCGATGGCTTCTACTACGCCCACCAGGGCTGGGTCTTCGACGAACGATGGAACTCGACGCCACTCGAGCTGATCCCGGACTTCGCGCGCTACCCCGAGCTGCACTGGCTGAACCGCTGGCACTTCCTCATGCCGATCGCGCTCGCGGTTCTGTGCTTCGCCATCGGCGGCTGGTCCGGTCTGTTCTGGGGCTTCTTCCTCTCGACCACCCTGCTCTGGCACTCGACCTACGCGGTCAACTCGTTCGCCCACGTCTTCGGCCGCCGCCGCTACGACACCCCCGACACCAGCCGCAACAGCCTGTGGATCGCCCTGCTGACCCTGGGCGAAGGCTGGCACAACAACCACCACTACTACATGGCCAGCACCCGCCAGGGCTTCTTCTGGTGGGAGATCGACATCACCTACTACGTGCTGCGCGGCCTCGCCGCCCTGGGCCTGATCTGGGACCTGCGCGAGCCGCCCGCCGCCGTGCTGGCTGGGAAGCGCGCGGCGACGGACGACGAGGTGACCGCCGAGGCGGCGTAGGAAGAGGGCTTCTGGGGCAGCGCTGGCCCGTAGCGTCGGCGCTTCGATGGGGGGCGTCGCCGTAGGCGGCCTGGGTGGAGCCAGGACGCAGTCAGAGCCTGGAACGCCCGCCCGGTACCTCCGCCGGGTCGACGAGCCCGTAGCGGCGCCAGCCGCTACGCAACAGCCAACTCCGTGGAAGCGCTACCTCGCGCAAGCCAGGTGGTCTCGCCCCCCGCGGCCTCCTCTTCCACCCTGCGAACCACCGCCCCGAAGACGCCTCGTCGAGCCTCACCGGCGGCGCCTGCCCCCGTCGCTCGCGCCAGTGCTTGCGCGTATTCAGCAGCACGTACGCCAGCGCATTGCGCACCTCACGCGGCGTCCGCAGCAGGTGCAGGTGGTAGCGCCCGTCGAGCACGCGCCCGCTGCGCGCGAACACGCGGTTCACCGCACGCGCCAGACGCGCCGAGATCGACTTCATCCCCCGTCCCAGCGCCTGCTTCCCGGCCGCCTCGACGATCAGGTGGACGTGGTCGCGCTGCACCGAGTAGTGCGCCACACGGAACTCGCCGCGCTCGCAGGCCTTGCGGAGCGACGCACGGAAGTCGGCGACGAAGCGGCGCGTACGCAGAGAGGGGATCTCCTCGCGAACGCGAATCGTCACGTGCGCCGGGCACCCCCTCGGCACGCCCGCGCGCCGCACGTGGTGGACAGTCCCGCGCCTGCGCACGATTGGCCGCCCGGCCCCCGGCCGGGACCCACCATGCCCGTTGCGGGTGCGCTTGCGATGGTCGTGAAAAGAAATCTGCGTGGCCACTTGATTTATGCTGTGTCACTCACGTTACGCGATGTGGCGCAACCCTCGCCCGGCCGCGAGCGCCAAGGGCGCCTGCAACGACGCCGTGAACTCCCGCGCCCCACGCACGCACCGCGTGAACCACCCAACCCTCAAGCCACCACCCTCCCAGAAGCCCGCTTCCCCCCTCCCGAAGCCGCCACCCCAGCCCGATCTTGACAGCCCCCCCACACCCGAGGAAAGCTGCCCCCATGCCTCCCCTCCCCGCCCAGACGCGCGCCGCCGACGCCCGCCGGCGCGCAGAGCCAGCCGGGCTCGTGAGGCGGGGGCTCGCGCTGGCGTTCGCGCTGCTGGCGGGCTGCGCCGCCGGCGGCAGCCCCTCGAGCGCCGACCGGGCCGCGCTGGCGCGCGCTCACGAACGCGAGATGGAGGCGCTCCGCGCCGGCGACCTGGCGCGCTTCGAGCGCGCCTTCGCCGACGGGGCGGTGATCGTCTCGTCCGACGGCCGGACGCTGGTGGGCAAGCCCGAGATCCTGGCGAGCTACCGCGGCATCTTCGCGGCGGGGCGCTCCGATCCGAGCACCGAGATCCTGGACGTCGTGGTGAGCGGCGACTGGGCCCTGGAGCGCTTTGCGTTCTCCACCCGCGTCGAGCCCGCCGACGGCAGTGCGCCCTTCACCGTGCACGGGGTCGGCGTGCACGTCTACCGGCGCGGCGCCGACGGCATCTGGCGCATCGCCTACGACACGTTCCAGGAAGGCCCTCCGCCCGCTCCGCCGCGCTGACCACTCAACTTGGCCGGGCGACCGGCCGATCCGTCCGGCATGCGAGTGCGACCTCGGAACCGTCACCGGAGCTCGACGGCGCTGGCATCGCCGCGCGCGCTGCTACGCTGCGCGCTGTGAGCGAGCCCGCCGACGTCCCGTTCGTGTCCTCGGTCCTGCACCCCTCCGACTTCTCGCTCGCGAGCCGCTCGGCGTTCGCCCACGCGCTGGCGATCGCGCTGTTGCGCCAGACCGGACTCACGTTGCTGCACGCGAACCGGGGCGAGCCCGACTGGAAGCGCTTCCCGGCCGTGCGCGGAACGCTCGAGCGCTGGGGACTGCTTGCACCCGGAAGCCCCCGTTCGGCCCTGATGCAGGAGCTGCAGCTGCGGGTCGAGAAGGTGGCGATCGAGTCCGACCGCCCCCTGCCCGCGATCCTCGAGTATCTGGAGCAGAGCCCCGCCGATCTGCTGGTGTTGGCGACGGCGGGCCGCAACGGCCTGCCCCGCTGGCTCCACCGCTCGGTGGCCGAGCCGGTCGCCCGCCACTCACGCACGCTCACGCTCTTCGTGCCCGAGGGCGCGCCGGGCTTCGTCGATGCGGACACCGGCCGGCTGTCGCTGCACCGCGTCGTCATCGCCGTCGACCACGAGCCCGACCCGACCCGCTCCCTCGTCTACGCCATGCGCGCCGCCCGCGCCCTCGGCGACGAACGCGTCGAGATGGAGCTGCTGCACGTGGGCGAGGAACCGCCGCGGCTGACGCCTCCGGAAGACCCGCAGTGCGTCTGGACCGAGAGCCGCCGCCTGGGCGACCCCGTCGAGGCGATCGCCGGCGCCGCTCGCACGGCCGACCTGGTCGTGATGACCACCGCGGGTCACCAGGGGGTGCTCGATGTGCTGCGCGGGAGCACCACCGAGCGCGTGCTCCGCCGCGTCTCCTGCCCCCTGATGGCGGTGCCGGCTTAGGGGACTTCGCTCGCCTGCGGCTCGCTGCGCGCGCCTGCGGCGCTTGCGGGGTGCCCGCGTAGGGACTTGGTGCCGGGCGGAGGCGGCCTGATGGACTTCGCTCGCCTGCGGCTCGCTGCGCGCGCCTGCGGCGCTTGCGGGGCGTGGTTCGAGGGAGTGCCAGCGAAGCGGCGTTAGTGGCCCACTGCGTTCCTGCGCTCCTCGAGCTCCGCGAAGGCGCGGCGGTAGGCCACGTAGTAGCGGTAGATGTTCGAGACGTAGCGCACCGGCTCGCGCGACACCTGGGCGGCGACCACCAGCTCGACGTTGCGGAACCAGCGGTCGGGGTCGAGGCCGCGCTCGGCCGCCACCTCGCGCAGCCGGCGGATGCGGGTCGGGCCGGCGTTGTAGGCCGCCATCGTGAACAGCGTGCGCTCGAAGGGGTCGAGATCGGGGTCGGAGAAGTAGCGGTCGCGCAGCACGCTCAGGTACTTCGCGCCCGCGTGGATGTTGTTCTCGGGGGTGTGGAAGTCCTGGATCCCCAGCCCCTTCGCGGTGCTGGGGAGCACCTGCATGATGCCCACGGCGCCGGCCTGGCTGCGGGCCTTCGGATCGAAGCGCGACTCCTGGTACGCGAAGCTCGCCAGCAGCAGCCAGTCCAGGTCGTACTGCTCGCCGTAGGTCCGGAACAGCTCGACGAGCCCCTCGAGCTGCCCGAAGGGGCCCGCGTCGAGTGCCCGGCGCGCCAGCTCGGCGTCGTTGGTGTAGCGGTTCACCAGGACGTTTCCGATCAGGGTGCCTCGCTTGTGCTTCGCGACGAAGGCGTCGACCAGCTCGCGGAGCCGGGGGCTCTGCTTGCGGATCGCGAGCGCGATCGCGCGGCCCTCGCCCACGGCCACGTCCTCGTGCACGCGGATGTGCTCGAACACCTGCGACCACAGCTCCAGCTTGTGGTCGTCCACCACCGTCATCGGCCCCAGGCCGGCGTCGAGCATCGCCAGGATGTCGTGGTCTTCCAGCCGGGGGTCGGCCTCGACGATGTCGATCGGGTCGCGCCCCTCGGCGTCGAAGCGCTCGTTCAGCGCGCGCAGGCTCTCGAAGTAGCTGGAGTCGCGTCGCACGGTCACTTCGTGGCCCGACAGGTCGTCGAGGCTGCGGATCTCGGGCGAGTCGGGCCCGGTCACCAGCAGCTCGCGCGCCCCCTCGGTGAAGGGCGACGAGAAGTCGACGAGGCGCTGCCGCTCGGGCGTCACGGTCAGGTTGGCGAAGGCGATGTCGCCGTAGCCGTCGACGAGGTAGGGCAGGATCTGATCGCGGCGCACCGGCAGGATCGTGATCTTGAGGTGCCGGGCCGGCTTGCCCAGCCGCTTGCGGGCGAACTTCTCCATCAGGCGCGTCGCCTCGTAGACCCCGCCACGCTGCTCGCCCCGGTCGATGAAGTAGGAGCCCAGGGTGTAGGCGGTGAGCACGCGGATCTCATGGCGCTCGAGCATGCCGTCGAGGTCGCCCATCCACGGCTCCGCGAGGGCCGGCCAGAGCTGCTCGAAGGGCGGCCGCTCCTCCTCTTCGACGGGCGATTCGGCGGGGGTGGCCTGCTCGGTCGGGGCCGGGGCCCCGTCGTTCCCGCCGCAGGCGAGCAGCGCCAGCAGCAGGCCGTACGCGGCGCCGGCGGAGAGCACCGCGGACCGCCTAGCCATCCCCTCGCTCCGACGAGCGCTCGATCCGCAGCGCGTTCTTCATGTTGATGTCGCGCTGCGGGAACGGGATGGTGATGCCGGCCTCCGTGAGCGCCTCGTTGATCGCGACGCCGAGGTCGCTGGCCACCGGCATCCAGCCGCGTTCGCTCTGCGTGAAGGCGCGGAGCTGCAGGTCGTAGTAGCTGTCGCCGAAGCCGATGAACAGCGCCTCGGGAGGCGGATCGTCCAGCACCTCCGGGTTGGCGCGCGCGACCCCCTCGAGGAGCTCGAGGACCTCCCGCAGCGGGGTCCCGTAGGCAACGCCCACGGGAATGATCACGCGCCGCTTGCGGTCGGAGAGCGTCCAGTTGATTACCTGCGACGAGAGCAGGTCGCCGTTGGGCACGATCACATCGGCGCCGTCGAAGGTGCGCACGCGGCTGGCGCGGATCCCGATCGTGGAGATCACGCCGAGCAGGTCGCCGAGCTGCACGCGGTCGCCCACGCGCAGCGGGCGCTCGAACAGCAGGATCGCGCCCGACACGAAGTTGTTCACCACGTTCTGCAGGCCGAAGCCGATGCCGACGCCGAGCGCGCTGAGCAGCAGCGCGACGCGGTCGAGCGAGAAGCCCAGCAGCGACAGCGCGCCGACGAAGCCGATCACCAGGATCACGTAGCGGGTGAAGGTGGCGAGCGCGAAGGGAACGCCCGGGCGCATCGCGAAGCGCGGGAACACCTCGTGGTCGAGCACCAGGCTGACCAGGCGCGACAGCAGCCAGGCCAGCCAGAGCACCAGCGCGAAGCTCACGACGCCGCCCAGCGAGAGCGCCTCTCCCAGGCTCGCCCCGAGCACCAGCCCGAGGGCCTCTCGCAACGGGTCCCACAGGGAGATGGCGCGCAGCAGCAGGTAGGACCAGGCGGCGAAGGCGCCCAGCCTCAGGGCGCGGCTCAGCTGGCGCAGCGCCGAGTCGCGGTGGATCTCGAGCAGGCGGCTGTGGCTGAGCGGGCGCCGCCCGATCGCGGCCTGCGCGATCACCTCGAGCATGCGCGCGGCAGCCAGGAATCCCAGGCCCATGAGCGAGCCCCAGATCGCCACGACGGCAAGGCGCTCCGCCAGGTTGCTATAACCGATCAGCTCGGCGAGCAGGCCCGCGCCGAACGAGAGCAGCGCGATCCGCAGCCACGCGTCGAGCAGCCGGAACCAGAGGCTGCTGCGCAGCTCGGGGGGGATCCGGCGCAGCTGCTGGATGCGGCGGAGCCACAGGGTGCCGGCGAGTCCGAGGGCGAGCTCGACCACCAGCAGGCCGCGGGTCATCAGGTCGAACCCCGGGAAGGCGATCCGGAACGAGTCGGTGAGGGCGAGCAGCGCGAGCCCGCTGAGCGGCGGCCGCAGCGCGAGAGGGGCGATCGCGCGAATCACCAGCCACCAGACCGGAACGATCCCCAGGAAGGTCAGGAGCTGGATGCCCAGCTGGCGATCGGCACGGACGAGCGGCGTCAGCACGAGCCCGATCAGGATGGCGACTGCCCAGGGATGGGCCAGCGCCCGCTCCGGCGTCACCCCGACCTCCGAGACGTCCGGAACCTCGCCCACCGTCGCGCGCGCCCGTCGCAGCGCCACCACCAGCACCAGGATCAGGACCAGCTGGAGGATGAGGAGGTCGACCTCGCGATCGAAGTCGTCGATGAAATCGCTCCCGATCGCGGCGAAGCCCTCGAGACCCGCCGTCACCTCGGCGCGCAGCACGTCGATGCCGAGCTCGAGCTGCCACAGCGGCGGCGCCTGGCGCTCGAACACGGCGGAGTCGATCTCCGCCTTGGCCTTGCGCACGCGCTCGAGCGCGGCGTCGACCGGATCGCGCTTGGCGGCCGCGCGGGTCTGGAGCTCGAGCGCGCCGTTGCGGCTCCGGGCGAGGCGCTTCTGCAGCGCCTCCAGCTCGCGCAGCGTCTCGTTGACGAGCGAGAGCACGCCCGCCGGCGCCTGCGCCGCCCGGGCCGCCGCGCGCGAGCGCCTCCAGAGGTCGATCTGGCCGTCCACCTCGCTCAGCCAGCCGTCGAGCTGGTCGGCGCGTTCGGTGAGCTGCTCGTCGATGGCGTCGAGGCGCGACGCGACTTCCTTCCAGAGGCCTCGTACGCCCTCGAGGTCGGAGCTCGTGGCGCGACGCGCCACCGCCTGCTCGAGACGCTCGCTGGCCCGCTCGATGTCGGCAGCGACCGCGTCGAGCGCCTCGCGGACCTCGTCTCCCACCGCCTCGTCGGTGCGCCGCTGCTCGATCGCCGACAGCCGGGAGCCGATGTCCTTCGCCCTGCTCGACAGCTCGGTGACGGGAATCTCGGGAGGCGGGGGCGGCGGCGTCTCGGGGGCCGACGCCGCGGGCCGGGCGCCGGGCGCCTCGGGCTGGGCGCCCGCCGTCGGGATCCCGGCGAGCAGCCAGATCCACGCGACGCCTACCAGCGCCAGAGCGCGCCGGGCTCTGCGGGGAAGCATCTCGAACGCCCTCCGTCCGGGGCATCTTAGCGGCGGCCCCCGAGGGCGTAACCTGAGGGCCCGGCCACCCGTCGTGAAGGTGACGACGGACGGAGGAAGCCATGCCCGACGGGGTGATCGACGAGCAGCTCGCGCAGGGGGTCGAGGCCGCCTGGCACCTCTTCCTCGACCACGTGGAGCCGCTGCGGCCCGAGCTGTTCGAGGAGCAGGACGGGCGCGTGGCGCGCATCTTCGACTACTGCTTCTGCCCCGACCTGGTGGGCTGGGTGGCGGGCGAGCTGGGGCTGCGGTTCCGCGCGGTGGGGTATCGCTTTCGGCCGCGGGTCTTCGAGCGGGCGGGCTCGTAGCCGTGGCGCAAGTGCTTGCCGGCGGCCGCAGCCCAAGGGCTTCGGCCGGCTATCCTCCCGCCGATGCCGGCACCGCGCGGTCGCGACTACGAGCTCACCCGCAAGCGCCTCACCGAGTGGCTCGCGACGAAGCTCCCCGAGGCCAGCGATCTGAGCGTGTCGCCGCTCTCGGGCCCGGACGCCACCGGCTTCTCGAGCGACACGCTGCTGTTCGACCTCGACTACCAGCAGGGCGGGCGCGCGGAGCAGCTCCCACTCGTGTGCCGGCTCGAGCCGACCGGCTTCGGCGTGTTCCCCGAGTACGACGTCGGGCTGCAGTACCGCATCCTCTCGATCCTCGGGTCCACCGACGTGCCGGTGCCGCGCACCTGGTGGTCGGAGCCGAGTGACGCGGTGCTGGGCGCACCGTTCTACCTGATGGAGCGGGTGGAGGGGCGCATCCCCGGCGACCGGCCGCCCTACCACCAGGACGGCTGGATGACCGAGATCGAGCCCGCGGAGCAGGCCGCGATCTGGTGGAGCGGTCTCGAGACGCTGGCCCGCATCCACCGCGTCGACTGGCGCGCGCGCGGTCTGGAGTTCCTCGCGTCGCGACACCCGGGGCGGGATGCGCTGGCGCGGCAGCTCGCGGAGTGGCGCGCCTATCTGGAGTGGGCCGCCCGGGGCCGGCCCCAGCCGACCTGCGACGCGGCCATGGCGTGGCTCGAGGCGAACCGGCCCGACGCGCCCGGGGACGTGAGTCTGTGTTGGGGCGACTCGCGGATCGGCAACATGATCTTCCGGGACGGGCAGTGCCGCGCCGTGCTCGACTGGGAGATGGCGACGCTGGCGCCCCCCGAGCTGGACCTGGGCTGGTACCTGTTCATGGACCGGCACCACAGCGAGGGCATCGGGGCCGAGCGCCTGCCCGGCTTCCCGAGCCGCGAGGAGAGCGTCGCGCGCTACGAGACCTGGACCGGCCGGCGGGTTGCCGACCTGGAGTTCTACGAGGTGTTCGCCGGACTGCGCTTCGCGGCGATCATGTGCCGGCTGGCGCAACAGATGGTTCACTATGAGGTGCTGCCTGCCGATTCGGCATTCGAGCGGGACAACCCGGCCACGCACCTGCTGGCTCGCATCCTGAAGCTGCCGGCCCCGAGCTGAGCCTCCCCGTGGGTGGGGCGGCCGGGGTGGTATAATCCCGCGACTCGATTCCGGGGTTCACGATGCTGCGAGGCGCCTTCCGGCGCGGCCGCAGGGGCCGGTCGCGCCTCCTGCTGATCGCTCTCTCGCTGGGACTGATGGGTGTCGGGTCGTGCGGCCCGGCGCGGATCTCGTTCGGCATCCCGACGCCTGCCGGGCTGCTGCCGGTTCGGATCCTGCTCGAGTCGGGCGTCGACCCCACGCAGGTCACCGTGACGCTCGACGGCGCCGACGTGACCGCCGCCTTCGCGGCCGAGCCGGGCGTTCTCGCCGGCGCGCTGCCGCTGCCTGCGCCCGGCCCGCACCACCTGGCGGTGACGCGGCTGCTGCCGATGTTCGGCATCCCGCTCACGGTCGGGCGCTCGTTCGAGTCGCCGGCCCCCGTGCCGGCGGTGCTCCGCGTCGACCCGCCGCTCGAGACCGGCCCGCTGCCGCGCTCGGCCTGGCTTCGCTTCACGCTCGACGGCGGCGCCGACGAGACGCAGACCCGGAGCTGGGGCTTCGGGGTCGAGTGCGACGGCGCGCGGGTGCCGCGGCGCGCGAGCGTCGCCTCGGACGGCACCGTGGTCGTGAATCCGCGGCCCGAGCTGCCCGCCGGCGCGAGCTGCCGGGTGGCCTGGCGCGCCGCCGACGGCAGCGTGGACGGCGTCGCGTTCGAGGTGGCCGCCGACGCGGCCGGAGCCGCCGCCGAGGCGATCTACGACCGCAGCGCGCCCGAGAACCTGGCGCCCTTCCCCGACGACTTCTTCCTGCGCGAGGACTCCGCCAGCGGCGAGCGCGCGATCGACATCCCGCCCCCCGACTTCGCCGACGCCTTCCAGAACCAGACCTTCCGGGCCCTGGCCAACCCGATCCAGGGCATCGATGGCTGGAGCCGCCAGCCGCCGATCATCGTCACCTTCTCCCACGAGCTGGCGCCCGAGGCCGTGCCCGCCGACGCCTTCGCCGCGGCGGACCCGTTCGCACCGATCTCGCTGATCGACATCGATCCCGACAGCCCGGAGCGGGGCCGGCGCATCCCGTACCGCATGCTGGTGCGCAGCGACGCGGCGCCGGACGGCAGCACCGACCACGCCGCGCTGATCTTCCCCACCATCGACCTGCGCGAGCGCAACCAGTACGCGCTGGTGGTGACGCGGCGCGCCTTCGCGGCCGGCGAGCCGGGGCGTCCGTTCGGGCCGTCTCCGTTCTGGGCCCGGGTGGCGGGCCCGCCGCTGCCGGGCGAGGCGGCCGCGGTGACGCAGGCGCGCGAGTCGATCCTGCCGACGCTGGCCGCGCTCGAGGCGCTGCCGGAGCTGCCGATCCCCGTGGAGGACGTCGCGCTCGCCATCGGGATCCGCACCCGCACGCACCCCTCGGTGGACGACCTGGTGGAGATCAAGCGGCTGGCACTCGCCGCCGATCCGCCGGAGCTGATCCTGCCCGACATCGAAGACGACCCGTGTCCGGACCCCGACGCGTTCTGCATCGCGGTCGATCCCGACCGCGCGCTGGAGGTGCGGGGGCGCTTGGCGCTGCCGAACTTCCGCAGCCCGGGGCTCAACCTGTTCGAGCGCGACCCGGCAACGGGCCTGCCGGTCCAGACGGGCACGAGCGAGGTCCCCTTCGTGATGACGCTGCCGGTGGAGGCGCTCGAGGGCCCGGTGATCCCGATCATGTACCAGCACGGCAACCCGGGCACGCCGCGCGAGCTGCTCGCGGAGTTCACCAATGGGCACCTCGACGATGCGGGCTTCGCGCTGATGGGCATCCAGGACACGCTCAACCGCGAGGTCGGCATGGACATCGACCTGCAGGTGCAGGTGATCTTCTTCTTCGCCGTGCAGGCGGCGCAGCTCCCGGACTACTGGAAGCAGACCGGCGCCGACATGATCCACTTCCTGCGCGCCATCGAGGGGATGGGCGACCTCGACCTGATGCACGAGGGGCCGGACGGTCTGCCTGCGATCGGACCGGACGGGATCCCGGAGATCGACCCGTCCACGATCCTGTACAAGGGCATCAGCGAGGGCGGCAACAACGCCGAGCGCTTCCTGCCGTTCGCCCCCGAGCTGCTGGCCGCCGTGCCGACGGTGGGCGGCGCGCGGCTGGCCGAGACGCTGATCCACCAGGCCGCCGACGACATCCTGGCGCAGATCGGGTTCTTCCTGCCGCAGATCCGGCCGGCCGAGCTGTGGGTGGGGATGTCGCTGTTCCAGGCCGGCTTCGACCCCCAGGACGGGCACACCTACCTGCGCCACCTGTACCGCGAGCCGCTCACGCCGTTCCCCGGCTCCAGCGACACGGTGCCCCCGCACACGCTGTGGACCGAGGGCGTCGGCGACTCGCTGGTGCCGAACAACGCGAGCCGCGCCATGGCCCTCGAGCTGGGGATTCCGCACGTGGGTCCGGTGCAGGAGCCGGTTCCCGGGCTCGAGGTCGTGGCGCCGCCGCTCGCCGGGAACCTGCCCGGCGGCATCACGGCAGGCTTCGTGCAGTTCGACCCCGCCACCACGCAGAGCTGCATCGACCGCCCGCAGCCCGAGGGCCACTACTGCCCGCAGACCGCGCCCGAGGCGCAGGCGCAACGCCTGCACTTCCTCGAGAGTGCACTGACCGGCGCACCCGAGATCGTCGACCCGTTCTTGTAGGACTTCGCTCGGCTTCGCCTCGCTGCGCGCGCCTGCGGCGCTTGCGGGGTGCCCGCGTAGGGACTTGGGTGCTGGGCGGAGGCGGCTTGGTGGACTTCGCTCGGCTTCGCCTCGCTGCGCGCGCCTGCGGCGCTTGCGGGGTGCCCGCGTAGGGACTTGGGTGCTGGGCGGAGGCGGCTTGGTGGA
>JASJBO010000180.1 GCA_030066475.1 Myxococcota bacterium
GCCGAGCGTGGAGCGGAGCCGGATCGAGACGCTGGCCACCTGCTCGTGGATCCGCGAGAAGGAGTCGCTGCTGATGCAGGGGCCGAGCGGCCCGGACGAGACCTGCGTCGGCCAGGTAACGGGTCGAAGTGTAGGATACGGATAGAGACGTGGAGACGTCCTCGGTGCAGCCTCATGCCGGGTGGTGCAACCCCTCGCCGGGACGGAGCTTCAAGCCCTCGTTACTTTTCGCCCTTTCGTCGCCTTCCCAAGCCGAGGCTCGCGGGTTCGAGTTCCGTTTTCCGTCTCCCGCTCCGCGCACTTCGCACCCTGTTCGAGCGGGCGTGCCCCGGCTCCGGAGGCTACGCGAACGGGTCCGCTCCCGTTGGATTCCGCCGTCGATCCGCTATCTTGGCTCGCGAATTGCACTGGGAGGACCGACCGATGTCCTGCAATCGTCACGACGGTCACGCGCACGAACACGGCGAAGGGTGCGGGCACGTTGCCGTGCGGCACGAGGGCCACACTGACTACCTGCACGATGGTCATCTCCATCATCCGCATTCGGACCACGTGGATGAGCACCAGGTGGCGGTGGGCTCTGAGAACCCGGCCGACTGCACGCCCGATCACGCGTGCGGCTCCCACGAGGCCGGTCACCAGCACGGTGCCGGGTGCGGGCACGAGGCCGTTCCGCACGGCGACCACGTGGACTACCTGGTGGACGGGCACCTCCATCACGCCCACGAGGGTCACTGCGACGACCACGGTCCGGTGGAGCGAGCCTGACGGTCCCAGGCCGCGAGCACTCCCCGCCGCATCTCCGCGCTGCAGCTCGCCGTGACACACGGAACCGGGGTGGGGAACGACATCAAGGTCTGCTCCGGCGTGGCGCGGGCAACCGGCCTCGCTCTGGCGCTTTTGTGCGCCACTTCGTCGGGAGCCGACGAGGTGATCGCGAGCGGCGAGAGCGACCGCACCTACCACGACCACTACGCCGAGAACCTGATCGGCGAGCTGAAGACGTTCTACGTCCGCAATCTCGCCACCACGGGGTCCGGTGAGAACCTCGAGCTCCTGATCGAGGGACGGGCGGACGTGGGCTTCGCCCAGGCCGACGTCTTCGCCGCGCGCCTGAAGACCGATCGCGCCCGGTACGGGCGTCTCACCGTTGTGGGACGCCTCACCGACGAGTGCGTCTACCTCGCGCACCGCGCCGGCGGCTCGATCCGCGACTTCGCGGCGCTTCGGGCCCCGGTCGACGAGCGCAAGCCGCGCATCGCGGTCGGGCCCGAAGGGGGTGGGATGCACGGGACGTGGCGCTTCTGGACCTCCCTGGATCCGAAGCTCGCCGACGTCGAGGTCAGCAATACCGGCGGCGCGCTGGCGCTGAACCAGCTCTCGCTGGGCGCCTTCGATGCCGTGGGCTGGGTCACCGATCCGTCGAATCCCGAGCACGTCCTGATGCGCGCCGTGCAGGCCAACGACGATCTGGCGCTCCTTCCGATCGAGGTCGCCGCGCTCGAGCACCGACTCGAGGACGGCACCGTGATCTACGAGCGCAGGAGCGTCGAGACGCCCGGCAAGGCGACGCTGCGCACGATCTGCACGAGCGTCATGATCTTCGCCGGCCCGGATGCCGATCCCCGGTTCGTCGAGGCCGTCTCCCGGGTCCTCAGCCTGAAGCGCGACGAGATCCTCGAGCTGGAGTAGGCCCCGTCATCGCGGCTTCAGGGAAGCGCGTTCTCCAGGCCCGTGAGCCGCGAGCGCGCCGGCTCGAAGCCGGGCCGCTCGTCGAGCGTCCGCCGGTAGTAGTCCTCGGCGGTCAGGGCGTCACCCGCTGACTCGGCGACCAGGCCCAGGTGGTAGCAGACGCGCCACCGGGGAGCGCCGAGGCGCTCGGCGGCTTCGAGCGAGGCGCGGGCGCGCTCCATGTCGCCCGACAGGTAGTAGGCGGCGGCCAGGGTCTCGCGCAGCTCCGGATGCGCGGGATCGATGGCCGCCTGCTCGCGCAGGAAGCGGATCGCGAAGGGCAGGTTGCCGGCCTCGATCGAGATCTGCCCGCGCAGGACGGCGGCGTCGGCGTGCGCCGGCTCGACGCCGAAGAGCAGGTTCAGGTACGAGAGCGCCTTGTCGTTCTGGTCCGTCTGGTGGGCGACGTAGGCGTTCGCGAGCAGCGTGGGCAGGTGGCGGGGATGCTCGAGCGCCAGCAGCTCGAGCCCGGCCAGGAGCCGCTCGCAGTCGATCGTCGGCGAGACGTCCGCGTCGTAGCACTCGCTGCCCGCGGCCTGGGTCGCCTCGATCTGCGAGAGCAGCTGCGCGAGACGCCAGCCGGGATCGCCCTCGAGCGACTTCCGCGGGACGCCCGGCTGGGCGCACCCCGCCGCCTGGAGCGCGAGCCCGGCGAGCAGCCCGAGCCCGAGGACGCGGCGACCGGTCACCGCGCCGGCTCCGCCCGCTGGAACCACTCCAGCGGCATCTCGCGACCCTGGCTCCGCAGCTCTTCGGCGAAGTGCGGCATGATCCCGGTCGCGGCGAACTCGCCCTGCACGCGGCCCTGGCGCACGCCGCGGTGCTCGAAGCGGAACAGGTCCTGCAGCAGGGGCGTCGTGCCCTCGAGGCCCACGATCTCCGCGATGCCTTCGATGCGCCGCACGCCGTCCTCGTAGCGGCGCACCTGGACCAGCAGGTGGATCGCCGCCGCGATCTGCTCGCGGATCGCGCGCGAGGGGAGCTCGACGCCCGCCATCAGCACCATCGTCTCGAGCCTCGCGAGCGCGTCCCGCGGTGAGTTCGCGTGGATCGTGCCGAGGCTGCCGTCGTGCCCGGTATTCATGGCCTGCAGCATGTCGAGGGCCTCGCCCCCGCGGACCTCGCCGACGATGACGCGATCGGGACGCATGCGCAGCGAGTTGACCACCAGGTCGCGCGCGGTGATGCGACCGCTGCCCTCGACGTTCGGCGGGCGCGTCTCGAGGCTCACGACGTGCTCCTGGTCGAGCATCAGCTCGAGCGTGTCCTCGATCGTGACGATCCGCTCCTCGGCCGGGATCCACTCGGCCATCGCGCCCAGCAGCGTCGACTTCCCCGAACCGGTTCCGCCCGACACCAGGATGTTCTTGCGCGCGCGCACGCTGGTGGCCAGGAAGTCCACCATGGTCGGGGAGATCGATCCGAAGTCGACGAGCTCGCGCGCGCTCAGGCGCCGGCGGCCGAAGCGGCGAATCGAGAGCGTGGGCCCGCGCGGCGACACCGGCGGGATCGTGGCGTTCACCCGGCTCCCGTCGCGCAGCCGGAGATCGGCCATCGGAGACGAAGCGTCGATGCGGCGCCCGACCCCGGTGGCGATCCGCTCGATCACCCGCATCACGTGCTCGTCGTTGCGGAAGCGAACGCCCGTGAGCTCGAGCTTGCCGAAGCGCTCGACGTAGACGCGGTCGGCCCCCACCACCAGGACGTCGGTCACGGCCGGATCGGACATCAGCGGAGCGAGCGGCCCGAGGCCGAGCATCTCCTGGCGAAGCTCGTCGACCAGCACGCGGCGTTCGCCCTCGTTGAGCGCGAGCTCGTCGTTGGCCAACGCGCTCGCCACCAGCTCGTCGACGACGCCTCCCAGCGTCGCCTCGTCGGCGTCGAGGAGGTTGCGGCGGCCGAGCTCGTCGAGCACGCGCTGCTGGAGCCCGGCCTTGAGGCCGAGGGTGCCGGTGTCCTCGGAACGCGCGGGGCGTGCCGGGCGAGTCGGCTCCGCGCGCTCGCGGCCGGTCTCGACGGGGGTGCGGCGCCGCTCCCACGCCCGGAGCTCGGCACTGCGCGAGCCCGCCAGGCGTCGCCGAAGCGCTCCCGGATCGTCGCGTCGATCCCTCACGGCGCCTCCTGCGACCGACGCTCGGCGGGCGACAGCTCGCGGAGCGCCTCGACCTCGTCGACGAGCACGTCCAGTGCGCGGCCCCATCCGAAGCGGCGCCGCGCGCGCAGGACGTGGGGCTCGCCGAGGTTGAGTCCGGTGAAGACCCGCTTCTCGTAGGGCACCTCGTGGTCGACGGACTGGCCGACCCGCTCGGCGACCTCGGCGGCCGAGAGCGATCCCGGAAAGCGAGGCGTATTGCGATTGAGCACGATTCGGCGGCGCTCGGGCCCGAAGCCCATCTCGTCCAGCACCTGGAGCAGGCGCGCCGCGCCGATCACGTCGGGGACCGTGCCCTGATTGACCAGGTAGACGCGATCCGAGAGGTCGAGGATGGTCAGCAGCACGCCATCGACGATCGGCAGGGTGTCGACCACGACGAAGTCGAAGGCGCGCCGCGCGAGGGTCACGATGCGCGCGATCGCCTCCTCGTCGACCTCGGCGGCTTCGACCGCGTCGCGCGGCGCGGCCAGCACGTGGACCCCACACTCGTGCGCGGGCGCCAGCTGCCGCAGCAGCGTCTCGTCCAGGCGATCGCGCTCGCGCGCACAGTCGGCGATGGTGGCGGGGGCATCGAGGTCGAGCGCGACCGAGCACACCCCGAGCTGAAGGGACGCGTCGATGATCAGCACGCGCTCGGGATGCCGCAACGCCAGCCCGCACGCGGTGTTGACCGAGAGCGAGGACTTGCCCACGCCTCCCTTGGTGCTGTGGAAGGCGATCACGACGCCCTCGTCCTGGCTGCCGCCGCGCCACGAGTCGACCACCCGCTCGACCAGCGGGCGGAGCTGCCCGCTCGAGGCGGGTCGCTGCACCACGTCCTCGAAGCGCGCCCGCAGCGCCTCGATCCAGATCGCGTCGTCGCCCGCCTCGCCGGCTCGCTGGACGCCGGCGAGCAGCGCCTGGGGCGCGAGCGCCCGGAGTCGCTTCGCCAGGCCGCGCAGCGCGCGCGGGTCCTTGCCGAGCTCCACGAACACGAGATCCGGAGCCCGACCGCGCGCGAGCTCGAGACCCGCGTCGTGATCCGGGGCGGAGCGCAGGGCCGCGCGCATGGCCGTCGCCCCGGCGAGCGCGTCGTCGATCTCGTCGAGCAGGAGCGGGTCGGCGCCGATCACGAGCACCTGCAGCGAGCGCTCCTGCGCTTCGGACGGCCCGCTCACGACGGCGGCTCCCTGACCAGCACCGGCGCCCGCAAGGTGAGCGGCGTGTCGACGCTGCCCAGGCCGGTGCAGCTCCGTGTCGCGAGCGTCGCGCACAGCGCCGACGCGTTGCCCGCGGTGCGGTCGTCGGTGAACTCGACGAGGAGGTCGTCGCCATCGCGCTCGAGGTCGAGCTTGACGAAGCCGACCAGCTGGCACTCCTCCCCCGGCTGACATTGCGCGGCGGCGAGCGGCGGACCGACGAGCGGCGCATAGAGCGTGCGCTCCTCGAGGTCGCTCGGCAGCAGCGCCTCTTCGAAGGTCTGGCGGTCGAGGTCGAGGGCCGTGCTCGTGTTCAACGGGCCCAGCTCGAACCCGTCGTCGGCCACAAGGGGGAGAAGGAACGCCGGGCAGGGCGGATCGGAGCCCAAGCTGACGCTCGAGACCGAGTCGTTCTCGGTCTCGATGGAGAGCTCGAGCGCTTCGCCGGGGGGAAAGTCCCCACCGCAAGCCGCCGAGAGGCCGAAGGGTGCGCGGCCCGGATCGCCGCTGCGGCCGATGCGGACGACCGGAGCGAAGCGGACGCTGGATCGCCCCCTGATCCGGAAGCCCGACTCGCGGAGCCCGCCCGCCGGGTCGTCCACGAACCAGCGTCCCTCGCGGCGCGCGGCAAGCATCTCGGCCGGTCCCGTCGAGTCGTCGGGGGAGAAGGCGATCAGGCTCCCCTGTCCGAACAGCAGCGGCACGGTCTGGGCGATCGTCCAGGTGTCCAGACCGTTCGGCTGCGACCACTCGGGGGGCTTGCTGGGCTCGCCCAGCGGCGTCCAGGTCGTCGGCGAGGGCAGGGCGGCCTCGTAGACCCGACCCCACTGCGCCTCGGGGCAATCCGCCTGGGCGGAGGTCGAGGCGCACGCCAGCGCCACGGCGTCGCTCGCGGTCTGCAGCCGCACGCCCATCAGCGAGGCCACGCCGACGTCGACCGCGGCCGCCCCGAAGCCGAGCAGGGCGAAGAACAGGATGGCAACGAGCGCCAGCATCCTCGCTCCGTCAGCTTCGGGGGACCGCGACGTTCTCGCGGCGGGAGCCGGAGATCGTCTCGATGACTGCCGTGCCCCGGCCCGACGTCGACCGCCGTGCGGCTTCCCCAGAGTCGTGCAGCCCCGCGTCGGGGAGACCCGAATGAGGCACGCAGTCGATCCGCGCCTTCGCCGTCAGGGCCTCGCTGAGCGCGGGTGCCTCGGTGGGATCGATGGCGATCACCACCTCCTCGACGATGCGAGCGCCGCTCGTCCCGGCGGCGACCTGGCGGCGCTCGAGCGGGGTGACGACCGACCCGCCCGCGACGATCGTCTCGGAGGTTGTGGCGGGTGCCGCCGTCCCGGTGTTGGCCTTGACGGCTCTCGTCGCGAGCAGGTCGAAGCGGTCTCCCTGCCCGAGGCCGACCAGACCCGAGACCTGGGAGGCGTCGACGCGCATGGCGCGCTTCCCCGGTGGAATCCCCGCCACGATCCCGGGTCGCGTTCCCTTGGGGAGGAAGTCGATGTCCGCGAACACGCGCCCCGCCGGCTTCGGCCGAGCGAGCACGCGGCCGATGAGCTCGCGGGCGTCGATCACGGTGGAGTGCAGGATGGAGGCCTCGGGCAGGTAGACCAGCGACGGGGCCCGGGTGCGCGGATCGATCAGGTGCTCGAGCCGGATCTCGGCGTAGGCCGGGATCGCGATCGCCGCGGTGGGAACGGCCACCATCCCGGGCTGCGCCCCGCGCGGCGGCGCCGGCTCGTTCGCGCCCCCGAGCGGAGACCAGCCGAGCGCCGACGCGAGCAGCACGAGACCCAGGACGCCCGCTACGCCCACCAGACCGATGCCCAGCACGCGCACCAGGTCCGGTCGAGATCGCCGCCGCCGCGCCGTCGTGGCCATCAGTCCGTCAGCTCGCGCCGGAACGCCGCCTGGCCGCTCAGCACTCTGCGATAGGAACGCACGCTGCGGCCGAGCATCTCCAGCTGGCCGAGCCCGGGCGTTCCGACGGCCGCCAAGTCGTTGTCGTCGTAGCGCATCGTCCCCTCGATCGCGATCGGGCCGGCGTCGATGGCGGAGTAGGTGAGGACGCGTCCGGACTCGGGATCCACCTCGGAGGGCCGCCACGCCGCAAAGGCCACCGACTGGAACGGGTAGTTGATGCGCACGGCGGCCGTACCGTCTCCGGGCGACGGCCCCGGTTGGAAGTTGAAGCCGGGGACCGCCTCGACGACCGGGACCCACTCGAAGCGGGTCGCGTCTTCGTCGATGGGGCGCGGAATTCCCACCGTCAGGCCCCGGTTGCAGGCTCCGGCGTCTCCCGGAAGTCCGGTGAGCAGCTCGCCGGGGTAGCGCAGGACGCGGACCGTGCCCGCCACCCCCGCGACGATCTCGTCGTGGACCATCACTGGCGCGAGCGCCCGGTTCAGCACTGGCAGCCCCTCGATGTAGCCCTCGAGTCCCGCTCCGCCCGGCTGCGAGTCGGCGCACGCCACGTCGATGACCAGGTGCGCGGGATCGAACACCAACCCGAGGGCCTGTCCGAAGTCGAGCCCGCCGGCACCCGGCATCAGCGCCATCTCGCGCGCCGCGAGGCGCGAGGCGTTCTGGAGCACGTGGGAAATCGCGAGCGCCCGACCGAGCTCGACGATGCCCGCGACGAGCAGCCACAGCGCCACGATGCTGACCGCGAACTCGACGAGAACACCACCCTGCGTCCGCTTGAACCGCTCTCGCTCGTCACGCGGGGCGCGCCCTCGCAGCCGGGCAGCCGGAGCAAACCGGCGCCGCTCGTGCCCGCTACCGCGATCCGTGGAAGCGGTTCCCTTGCGACCCCAGCTGGATCAGGTGCGAGGCGTCGTGCGAGTCGATGCCCAGGTTGGTCCCCATGCGGGCGGTTCCCTGGCCCTCGTCCGCAATCCCGGTGGCGTCGAGGGTCACCTCGAGCCGCCCATCGCCGTCGATGTCGCGCGTTCGGGTCTCGACCAGCTGACCGACGGTGGCGGCTGCGTTCTGGCTGGGGTCGGCGCCCGGCAGCATGCTCGCCACCGAGCCCACGAGCCCGCCGACCTTCGAGCCGAGCAGGCTGACGGCCACCAGGCTCACGAGGGTGATCCCGGCCACCAGAAGTCCGTATTCCGCCAGGGCGGCTCCTCGTCGATCGCGAAGCATTCGGCGGAGCGTGCGCATGTCTTGTTCCTCCTCGGGAGTCGTGCTGAGAGCTCGAATGGTCCCGCCGGTATACTCCCTCACTTATTCTGTGCCGCCAGGGCCGGATTGGTTCCCTCCGCAGCCTCCGCAACCAGCGCACCGACCGTGTCCGGAAAAGCCCACAGCGCGACTCGGGCCGAGGGCTCGCGGACGATCGTCGGCGTCACGACGATCACGATCTCGAGCACGGTCGCCTGACGGTCGACCGTCTTGGCCAGCCAGCCCAGCAGGGGAACCCGGTGCAGCCACGGCGTGAAGTCGGAGCCGTCGACGTCGGTCTGCGTGATCAGGCCGGCCAGCAGCAGGCTCTGGCCGTCGCGCAGCCGGGCACTGGTGCGCAGCGAGCGCGTCTCGAACGCCGTCGACGACTGGGTCTCGCCCGTGGAGTCGCGCAGCGCGCTGGTCAGGTCGAAGTCCGGCCGCGAGAGGTCCGGAAGGACGTCGAGCGTGACCACGTCTCCCGGCCCGACCAGGGGCCGCACGCCCAGCCGGACCCCGAACTCCTCGAAGACCGTGCTGTTGAGGAGCGCGTCGGCCGTCCCCGTCGCCCCGGTGGAGACCGACACGGTGATCGGCACCTGGCCGCCCACCTGGAACTGGGCCGTCTCGCCCGACAGCACGGTCGCGCCCGGCTGCGAGAGCACGCGCGCGATGTCGTTGGTCTCCAGCAGCTCGAAGCTGGCATCGAGGGAGAACTGGTCGGTGACGATCGTCGCCCCGCCACTGAGCGCCCCCGCCACGAGGTTGAGGGCGCCGAGCTCGCGGTTGTCGCCGTCGGTGACGTCGCCGAACTCCAGCTCGATGTCCGACTCCCAGGTGAGGAGCCGGGTCCGGTCGACCTCGTAGACCCGGGCGTCGACCCGCACCTGCGGGAGATCCTCGACCTCGAGGAAGGCGAGCAGACGGCCGTTCGCCGCCGAGAGAGCCGTGGCCCGGGCGACGTTGGAGCTGAGCTGGTTGTTCAGCCCGCCGCCTGCCGTGCTGGTCCGGGCTCCCGCGGCGGACTGGAACTCGTTGAACATCAAGCCGGAAGACCCGCCTCCGCCGCCGCCGCCGGCGCCGAGCCCACCCGACTCGTTGGCGAGGACCTGGATGCCGCCGCTCCCGACCGAGCGCCCCGTCACGACCTGCGCGGCTGTGATCAGCACCCGGGTCAGGGTGACCTGGTTCGTGACCTTGCCTCGGAGCAGGAAGGTGTCGCCGTACGGGCTCGGCAGCGCGCCCCGCACGATGCGCCGCACCGTGACGCGCGAGCCGCCGACCGGCTCGATCGCCCGACGGATCCGCTCCTCCATGATGGGCGGCAAGGTGGTGAGGCGAATCAGGTTGATGACGCCCTGCTCGCCGTCGCCGGGCCCGCCGAAGAACCGGGATGCGAGCTCGCGCCCCTGCTCGAGCGCGGTGCCGGTCGCGTCCGCCGGCTCGTCTGCCGGCTCCGCGGCGCCGACCGGCCCGCCGCCGCCGCGCAGGTAGGCGCGCGCGGCCTGCTCGGCGGCCAGCGCGTAGCGGATGTCGGGCACCGTGCCGCGCAGGATCAGGGCGTCGCGATGCGGAGCGCTCTCGACCCGGATCGACGGATGGAGCTCGCGCAGCGAGGCCGCCAGCGGGCCGAGATCGCGCTCCACGCGCCAGAGCTGCTCCCGGAAGCTGCCGTCCTCGAACCAGACGAGCAGGCTCGACCGGCCGATGGCCTTGCCCAGCACCATCAGCTCCCGGCTCGTCACGGGCTGGACCTCCAGCACCTCCGGATCGCCGACCGCGACGCGCTGAACGCCGACCTCCAGCAGCACGCGCTGGTGCGTGCCCACGAGGATCGACCGCTGCTCGCTGGCGCTGGCCGACGCCGCGTCCAGCGCCGCAGCGAGCCCGACGAGCAGCCACGCGCGTGCGGCGAGACGGCTCGTCATGCTTCACTCATCAGCGATCGGAGTCGCCCGCGGGCGCGGTTGATGCGCGAGCGGACGGTGCCGATCGGCACGCCGAGGCGGTCGGCGATCGCGGCGTAGTCCATGTCTTCGAGCTCGCGCAGCGCGATCACGAGGCGCTGTTCGCTGCTGAGCCCGGCAAACGCCTGCTCGAGCTGGCGCCGCAGCTCGCGGGCCTCGACCTCGCGCAGCGGGTCGCAAAGCGCACAGGAATCGCTGGCCGCGACGCCGGCCCGCTCCTCCCACTTGCGCCGCCGCTCCGCGCTGCGCCGGGCGTGCAGGCTCCGATGCGTCACGGTGCGGACGAGCCAGCCGCGCAGGTTCGGCGGCATCTCGCCCATCTGCCACAGCGTGACGAGCGCCTCCTGGACGGCATCGCGCGCGGCGTCGGGGCAGCCGAGGATGCGCTCGGCCACGGCCAGCATGCGATTCAGGTGCGGTCGCACGTGCAATTCGAGTTCTCGGGTGCCGGACACAGCCCGAGTGGATTCAGCGAGTCCGCTGCTCGACCCCGACATCCTGGGGCCCCTCCTTCGGGTTCGCTTCTCTTCGCCATCGACGGCACTCCTGGCGCGCGCAGGGCGCACGGAGTCGCCAGGGGATCCGGCTCCAAGTGAGGTTGTCGGGTGCGGGCCGGAAACGCGCCCTAGGCGCCGAGGGGAGGGGCTCGTGCGGTCAGGCGCGGAGCGAACTGCGACGGCCGGAGCCCCAGGGAGGGCGGCAGATCGGCCAGCAGCCGCGCCGGTGCTTCTCGGGTCGGAAGCACGGCGGTCGGGAGCAGGAAGTGGTCTCTTCCGCGCCCCTGCTTGCAGAAGGCGCACGGGTGGTCCCACGTCGCGCGATGCGGATGTGCCCCCGGGTCGGAGCTCGACCAGGAGACGGCGGGCTCGGGACCGAAGGAGGCGTGTGCGTGGACGACCTGGGCCGCCGAGACCGCGAGAACGGCGAGGAGAGCGAGCGACGCGGCCAGCCGGCGGAGACCGCTGCCGGTCGCGCCCGTGATGCCGTGCCGAGAGCACCCTCTTCTCCAACGCGGACTTTGCACGGCCGTATGCTATCAGTCCGCGCCGTTTTCGGGAAGCCCCGGGGCGGCGTCGGAACTCTCTCGCGATGAGCGGCACAGGAGCTTGGTATGGTTCGCGTAGGCGTGCTCGGGTTGTGTCTCGCACAGGTGCTCGTCGCCTCTCAGGCGGCCGCCCAGGGCGACGGGTGCACCGAAGGGGACTGCCTGGTCGGCCAGCACCGCGATGTCGCGATTGCCGTCGAGGTCGATCCCCTCGAGCCCGAGGTGAAGAAGCTCGTCCCGGGCGCCCTCGACTGGGATGCCCCGTTCGGCCAGGAGGACTTGTTCTTCGGGGACCCGATCGACTCGGTCTTCCGCACCGGCACGGACCTCTTGACAAGAGGCGAGATCTTCTCGAACACGCCTGGCTTCTTCGCAGCCGACCCGGAGGAGCCCGGTCTCGAGCGCGTGGAAGACGGGACCGAGATCGCCTTCGACGTCAAGCGGATTCCCTCGCTCGGGACGAATCTGGCCTACTGGAGCGGAAACGGAGCCGTGGACTTCGGCTCCGTGCCCAGCTGCGAGGCAATCGGCATCCAGTCCCCCAGATGCGAGTCGAGCAATTGCCCCGATATCGCGTACGTCGAGGGACACGACCGGGACGAGCCGGGCTTCCCGATCGCGAGCGTGAGCGAGGGCGCCCTCCACGCGCACCTCCAGTACTTCCTGCTGGGCCCGCCATCGGAGCCCACGGAAGGCTGTCCTCCAGCGTCTACGCGGCCCGAGTCCGGCATCTACCTCTGGTCGATGGCGCTCCGGTCCGACGGCTTCGAGGACTCGGACCCGATGTTCGCGGTGCTGGGGACTCCACCCATTGGCGGTCAGCCCGGCATCACCGAGGGGCAGCTGATCCAGGCGCAGCAGTGGGTGGCCGCGAACCTCGTGCCCGAGCCGGCGGGCGCGCCGCTCGCCGCCGCGGCGCTCGCGCCGCTCGCCTGGCTCGCCGCGCGCCGGCGCCGGCGAGCGGAGTCGTGCCCTAAGACGTGATCGACCCGACGACCTGCATGAGCTGATGGACGGCGGGGCCGAGGGTCCACACGAGCAGGCCCGGCAGGAACCCCGCGATCAGCGGGAAGACGAGCTTCTCGGGCAGGGCCTCGGCGCGGGCCAGCGCGCGCTCGCGATTGCGCAGCCGCAGGTCGTCGGCCAGGGGCCGCAGCACCTGGGCGAGGCCGGCGCCCGTCTCCTCCGCCTGGACGAGCGCCGCAACCACCGCCCGCACCGCGCGCACCGAGATCCGCTCGGAGAGGCGTCGCAGGCACGCGACGCGTCCCAGGCCGGTGAGCTGCTCGGTGCGGTAGATGCGAAGCTCGCGCCCGAGCGGGCCGGGCTCGCGCTGCGACGCCAGCACCTCCTGGATCGCCGCATCGAACCCCATCCCGGCCTCGGCGAGCGTGGCCAGCAGCTCGAGCGTGAGCGGCAGGTCTCCCTCGATGGCCTGGACGAGCCGCTTGCGCGCGGACGACACCACGAGCGCGGGAGCCGCCGCCAGCGCCAGCGCCCCGATCCACGGCGACAGCCCAACCAGGCCCGCCAGCGCACTGCCCACCGCGGGAGCGGCGGCGGCGTTGATCTGCGCGGCCCGCAGCGCGGGTGAGTCGTTCAGGACCACGGCACACGCGAGCCCCACGAGCGCCGCGGCAAGCGTGGCGAGGCCGAAGGTCGCCGTCGCTCGGGGATCGCGGAAGCCGGCGAGGTGGAGCCAGCGGCCGATGCGCCCGGCCGGAATCGCGCGCGGGGTCGTATCGCGAACGGGCGCGGGCTCGGCCTCGCGCCACATGCGCGCGCGGGCGCGACTGCGGCGGTCGAGAGACAGCAGCGCGGCGCCCGCCAGTCCGCACCCCGCGATGGCCAACAGGAGCAATGCCGCGACCGTCACCTAGACCACCCTCGACAGGCGCCACATCCAGAGCAGCGCCAGCGCCTGGAGCCACATCGCCGACGCCACCAGCAGCGTCCCCGTGCTCGACGCGAGGAAGCGGCCCAGGTTCACGGGGTCGTTGCTCCAGGCCAGTCCGGCCACGGCTGCGTTGGCGAGCACCAGCACCGTGACCGATCCCCGAGTGGGCGCGAGCTGGGACTCGATCCGCCGCAGCAGCTCGACCCGGTCGCGGACCGAGCGGGCCACGACGCCGAGCGTCCGCTCGAGGCTGCCGCCCGCGCCCCACTGGACCGAGAGGGCGAGAGCGAACAGCCGGACCGAGTCGAGCGGCACGGCCTCGGCCAGACCGGAGAGGGCTTTACGGGGCTCCTCACCGAGGCGGAGGCGGGCGATCATGCCGTCGAGGGCGCGCCCGAAGGCTCCCTCCGCCTCGCCCGCGGCCCGCTCGAGGGCGTCCAGGGGGCTCGCGCCCGCCCGCAGCGCCGCGGTCACGAGGCCGATGGACTCGGCCAGGGTCTCCTCGGCCGCCAGCGCGCGTCCGTTCCAGCGGACGGCCACCGTCACGTGCACGATGACGCCCGCGATGGCACCGGCGGCCGTGGCGTAGGGGATGGCCAGACCGAAGAGCCAGGCGATCGCGGTCGCGACGAGGGCCGCTCCGCAGCCCGGCCGCAGGTCCGGGCTCTCCGTCAGGACCGGCGCGGACGACGCGTCGTCCTCGGCCTTGGTCGGCGCGTCTTCCTCCGGCCGCCCGAGACGGCGCGCGGCGCGCGAGCGCAGCCAGGTGCGATGGAGCTGGAGGGAGCCGCCGACCGCCAGGGCGAGCAGCGAGATCCCGAGCACCAGAGAAGTCGACACCGAACGCGTCTCCCTTCGCCGCAGCGCGGCCCCGCTCTAGGAGCCGAGGACCGCCGGCTCGACCAGGATCTCGAACCAGGTGCCGAACGCAATGGCGGGCGCCGCGGCGAACTCCCGCTGGCGGCGCACGAGCGCCAGCGCGGCGAGCAGGCCGCCGGCCAGCGCCGCCAGCAGCAGGACGCGGACGAGCACCGTCGCGCCCAGACAGGCCCCGAGCGCCGCGATCAGCTTGGCGTCGCCGCCGCCGAACGCGCCGACTCCGAACGCGATCACGCCCACGCCGAGGCCGATCGCCGCGCCGAGCAGCATGCCCTGGACGCCGGCGGGGTGCGTGCCAGTCCCGGCCGCCGCGAGCGCGACGCCGGCGAGCGCGAGCGGCACCGCGTCCGGGATTTCACGACTCCGGAGATCGAAGGCCATCGCGACGGCGGTCAGCCCGAGCGCACTCCACGCGAGATACACGTTATTGAGTGCCGGCCGAACCATGGGAGTTCCGGCCTTCTCCTCGAAACACGGCGCGAACGGGAAGGGGAACTACACCACACCTGCTGGCACTGACAACATGACACTTCACGCCCACGGCGCCCACTCTCACGAGAGATCCTCGTACTCGCCAGCGAGGCGCCAGGGAAAGGGCATGGAGACCGAACACATGGAGACCGACGTGGACACTGGATCGGGGATGAAGCGAAACAGCCTGGACTTCCTGCAGATGCGATGCGGCGGCTCTGGCCTGGCGCTCGTGCTGGCCGCGGGGTTGCTCGCAGCCGCCTCTCCGGCGGGCGCGGCGAGCTACACCTTCGGGCACGCCGACCTCGAGATCGCCTACGACGATGCGACCGACGATTGGGAGTTCGCGTTCCTGTGCGAAGGGTGCACGATCGACGGCACCCCGATCGTGGGCGAGCAGGAGTTCGAGGCGGACGAGGTCACGATCGTGGTTCCGATCACGACGGGGCAGACGGCGACGGGCGCGGTCGCTGGCGTCGTCGACGACACGCCGACCGGGGCTCCCCCTGGCTCGACCTACTACAAGATGCCGGAGTCGGAGACGGAGTCCGACAACGACGGCGTGGGATTCCTCGGCATCGCGCGAGACGAGATCGAGCTGGGCGTGTTCACGGACGACGAGATCACCCTCGAGCTCGTGGGGATCAGCTTCACGGACCCCGAGGGAGACCCCGGAAGCGCCGAGTACTCCCTGTTCTCGTCGGATGCCGGCCTCGGCAATCCGATCCCGCACTTCTGGATGTCGACCTTCGACGAGCCGGCGACGGTGAACGGCGACAACACGCTCGACGGCCTCTCGGTGGGCCCCGGCGCGCACAGCCACTTCAACCACGGGTTCACGGAGTTCGGCACCTACGAGGTCACGTACCAGGCGTCCGGGGAGCTGCTCGACGAGTTCGGCGATCCTTCTGGGATCATCACCTCGGGCCAGGGGACCTACACCTTCCAGGTCACTCCCGAGCCGGGCACCGGAATGCTGGTCGCCGGGGCTCTTGCGGGCCTTGCGCACTTCGGCCGCCGCAAGGAGCGCGTCGCGAGCTGAGATCCATCGCTGCTCTGCTGGCGATTTGTTATCCGCACACGATGGCTTCCAATTCACGCTTCGCCGCCACCGCACTCTGTGCGGTGGCGGCGTCGCTTCTCGTAGCGACCGCGCCCAGGGCCGAGTCCGCGCACGTGGATCTCCTCGTGCAGCAGGGCTGCGGCGATCTGTGCCTGGGCGGCTACGACTTCGTCCCCCCC
>JASJBO010000181.1 GCA_030066475.1 Myxococcota bacterium
TCCTGGCGCATCCGCAGCACCTCGCGCTCGAGCTTGCGGAACTCGGCCACCGAGACGCAGCCGGACGAGGCCAGGCCCACGCACAGCACCAGAGCGATCGCCCTCACCATGACTTCCTCCTCCGGACTCAGCGGGGATGGGGGCCCCAGTCGGGGCTCGTATTCTCGCCCTGTCCCCGCGTCAGGCGGCGCAGGTTGGTTCCGTCGACGTCGATCACGTAGATGTCGAACTTGCCGCGGCGCGCCGACTGGAACGCGATCTTGCGGCCGTCGGGCGCCCAGGCCGGGCTCTCGTCGCTGCGCGGGTGGGTGACGAGCGGCAGGTTCGTCTCGCCCTGCGGATCGATCAGCCAGATGTCGAACTGCCCCTGGGTGCGGACCTCGTAGGCGATCCAGCGTCCGTCGGGCGACCAGGCCGGCGCCGTGTTGTAGCCGCCGTCGAAGGTCAGGCGCCGGGCGTTCTTCCCGTCGGCGTCCATCACGTAGATCTGGGGCGACCCCGCGCGGTCGGAGACGAAGGCGAGCTGGCGCCCGTCGGGGCTCCAGCTCGGGGAGACGTCGATGGCGCCGTTGCGCGTGAGGGCCCGCAGGTTGCGCCCGTCGACGTCTACGCGGTGGATCTCGGAGGCGCCTTCGCGACCCAGCACCACCGCGAGCCGGTCTCCGCTGGGATCGAACACGCCGCGGTACACCGAGGTCGTCGGTGCGAGGTCGCGCAGCAGACGGCCGGGCCGGGCGCTGCCGCTGCGCACGATGCGGAACAGGTGCGGCATGCGCTGGTAGCGGTACGACATGTGGACGATCGACTGCCCGTCGGGGGCCCAGTCGGGAAACGCGTTGATCGAGCGGTTGTTGGTGACGGCGCGCTGGTTGGTGCCGTCCGCGTCCATTACGAACACCTCGGGATTGCCGCTCCGCTTCGAGACGAACGCGACCTCGGTCCCCGCCACGCCGCGCGTGCCGGTGAACGCCTCGACCACGTCGTCGGCGATCGCCCGCGCCACGCGGCGCGCGCTGCCCGCGCCGCCCTTGTAGCGCTTGCGCAGCAGCTGCCGGCAGCGCGGCACGTCCCACACCCGGAACTCGGTGGTCACCTCCACCGCGACGGGGCGCGTCGGGTCGGGGCTCGGCGGCGGCGCGGTGAGCCCGCCCTCGACCAGCGCGTCGGCCCCGATCTGCCGCCAGCTGTCGCACGGCACCGCCCGCCGCTCGAGCGAGCCGCTGCGCACGGGCTCCAGGAAGGCGGCGGGGTCGATCGGGACGAACAGGCCCGAGAAGTCGAGCGCGTCGACGAGGTCGAGGCGCAGCCGCCCGGCGTCGAACACGGGCCCCAGCGCCGAGAATTCCTGGACAGCGACGCGGAAGGCGCTCTCGCGCGGGTCGGTGACGATCACCGTCGGGCGCTCCTGGGCGGCCGCCGCGGCGGCGACGAGCGCGAGCGCGACGCCGACCGGCACCGCTCGGCACCGCGCGCGCCTCACGTGAGATCCAGCGGGCTGAAGCGGAAGTTCCACTCGCCGGCCTCGGGCGGACGGGGCAGCGGGCTCGCCTTCTCGATGGCGCGCACCACGCTGTCGTCGTACCAGGGGTTGCCGGAGCGCTCGGTGACCTCCGGCTCGCCGAGCACGCGGCCCTGGGCATCGAGCCGCACCCGCACGTGGGTCACCAGCGGCTGGAGCCGGAAGCCGGGCGGCAGCACCCAGGCCTTCTCGACGTGCACGCGCGCGCGGCGCAGCCAGGCCGCCACCTCCGCGGAGACCGCAACGCCCGGACCGCGCGCGCCGCCCTTCGCGGCCGGCTCGGGGGCGGGCGCCGCGGGCCGCGTCTCGCCGGCCTCGGCGCGCAGCTGCGCCATCAGGTCGTCGTACTCGACCGGCTCGGACGGCGGCGGCTCCGGATCGCGGCGCGGCCTGGGCTTCGCCTTCGGCTTGGGCTTCGCCTTGGGTGCCGGCGGCCGGGTCGGCGTCTCGGGCAGCACCACCTTCTTGGGCGCAGGCGGCGGCGGGCGCGGCGCGGGCTCGGGAGCGGGGGTCGGCTGCGCCGCGGGGCGCTGGGCGGCGGCCGCGGCCGGCAGCGAGACCAGGTCGACGGCGACCACCGCCGGCAGCGCCACGCTGGCACGCGGCGTCGGAGCGAACACCAGGCCCGCCGCCGCGACCGCGTGCACCAGCGCCGACACGACGAGCAGCCGCCGCAGCTCGCGCTGGCGCTCCGCCTCGCGCGCTTCGGCCTCCGCGCGCATCGCCGCCCGCTCGCTCAGGGCCCGGCCTCGGGCTCGGTCACGATGCCGAGCCGGGTCGCACCGGCCTCGCGCGCGGCGGCCATCGCCTGGACCACCAGGCCGTAGGGCGCCTCGCGGTCGGCGCGCAGGAACACCTCCTTGTCGCCGCGCGCGTCGAACACCGCCACCAGCTTGGGCGCGAGCTCGGCGAGCGGCACCTCCTGGCGCGCCAGGAAGGTGGCGCCGTCCTTGCGGACGCTCAGGATCAACGGCTCCTCGGAGAGGCGCAGCGGCTGCGTCGTGGTCTCGGGCAGGTCGACGTCGATGCCCTGCTGCATCAGCGGCGCCGTCACCATGAAGATCACCAGCAGCACCAGCATCACGTCCACGAAGGGCGTCACGTTGATCTCGGACAGGCGTCCGCCGCGTCCCGGCCCGCGCGCCGCCATGCCGCTACGCGCCCGCGCGCGCCTCGCCGGCGGAGCGCGCGCCGCGATCGCACAGATCGCTCTCGAGCTCGGACGTGAAGAGATCGATCGAAGCGTCCAGCTTGCGCACGTCGCCGACGAAGGCGTTGTAGAAGACCGTCGCGGGGATCGCGGCGGCCAGGCCCACGGCCGTGGCGATCAGCGCCTCGGCGATGCCGGGCGCCACGACGGCCAGGCTCGCGCTGCCCGCCGCGCCGATCCCCTGGAACGAGTTGATGATGCCCACCACCGTGCCGAACAGGCCGATGAAGGGCGCGGCGCTCCCCGTCGTCGCGAGGAACGTGAGACCGCGCTCGAGGCGCTGGCTCTCGCGGTCGGCGGTCCAGGCGACGAGCCGGGAGAGCGCGCGCCGCTGGTGCTCGTCGAGCCCTCCGGCGACCGCGCGCCCGGTGTAGCGCGCGATCCGGTTCAGCTCGGCGTAGCCGTCCAGGAAAACCGACGCCAGCGGACTGTGCACGTGCACCCGCGCGGCGTCGTAGGCCGCGTCGAGCGAACCCTCGTGATACACGTCGAGAAAGCCATCGCTATCCTGCTCGGCGCGCTTCAGCTCGCGCCACTTGAAGGCGATGATGGCCCACGAGACGACGGATAGAACTGCGAGCAGGAGGAGGACGAGCTTGACGAGCCAGCCGGCCTGGAGGATCAGGTCGATGACATCGAGGCTCGCGAGACGCACCCCCCAGCCCGTCCCTGCGAGTAGGAGCCCCATTCGGACCTCTTCGAGGCGGTGAGTCTAGGAGAGGACCTCAACCCGATCAACGTCGCCGACGCGGCGCTGGAGGTGCACGCATGAAGGTCTCGGTGGAGGCGCGCGCGCGGCTGGACGAAGCCGCCGAGCTGCTCGCGCTGCCGCTCGCGAAGCTGGAGGACGCCCGTGCCCGGCTGCCGGCGCGCGCGTCGGCGGTGGACGCGGCGCTCGGTGGCCAGATCACGGCGGCCGTGCGCAGCGGCGACTTCCGCGGCGAGGCCGGACAGCAGCTGCTGCTCTACCGCACGGGCAAGCGCGGTCCCCGGCGGGTGTTGCTGCTCGGCATCGGCGACGCGAAGGCGGTGACCGCCGAGACGCTGCGACAGCTCGGGGGCCGCGCGGTGGCGGCTGCGCGCAAGGTCAAGGCGGTCGCGCTGCCGGCGCCGACGAGCCGTCAGCTGCGGGTCGCGGAGGCGGCCCAGGCCCTGGCCGAGGGCGCCGTCCTGGGCAGCTTCCGGTCGGACGGCTGGAAGACCCAGCGCAACGACGACGGCGCCGGGCCCGGTCGCCTGCAGATCCTGGTTCCGGACGCGGCCGCCGCGCGTGCGGCGCGCCCGACGGCCGCGCGCGGCGTCGCGCTCGCCGAGTCGCAGAACCTGGCGCGGCGCCTGTCGAACGAGCCGCCCAACGAGCTGTCGCCGGCCGCGCTGGCGCGCGAAGCGCGGCGCATGGCGCGCCAGGAGGGGCTCACCTGCCGCGTGCTCGGCGTCCCCGAGATGCGCGAGCTCGGCATGGGCGCACTGCTCGCGGTCGGCCAGGGCAGCGCGAACACACCGCGCCTGGTCGTGATGGAGCACCGCCCGAAGCGCGGGACGCGCAAGCGGCCCACCGTGTGCGTGGTCGGCAAGGGCATCACGTTCGACTCCGGCGGCGTGTCGATCAAGCCGAGCGCGGGCATGCAGGACATGAAGCACGACATGTCCGGCGCGGCAGCCGTGACGGGCCTGATGCAGGCCGTGGCGCGCCTCGACGTCCCGCTGCACGTGGTCGGCCTGCTGGCGGCGGCCGAGAACATGCCGGGCGGCAGCGCCTACCGGCCGGGGGACATCCTCACGTCGCTCTCGGGCCGGACCATCGAAATCCAGAACACCGACGCCGAGGGCCGGCTCGTGCTGGCGGACGCGCTCAGCTACGCCTGCGACCGGTATGCACCCGACGCGATCATCGACCTCGCCACCCTGACCGGCGCGTGCGTGGTGGCGCTCGGGCCGTGGGCGACCGGCGTGTTCGGCAACCACGACGGGCTGGTCGAGGCGATCCGGCGCGCCGGCGAGGCGTCGGGCGAGCGCGCCTGGCCGATGCCCGTGTGGGACGCCCACCGCGACCACATGCGCAGCTCCTACGCGGACTTGAAGAACGTGGGGGGCCGCGACGCGGGCGCCTCGACCGCGGCGGCGTTCCTGTCCTCGTTCGTCGGGTCCACGCCCTGGGTGCACCTGGACATCGCCGGGACGGGCTGGACGGCCAAGCCGGGGCCCTGTCAACCCTACGGCGCCACCGGGGTCGGCGTGCGGCTGCTGGCCGATCTGCTGCTCGACTGGCCCCACGCCGGACTGGTTTGACGGCCCCGGGGGCGGTCCTTATGTTCCGGCGCCCTCCACGGTGAATACCCGTCCTGGGGTACCCGTCGAAGGGCAGAACGTCCAACGAGGAGAGGACTCCGACATGAATCGCGTCGTGAATCTCTGCGGAGCGGGATTGCTCGGACTGCTGTTGCTGGTGGGCCTGGCGGGCGCGGCGAGCGCCGGCGACGCGGCGGCCGGCAAGGCGGTGTACACCACGAACTGCGTGTCGTGTCACGGCACCACCGGCAAGGGCGACGGCCCGGTGGGCGCCGCGCTGAACCCCGCACCGCGCGACTTCAGCACGGGCGAGTTCAAGTTCGACACCGACAAGGACGGCAGCCCGGGCACCGACGCCGATCTCACCGCGGTGATCAAGAGTGGCGCGGCGGCGTACGGCGGCTCGCCGCTGATGGCGCCGTGGGGCCACCTGCCGGACAGCGACGTGGCGAACCTCGTCGCCTACATCCGCTCGCTCAAGCAGTAGACCTCGAGCGCCGCGGCCCGGCTCCGCCGGGGCCGCGGCGCTACCCTCTGGCTCGTGAGCTCCTCCGACGAGCCGAACCCGACGTCCGCAGCCGTGCCGGCCGTGCCGGCGCCGTCGCTGCCCGCGACTCCGGCGAAGGACGTCGAGCGCGTCGACGCGCTCACCCGCTACATGGCGGAGCTGCGCCACCATGCGCCGATCTCGCGCGAGGAGGAGCACGCGCTCGCCGTGCGCTGGGTCGAGGACGGCGACGCCGAGGCGGCGCGGCGCCTGGTGCTGGCGAACCTCCGTCTGGTCGTGAAGATCGCGATGGAGTACCGGCGCTCCTGGACCAACGTGCTCGACCTGATCCAGGAGGGCAACGTCGGCCTGGTTCAGGCCGTGCAGCGCTTCGACCCGTACCAGGGCGTCAAGCTCTCCTCGTACGGCGCCTACTGGATCCGCGCCTACATCCTCAAGTACCTGATCGACAACATCCGCCTCGTCCGGCTCGGAACCACGCGGGCGCAGCGCAAGCTCTTCTTCCGCCTGAACAAGGAGAAGCGCGAGCTCGAGCGCCAGGGCTTCGAGGTGGAGCCGAAGCTGATCGCGGAGCGCCTCGACGTCTCGGAGGCGGACGTGATCGACATGGAGCAGCGCCTGGGCCAGCGCGACCTCTCGCTCGAGGCGCCGGTGCGCGACGAGGAGGGCGGCGCCTCGTACGGCGACTTCATTCCCGCCGCGGGCGAGTCGGCCGAGCACGACGTGGGCGAGCGCGAGCTGCGCCGCGTGTTCCTCGAGAAGCTCCGGGACTTCGCCGAGTCCCTCGACGAGCGCGACCGCCAGATCGTCGAGCAGCGCATCCTCGCGGAGGACCCGAAGACGCTCCAGGAGATGGGCACCGAGTTCGGCGTCTCGCGCGAGCGGGTGCGCCAGCTCGAGGCCCGCGTGGTCGCGCGCCTGCGCGACTACATGAAGGAGAACCTGGTCGACTTCGAGTACTACGCGCCGCCGAAGGACTGAGGGGAGAGCGTGGGACGTGCGATCCTCGGCGCCTTCGCCCTGGGAGTGCTGCTCGGCTGCAGCGAGACCGGGCCGGTGCCGGAGGTGGTGCGGCCCGTGCTGGCCATGCAGGTGTTGCATGCCGGGGCTCTCGACGACCGCTGGTTCCCCGGACGCGCCAAGGCGACCCGCGAGGCCAACGTCGCCTTCGAGGTCGCCGGCCGGCTCGTCGAGCGCCCCGTCCAGGTGGGTGACCGGGTCGAGGCCGGGCAGCTGCTCGCCAGGCTCGACCCCCGCGACTTCCTGAACTCGCTGAACCAGGCGCGCGCCGCGCGGACCCGCGCGGCCGCGTTCCGCGACCGCGTCGTGGCGGCGGCGCGCAGCGGGGCCGTCTCCCGCCAGGAGGTCACGGATGCCGGGGCGGAGCTCGAGGCGGCCAACGCCGAGGTGGAGATCCGCGCGAAGGCGCTCCAGGACAGCGAGCTGTTCGCACCCTTCGCGGGCACCGTGTCGGCCATCCTGGTCGAGAACTTCGAGAACGTGCGGGCCAAGCAGGTGATCATGCGGGTGCTCGACACCTCGAAGATCGAGATGGTGGTCGACATCCCGGAGGGGCTGATCTCGACCGTGCCCTTCGTGAAGGAGATCGTCGTCCGCTTCGATGCCTTCCCCGGCCGGACCTTCGCCGCCCACATCATCGAGGCCAGCAACGAGGCCAGCGAGGCCACGCGGACCTACCCCGTCAACCTGCTGATGGAGCAGGCCGACGACGTGAAGATCCTGCCGGGCATGGCGGGCGAGGCGTCGGGGCGCCTGGAGCTGCCGGGAGAGGAAGCGAACGAGGGCCACGAGGTGCGGCACTCGGCCCTCGCGACCGACGACAACGACCGCAGCTACGTCTGGGTCATCGATCCCTCGACGGAAACGGTGAGCCGCCGCGACGTCGAGGTGGGTCGGTCCACGAGTCGCGGAGTCATCGTGCGCGGGCTCGCGCGCGGCGAGTGGGTCGCGATCGCCGGCAAGAAGTCCCTGAGCGAGGGACTCAAGGTGCGCCTCGTCGAGGCGGGGCGGCGCGGCTGATGGGCCTCACGGCGTTCTTCACCGAACGCCGCACCTTCGCCTACTACCTGGTGGGCCTGCTGCTGATCGGGGGAACCCTCTCCTTCCTCTCGTTGGGGCAGCTCGAGGACCCCGTCTTCACCGTCAAGAAGGCCCTGGTCGTCACCGACTACCCCGGCGCCGACCCCCGCGAGGTGGAGCTCGAGGTCACGGACCGGATCGAGAAGGCCATCCAGGAGATGGTCCAGCTCGACAGCACCTACTCGTGGTCGCGGGCGGGTCGCTCCATCATCAAGGTGGAGATCCGCGAGGAGTACTGGGCCGAGCGCCTGCCCCAGATCTGGGACGAGCTGCGCAAGAAGATCCGGGACGCCACCGCAGCATTCCCCCCGGGCGCGGGCGAACCGCGCGTCGTCGACGACTTCAGCTTCGTCTACGGCTTCGTGCTCGCCATCACGGGCGAAGAGTTCAGCTACGGCCAGCTCGAGGACTACGCGGACGACATCAAGAAGGAGCTGTCCCTCGTGCCGGGAGTGGCACGGGTCGAGCTCTGGGGCGTGCAACAGAAGGTCGTCTACCTGGACGTGGAGGAGACCCAGCTGGCCGAGCTGGGCGTCACGGCCGAGAACATCGCCGAGACCCTGCGCATCCAGAACGAGGTGGTGGACGGCGGCGCGGTCGACGTCGTCGACCGGCGCCTGCGCGTGGCGCCGACCGGCGAGTTCTCGCGCCCCGAGGAGATCGGGGAGCTCGCCATCAATCCGAACGCCGCGGAGCTGCTGCTCGCCCCCGGCCGCCCGGGCTCGTTCAGCGCCGCCCAGATCCCGCTGCTCGGCCCCGAGTACCGCGGTGCCCGGGGCGGCACCTTCGATTCGGAGAAGGCGGCGACCGAGGCCACGCAGATCATTCGCATCCGCGACCTCGCCCAGGTGCGGCCGGGCTATCTCGAGCCGCCCGACTGGCTCATGCGCCATGACGGCGAGCCGGCCCTGGCCATCCAGATCGCGGGCCTGGAGACCGAGAACATCGTGGACACCGGGGCGGCGCTCGATGCCCGCATCGCGCAGCTGTTGTCCGAGCTTCCGCACGGCATCGATCTCCACAAGATCGCCTGGCAGTCCGACCTGGTCTCCCAGGCCGTGGACGGCTTCATGGTGAGCCTGGTCCAGGCGATCGCGATCGTGCTGGTCGTGCTGATCGTCCCGAGCGGACTGCGCATGGGCTTCGTCATCGGCGCGATGCTGGTGCTCATCATCCAGGGGACCTTCCTCGGCATGTCGCTGCTGGACATCCCGCTCCAGCGGATGTCGCTCGGCGCCCTGATCATCGCCCTGGGCATGATGGTGGACAACTCGTGCTTCGTCGCCGACGACATGGCCGTGCGCTTCCGGCGCGGAGAGGACCGGTCGGAGGCTGCCGCGGCGGCGGGGAACCGCCGCGCCTGGCCGCTGCTGGGCGCCACGATCATCGCGGTGATGGCCTTCTATCCGATCTTCGCCTCGCCGGCCGATGCCGGTGAGTACTGCCGAACGCTCTTCTCGGTGGTCGCGGCCGCCCTGCTGTTCAGCTGGTTCGTGTCGATGACGCTCACGCCGGTCCTCTGTGTCGACCTGCTCCCGCAGACGCAGGGCGACGGCAGTGGAGCCGGCACGGACCCCTTCGACGGCCCCTTCTTCCGCCGTCTGCGCGCGCTGGTGGACGCGTCGATTCGAAGGCGCTGGGTCACGCTGGGCGTCCTCGGCGGGCTGCTCGTCGTGGCGCTGGCCTGCGCCGGAAACGTGCGACAGATGTTCTTCCCCGATGCCACGCGCAACCAGCTCATGATCGACTACTGGGCACCGGAAGGCAGCCGCATCCAGGACGTCGCAGCGGGCCTGCGTCCGATCGAGCAGAAGCTGACGGCCGACCCCCGGGTCGCGAGCGTCTCGAGCTTCGTCGGCGCGGGCCCTCCCCGCTTCTACCTGCCGGTGGATCCGGAGACCTCCAACGAAAGCTACGCACAGCTGATCGTCAACACGCACTCCTACGAGGAGGTCGCCCCCCTCGCGGCGGAGATCGAGCCCTGGCTGCGGGAGAAAGTGCCGGTGCTCACCCGGGTCCGTCTCTACGGCGTGGGGCCGTCCGATACCTGGAAGTTCGAGGCCCGCATCAGCGGTCCGGCCGAGGCGGAGCTCGCCACGCTGCGCGCGCTGGGCGAGCGGGTGATGGCGATCCTGCGGGCCAGTCCCCTGGCCCGCGAGATCCGCACCGAGATGCGCAATCCCGTGCGCAAGTTCGTGCCCGCCTACGACCAGGAGCGCGGTCGCTGGGCGGGCGTCACGCGGCAGGACGTCGCCAACGCGACCCGGCGCGCCTACGACGGCATCCCGGTCGGCCTCTACCGCGAGGGGGACGACTTCCTGCCCATCGTGCTGCGAAACGTGGAGACGGAGCGGAGTCGGGTCGGCGGCAGCTTCGACTCGCTCCAGGTCGTCGCGCAGGCCGCGACCCAGACGATCCCGCTCGGCCAGGTCACGACGGGCGTGTCCACCGACTGGGAGGACCCGATCGTCCACCGCTGGCAGCGCCGACGGGCGATCACGGTGCAGGCGTCGCCGATTGCGGGCGAGACCTTCCCCTCGCTCTTCGCCGACGTCATCGACGAGATCGAGGCCATCGAGCTGCCGCCCGGCTACGAGATCTTCTGGGACGGCGAGCTCGACAGCACCGTCGACGCGCAGCGCTCACTGCTCCCGGGCGTGCTCCCGACGGCCGTCTTGATGGTCACGATCATCATGCTGCTCTACAACTCGTTCCGCATCCTCGCGTGCATCCTCCTCACCATTCCCTTCGCGGCGATCGGGATCGTCTTTGGCCTCTGGGGCCTCGACTCGCCGATGGGCTTCGTCGCGATCCTGGGCATCCTGAGCCTGACGGGAATGATGATCAAGAACATGATCGTGCTGACGGACGCGATCCGGGACGGCGAGGCGGCCGGCCTCCACCCCTTCGACGCCTGCGTCCAGGCGGCCGTGAGCCAGGCGCGGCCGATCCTGCTGGCCGCCGGCACCACGGTGTTGGGCGTCGTCCCGCTGCTGCCGGATCCGTTCTGGAACGCCATGGCGGCCGCGATCATGGCGGGGCTGACCGTCGGGGGCACGCTCACCATCGTGCTCTACCCGACGCTCTACGCCATGCTGCACGGGATTCGACCTCCGGCTTGATGGACTCCGCTCGCCTGCGGCTCGCTGCGCACTTCGGCTTCGCCTTCGCTTGCGGCTTCCCCCTACGGGCCGGCTCGGTGCTGAGGCGAACGCGTCTTGGTGGACTCCGCTCGGCTTCGCCTCGCTGCGCGCTCCGGCTTCGCCTTCGCTTGCGGCTTCCCCCTACGGGCCGGCTCGGTGCTGGCGCGAACACGTCTTGGTGGACTCCGCTCGCCTGCGGCTCGCTGCGCGCTCCGGCGGGGGGACCCGCCTTCGCTTGCGGCTTCCCCCTACGGGCCGGCTCGATGGGGGGGCGAACGCGTCTTGATGAACTCCGCGCGGCCTGCGGCCGCGCTGCGCGCTCCGCCGCTGCGCGGCTGCGCTTGCGGCTTCCCCCTACGGGCCGGCTCGTTGCTGGAGAGAAGACGGCTCTTCGCTGCGGGCCCCTTCGTTGCCGGTGCGGAGGGCGTCGCGGTAGGCGGCGTCGACGAGGGCGTGGAGGCGGTGGGTGCGGACGCGGACGGTGCGCCAGCGGCTCGACTCGAGCCAGCGCAGCCAGGCGGCGCGGCGCGGGCGCGGCAGCCAGGAGAAGCCGTGCTGCGAGCGCAACAGCAGACGCGGCAGCCACTCGATCCACAGCAGGTCGGCGGCGATGCGCCGCGCCTCGTCGGGTGCGTGCAGGTGGCGGGGCAGGTACGGCAGCAGGTCGACGTCGCCGCCGCCGGGCGCAGCGCCGGGACCCGGCGGGAGCCAGGCGTCGGCCACGTTGTAGAACACGCGCGCGGCGCGCGGGGGCAGCGGGCTCTCGGTCATGCGAGGGCGGCGCCCTCGCGCTCGAGCCAGCGCAGCGCCAGCGCGGCGTGCAGGGCGATGCCGTCGGCCATGGCGTCCTCGTCGAGCACCATGCGGCTCGAGTGGATCGGCTCCGCCGCGCCCCCGCCCGGCCGCACGCCCAGGAAGACGAAGGCGCCCGGGACGCGCTGGAGGATGTAGGAGAAGTCCTCGGTGCCCATGATCGGCGCCCGCATCGACCGCACCGCCTCGTCGCCCAGCAGCTCGCCGGCCACTGCGGCGGTGAAGCCGGCGAACTCCTCGTGGTTCACCGTCACGGGATAGCCGGGCACGATGTGCGCCTCGGCCGTCAGGCCGTGTGCGGCGGCGATCCCCGCCACCACCTGGCGCAGGCCGTCGTGGACGGCGCTGCGCGAACGCTCGGACACGGAGCGAATCGTCCCCAGCAGGTGCGCGGAGGGCGGGATCACGTTGTGGGTCGAGCCGGCCTGGATGCGCGTCGTCGTGATCACCACCGGATCGAAGGCGTCGATGTTCCGCGTCACCCAGCTCTGGAGCGCCAGCACGATCTCGCACGCGACCGGAACCGGATCGGCCGCGTCGTGGGGCATCGACGCGTGCCCGCCGCGGCCGCTGAGGTCCACCGAGAAGACGTCGCCGGCGCCCAGCATCGCGCCGGGGCGCAGCGCCACGCGGCCGGGGGCAAGGGTCGGGTTCACGTGGATCGCGAAGGCGGCGTCGATCTTCGGGTCCGCCTCGAGCAGCCCCTCCTCGATCAGGATGCGGGCGCCGCCGTGGCCCTCCTCGCCGGGCTGGAACAGCAGCTTCACGGTGCCCCGCAGTGCGTCGCGACGCCGCGCCAGCAGCCGGGCGGCGCCCGCCAGCATGGCGGTGTGCGCGTCGTGGCCGCACGCGTGCATGCGCCCCTCGTGCCGCGACGCGAACGGCAGCCCGGTCTCTTCCTGCATCGGAAGCGCGTCCATGTCGGCGCGCAGCAGCAGGGTGGGTCCCGGCGCCGCTCCGCGCAGCGTCGCCACCACCGCGCTGGTGGAGCCGCCGGTCGCGATCTCGAGGTCCAGGTCGGCGAGGAACTCGAGCACCGCCTTCTGCGTCTCGGGCAGCACCAGCCCGAGCTCGGGCGCCTCGTGCAGGCGGCGGCGCAGCGCGACCGCCGCGCCGAGCTCGGCGCGCGCCTCGTCGCGCAGCGGGGACAGGTCGGGCGCCATGCGTGCTCCTCCGTCGGCAATGTAGCAGCGGGCACACGCTACCCTGGCTCGCGGGAGGCGGCGGCGATGCAGGCGACCGTGCGACGCCGGATCCGGGTGAGTGGCCGCGTCCAGGGCGTCTTCTTCCGCGACTCGACCCAGGCGCGCGCCACGGAGCTGGGGCTGGCCGGGTGGGTGTGCAACCGGCCCGACGGCAGCGTGGAGGCGGTCTTCGAAGGCCCCGACGCCGCCGTCGAGCGGGCGCTGGCCTTCTGTCGCGAGGGGCCGCGCGGGGCGCGGGTGGACGCCCTCGACGTGGTCGAAGAGCCACCGGAGGGCCTGGTCGGCTTCGATGTCCGCCGGCGCTGAGCCCGCCCTGCGCATCGTCTCCGGCGGTCAGAGCGGCGTCGACCGCGCTGCGCTCGACGTGGCGCTGGCGCGCGCGCTGCCCTGCGGCGGCTGGTGCCCGCGCGGCCGCCGCGCCGAGGACGGGCCGCTCGACCCGCGCTACCCGCTGCGCGAGACCCCGCAGGCCGACTCCCGCCAGCGCACGTCCTGGAACGTGCGAGACGCCGACGCCACGCTGATCCTCGCGCGCGGGGCGCTGCGCGGGGGCACCCTGCTGACGGCCCGGCTGGCGGAGGCGTCGGGCAAGCCGCTCTACCGCGTCGACTTCGCCGCCTCGCCCGAGCCGGACGCCGCCCGCGCCTGGCTCCGGAGCCACGCGGTGCGGACCCTCAACGTGGCCGGCCCGCGCGAGAGCGAGGCGCCGGGGATCCACGCCGAGGCCACCCGCTTCCTCGAGCGGATGCTCGCCGCGCTGGTGTCCGACGCGCCGACGAGTCGGTAACGTCGGCCCCGTGAACGAGCTGGTCGACCCGCTGGTCTGGTACGTGGCGTTCCTGTTCTCGGTGACGCTGCACGAGGCGGCGCACGCCTGGGCGGCGAAGCGGGGCGGCGACCTCACCGCCTACTTCGGCGGCCAGGTGTCGCTCGACCCGGTCCCGCACATCCGCCGCGAGCCGTTCGGGATGGTGCTGCTTCCGATCCTCTCGCTCGCGCTGTTCGGCTGGCCCTTCGGCTACGCCAGCACCCCGTACGACCCGATGTGGGCGCGGGCCCATCCGCGCCGCGCCGCCTGGATGTCGCTGGCCGGCCCGGGCGCCAACCTGCTGCTGGTGCTGCTCGCCGCGCTCTGCATCCGCTTCGGGATCGCCGGGGACGCCTTCGCCGCGCCGCCCAGCGTCAACGTCTCGCACGTGGTCGAGGCCACGGCGTCGACGGGTCTCGCCGCCACCTGTGCCTTCGTGCTGAGCGTGTTCTTCTCGCTCAACCTGATCCTGCTGCTGTTCAACCTGCTGCCGGTGCCGCCGCTCGACGGCAGCGGCGCCCTGCCCCTGCTGCTGCCCGAGTCCGCCGCCGAGCGCTACCAGGAGTGGATGAGCCAGCCGATGGTGGGCATCATCGGCATCCTGATCGCGTGGAACGTGTTCGCGCCGATCTTCCAGCGCGTATTCCTGGTCGCGGTCAACTGGCTCCACCCCGGCGCACACTACGCCTGATGACCGCCGCGCGGCGCCCGCATTTGCTGGGCATCGACGACGGACCCTTCGACAAGTGGCGCGACGAGGACGTGGCAGTCGTCGGCGTGGTGATGGAGGGGCACGACCTCGTGGAGGGCGTGGCGCTCACGCGCTTTCCCGTCGACGGCGACGGGGTCACGGAGTTCCTGGCCGGGTGGATCGCCGGCCTGCGCTTCCGGCCCGCGCTGCAGGGCGTGGTGCTCGGCGGCATCACGGTCGCCGGGCTCGCGGTGGTGGATTCGGAGGGGCTCGCGGCGGCGACCGGCCTGCCGGTGCTCGTCGTCAATCGCCGCGACCCCCGCGACCACCGCCTCCACGAGGCGCTGCGGGCGGCGGGCCTCGAGGCGCGGGCGGAGATCGTCGACCGCTGCCCGGCGGCAGTGCGCGTGCAGGAGGGGCTCTACCTCGCTTGTGCGGGGATCGACCCGCGCGCTGCGGCGACCTGGCTGGCCGCCGCGAGCGGCAAGTCGGAGCTGCCCGAGCCCCTGCGGCTGGCCCACCTGATCGCGCGGGCCGTGACTACCGGGGAGTCGCGCGGACGGCCGTAGAGCCCGGACGGGCGTCGAGTCGCGCCCTGAGGGCGCCGACTTTGCGGGCACGCTCTGGCCGGACCGGGGTACAATGGGAGCTGGCCCGTGGTGCCAGCAGGAGGGGCCCGATGCGCATCCGAACCCCGCGGATCCGGCGCGCCGGCGCGGTCGCCGCGCTCGCGCTCGCGGCCGCCCTGGACTCGGGCTGCGCCGCGTACTTCAGCCTGACCATGCCCGGCCCCGCCGACGACGAGGCGGTCCAGCTCTACATGCACCGCAGCAGCGTCGAGTCCACGCTGCGCACGGGGGCCGCCAGCGAGTTCGACAAGGACGGCCTGGCGGAGGTCCGGTACCACTACTCCGACGGTCCCGCCGGCTGGTCCAAGATGCGGGCGGTCTTCTACGTGGCCGCGGACGTCTTCACCCTCTTCCTGTCGGAGCTGATCTTCTGGCCGATCGAGATGTACTCGAAGTCGCAGATCGAGCGGATCGCCGTGGCGGACTACTCACCCGACAACCGCCTGCTCGCCTGGCAGATCCTGCGCAAGGACGGCGCCGAGCTGCTCCACGCGGAGCGGAGGAGCGACTACGACCGGCAGGCGCGGCTCGCGCGGGCCCAGCGCGCCACGACGGAGTTCGGTGCGCCGTCGTCCGAGGTGATGCGCGCGCCCGACCAGGTCACGACCAACGGGGCGACCGTCGAGTTCGAGGTCACGGTCACCGACTTCGAGAGCTACCCGCAGGTTCTCGTCGAGGGCGAGCCC
>JASJBO010000182.1 GCA_030066475.1 Myxococcota bacterium
GCCCCTCGACGGCACCCCCGCAAGCGCAGCCGCGAAGCGGCGGAGCGCGCAGCGAGCCGCAGGCGAGCGAAGTTCACCAACTGCGGAAGCGGCCCGGCTCGACCTCGCGGATCGCCCCGCTCTCGAGCAGCCGTTCGAGGTGCTGCGCCATGCTGCGCCGCTCGACCGCCTCGGCGAACGGGACGTCGTCCTGGGGTCGATACACGAATCGGTGACGGGCCACCTCGTCGAGGGTGCGGGGCGTGTCTGCCAGGTAGTCGAGCAGCCGCCGCTCGCGGTCGGGGATCACCGCGGCGAAGCGCTCGAGGCGCTCGCGGAACGCGGCAGGCTCGTCGATCACGCCGACGTGGTGGAAGGTGGCCCAGCAGCGCGGCGCCAGCTCGCGGAGCAGGGCCAGCGTGCGCTCGAACTCGGTCAGCGACGACCAGGCGTCGCCGTAGTACGGTCCGAAGCTCGAGAGGTCGACGTCGGCCAGATACAGCACGTCGTCCGGCTCGATCCAGAAGAAGCAGTGGCCGCGCGTGTGACCGGGGGCGTGGATCACCCGCACGCGGACTTCCCCGCCGAGCTCGAAGACCGCGCCGTCGGCGAACGGCTGCGCGTCGGGTCGCGGCACGAAGTGGAACTGGTCGACCACGAGCTTCTGGAACGCCGAGTGGATCGGCTCCGGATAGCCGTAGATCGCCATCACGTCGGCCAGCGAGCGCATGCCGGGCTGGTCCGCCTCGTGCAGATGCCAGGGCACGTCGGGGAACAGGTGGTTGCCCGCGAAGTGGTCCTCGTGGCAGTGGCTGTTGAGCACCGCGTCGACGCGGGGCAGGGCGGCGCGGCGCGGCAGCAGGCCCAGCGACGGGTCGATCACCAGCGACCCGTCCGGTCCGCGCACCACCAGGGTGTTGCCTTGCGGGTACTTGCCGCCCCGCTCGCCGAACAGCACCGTGACCGCGCCGATGCGCCGCTCCGGAAGTGCTTCCATCGCGCGCAACGGTAGCCGATGCGCGTCGCGCGCCCGCGGGGAGCGGGTGAGCGGGGCGATCTCGCATTCCAGTCGTGGGGAAAAAGCTCCGAATCGGACCCGGGCTTCAGCCCGCTGCGGGCCGCGCCGACGCGGTGGGCATGGTTCGAAGCACGGACAACGCGCCCGCCCGCCCGCTGCGGCCGCGCGTGGTGTGCGCCTGGTGCGAGCGCCCGATCCTCGGCTCCCGCGACGGCAGGCGGCGGCCCGTGAGCCACGGCCTGTGTCGGCCCTGCGCCCAGCGCCTGGCGCAGCGCGCGGCGCGGCCCTCGGTGTCCGGCCGCTCATGAGTCCGAGCGGGCGCGCGCCACGGCGTGCGCCCAGTCGGCTCGGCGACGCTCGCGCTCGTCCCGGTCCAGGAGCGGCTCGAACTCGCGCGCCGCCGCAGCGTGGGGCCGGGCGTCGCCCGGACTCGCGTAGAGGCCCGCGCCCAGGCCCGCGAGCTGCGCGGCGCCGAGCGCGGTGGTCTCGGTCTCGGCCGCGCGCCAGACCGGGCGTCCCGAGAAGTCGGCCAGCGCCTGGAGCAGCCGATCGCTGCGCGCGAGGCCGCCGTCGGTGCGCAGCGCGCCGGCGAGGGGCAGCGCCTCGCACAGATCGGCGCAGCGCTGCGCCACGCCTTCGAGCAGCGCGCGCGCCACGTGGGCGCGCGTAGTGGCTCGCGTCAGTCCCCCCAGCAGGCCGCGCGCGCCATCGTCGAGGTGCGGCGTGCCGAGCCCCTGCAGCGCGGGTACGAAGCACACGCCCTCGCTGTCGGCGACCGAGCCGGCCAGCGCATCGAGCGCACCGGCGTCGGGCAGCAGGCCCAGATCGACCAGCCAGTCGACGGCGGCTCCGGCGGTCACCACCGTGCCCTCGAGGCCGAAGGCGCGGCTCCCGTCCGAGAGCGTCCAGAGCGCCAGCGGGTAGGCGCCGCGCGCGCCGCGTCGAGGGGCCGCGCCGGTGTGGACGTCGAGCATTGCCGCGGTGCCGAGCGTCAGCTTTCCGCTGCCCTCGGCGTGCGCACCCTGGGCGAAGGTCGCCGCCTGCTGGTCGCCCGCGCGGGCCGCCACCGCCACCGGGGCGCCCAGCAGCGCCGCCGGGGTCATGCCCACCACCGCGTCGGTCGCGACGACGCGGGGCAGCCAGTCCGGCTCCAGGCCGAACAGCCCGAGCGCGGCGGGCCACCAGTCGCCGGCGGCGAGGTCGAGCAGCCCGGTGCAGCTCGCCTGGCTGGGGTCGGTCGCAAACGCCTCTTCGGTCAGGCGCGCGGTGAGCCAGACGTCGGGCGTGCCGAGGCACAGCCGCCCGCGACTCGCCGCCTCGCGAACGCGGGGCTCGTGGCGCAGCAGCCACTCGAACTTGCTGGCCGAGGCGAGCGTGTTGATCGGGATGCCCCGCGCGTTCAGCACGGCGACCCGCTCCGCCGTGCGCCGGTCCTGCCAGCCGATCGCGGGCGCGAGCGGCGTACCGTCGGCGGCGTCCCACGCCAGGGCGGTCGAGCGCTGGGTCACCACGCCGAGCGCCGCGACGTCGCGCGCGGCGAGGCCGGCCGCGTCGAGCGCCGCGCGCAGCACCGCAACGCTCCGCTCCCAGAGCGCCAGCGGATCCTGCTCCACCCGTCCCGGCTCGGGATAGCGCGCGGGCAGCGGCTGCTGCGCGCGTCCGACCACGTGGCCGCTCGCGTGCAGCAGCAGTGCGCGCACGCTGGTGGTGCCCAGGTCGAGAGCGAGCAGGTGCTCGGCGCGCGGCGCGCCCGCGCTCATCCCGCGTCGGGCAGCAGGTTGCCGGGATTCAGCACGCCCGCCGGGTCGAGCGCCCCTTTGATCGCGCGCAACACGCGCAGGCCGCCGGGTCCCACCTCGCGCTCGAGCCAGTCGCGGCGCACGCGGCCCACGCCGTGGTGGTGGGCGATGCTGCCGCCTGCGGCGAGGGTGGCCTCGAGCGTGCGCCGCCAGCACTCGGCGTAGGTCTCGGCGAGCCGGGCGGGGTCGTCCGGGCGCGCTGCGAAGCTGAAGTACAGGTTGGTGCCCGAGCGGTAGCTGTGGCTCGAGTGGGCGGTCCCGGCCAGCAGGCCGGGCACCTCGGCGAGCGCGGCCGTCACCCGGTCGTAGACCGCGCCGATCCGGCTCCAGGTGGCAGCCACCTCGATGGTGTCGACCACCACGCCCTGCTCGAGGAACTCGCGGAAGCTCGCCACGTGGTTGCGGCGCTCGAGCCAGTCGTCGACGGCCGCCGGGGCGGTCTCGACGCCGCCGCCCTCGCGGCACAGGGCCGCCACGGCCTCCGCCTCGGCGGCGACCGCGCTGGCGGGGCCCTCGTGCAGCCAGATCGCCAGCGCGCGGTCGCGCGGGCAGTGATCTCGGAAGTGGCGGCGCGACTCGCGGGCGTCGTAGAGCCGCACCACGGGCGGCCGCCAGCCCGCGCGCAGGGCGCGGCGGATCGGCTCGAGGCCCGCGTGCAGCGAGGCGAAGTGGAAGGCCTGACCGCGGCTCGCCTCGGGCAGCGGTCGCAGCGAGAAGATCACCTCGGTCACCACGCCGTGCGTGCCCTCGGCGCCCAGCCACAGGTGGCGCAGGTCCGGGCCGGCCGCGGCGCGCGGGGTCTCGCGCGTGCGCACGACGGTGCCGTCGGGCGTCACCGCCTCGAGCGCCAGCACCACGTCCTCGATGTTGCCGTAGCCGGTCGAGTACTGGCCCGCCGCGCGCGTCGCGACCCAGCCGCCGACCGTGGAGAGCTCCACCGACTGCGGCCAGTGCCCGATCGTGAGGCCCTCGCGCTGGACTCGCCGCTCGGCCTCGATGCCCAGCGTCCCGGCGCGGAACGCGGCGGTGAGGTCGCGCGACTCGAGGCGCACCAGCCCGTCGAGGGCGCGCGTCGAGAGCACGACCTGGCCCTCCGCGAGCGACACCGCGCCGCACACCCCCGAGCCGCCGCCGAACGGTACGACGCCGATCCCGTACTCGCTGCACACGCGCAGCGCGTGGGCGACCTCGTCGGTCGAGCGCGGCTCGATCACGCACAGCGGCAGCGGCCCCGCGCGGTCCTCGAAGGCGGCCAGCTCCGCCATCATCCAGGCGTCGGCGCGATGCGCGGCCAGCAGCTCGGGCTCGGTGCGGACGGCGTCGCCCAGCTCGCGACGCAGGTGCTCGAGCGGATCGTTCACGCGCACTCCTCCTCGTGGCGGAAGGCCAGGTCGGCGCGGAGCCGCGCGCGACTGCTCGCGACCTCGTCGGCGACGCGCGCCGCCCGCCAGCCCAGGGCGGCGGCCAGGCGGGTGGCGAGCGGCTCGAGCAGGGCGTCGCACTCGCCCGGCTCGGTCCAGGCCGCACTCGTGCGGCGGTACAGCACGTCCTCGAGCGTGGCCGCGCCCTCACGGCGCACCGCCCAGTCGGCCTCGCCCGCGAGCACGCGACCGCCGGGCGCCAGCGGCTCCGGGCCCAGCGCCACGACCTGCGGCGCCTCGGCTCCATAGAGGCGCACCAGCCGCGCCGCGCGCGCGTCGTCGAGGTCGGCGCACTCGGCGAGCGCGCGCGCCAGCGCGTCGAGGCTGCCGGCGAAGTCGCCGCCGGGAAGCGGCTGCTCCGAATCGCGCGCCCCCGGCAGCGCGCCCAGCACCGCGGCGGTCCGCTCGAGCACCTGCTCCGCCATGCGGCGGTAGCCGGTGAGCTTGCCGCCGGCCACGGTGACCACGCCGCCGGGCCCGAGCTGGATCTCGTCGCGGCGCGAGATCTCGGTGGGCGCCTTGCCGGGCTGGGCGACCAGCGGCCGCAGGCCCGCCCAGGCGGCGACGCAGTCCTCGGGGCGGGGCGGTGCGACGTCGAAGTAGCGCGTCACGGGGTCCAGGAGGTACTCGACGTCGGCGCGCTCGACCGCGGGCCAGGGCTGCGCGCCGTGCGGGTAGCTTGTGTCGGTGGTGCCGAGGTAGGTCACGTCGCCGCGCGGGATCGCGAAGATCGAGCGCCGGTCGGCCGTGCCCAGGATCGCGATCTGCCGGACCGGAAGGCGCTCGCGGGGCAGCACGACGTGGACGCCCTTCGACAGGTGCAGGAGCGGCGGGGCCGCCGCGTCCTCGAGCCGTTGCACCGCCTCGACCCAGGGGCCGGCCGCGTTGACCAGGCAGCGGGCGTGGACCCGCAGCGTGCGGCCCGTGAGCGTACAGCGCGCGGAGGCGGCCTCTGCGCGTCCTGCCTCCATCTCGATGCGCTCGACCGCGACGTGGTTGAGCGCGACGGCGCCGCGGCGCGCGGCCGCGCGCAGGTTGGCCAGCACCAGGCGCGCGTCGTCGGTCAGGTACTCGCGGTAGGCGCACGCCAGCGGGTAGCGGTCGCGGCGCAGGTGCGGCTCCTCGCGCGCCAGTCTCTCCGCGTCCCAGTTGCGGTGGCGGTCGGCATCGGCCACGGCGCCCAGCGTCTCGTAGGTGGCGAGGCCGGCGCGGAACTTCAGCAGGCCCGCGCGCGAGCGGGCGGGCACCAGCATCCAGCGCGGCTCGGCCAGGTGCGGCGCGAGCGCGAACACGCGCTTGCGCTCCAGCGCCGTCTCGCGCACCAGCGCCACGTCGCCCTGCGCCAGGTAGCGCAGCCCGCCGTGGATCAGCTTCGACGAGCGGCTCGAGGTGCCCGCGGCGAAGTCGCGCGCCTCGAGCAGCGCCACGCGCAGGCCGCGCAGCGCCGCCTCGCGCGCCACGCCGGCGCCCGTGATGCCGCCGCCGATCACCAGCACGTCGAAGCGCTCGCGCTCGAGCGCGTCCAGGGCGCCCTCGCGCTCGGGAGTCGACAGCTCGGAGGGCTCGGCCTGGGACACGGGTGCTCCGGCTCGGGTGCGCGGGCATCCTAACAGAGCGGCCCGCGGCGCCGTCGCTGGCGCGGCCGGGTCGCGTAGGGCACTCTCGGGATCTGCCTGCGCCCCTGCCGAAGTCCACCGTGAGCGAAGCGCCCAGAAGCCCGTCCACTGCCGAGTCCGTGTCCCCGAACGACGCCGCCGCGCCGTCGCCCGACCTCGCGCTCGGCGCCTTCAGCGAGCGCGGCCCCTGGGTGGTGGCGCCGGAGCGGATGCGCTGGCGCCCCGGACTGGACGCGCTGCGCGAGCGCACACAGCGCCGCGTGCCCGAGCTGCTGCGCCGCCGCCGGCTGCCGCCGGTACGGCGCTTCGCGAGCGCCGCGTGGCGCGTGGGCGGCGCGCTGGGCGGCTGGTGGCTGCGCGAGCGGCGCCGCGGCGGCGAGGCGTCGCGCGCGGGGCTCTCGCTGCGCCTGCGGCTCGCCTTCGAGCGACTCGGCTCGTCGTACATCAAGCTGGGGCAGATCGTATCGTCCGGCCAGGGCCTGTTCCCCGACGAGCTGGTCCGGGAGTTCAAGCGCTGCCGCGACCAGGTGCCGCCCGAGCCGTTCGCCGTGGTGCGCCGCACGGTCGAGGCCGAGCTGGGCCGCCCGCTCGAGGCCGTGTTCGCCCGCTTCGAGGAGCAGGCGCTCGCCTCCGCGTCGATCGCGCAGGTGCACGCCGCCACGCTCGCCAGCGGCGAGGAGGTGGTGGTCAAGGTGCAGCGCGCGGGCGTCTCGGAGCGGGTGCGCCAGGACGTCGCGGCGATGGCGTGGATCGCGCCCTACCTGATCGGACGCATCCCCGTGGCGGCCCTCGCCAACCCGCCGGCCCTGGTGGAGCTGTTCGCCGAGACCATCGTCGAAGAGCTCGACTTCCGGCTCGAGGCGCAGAACATGCTGGACGTCGCGCACGTGCTGCACGACGCCGGCCAGCGCATCATCGTCGTGCCGCGCCCGCACCCCGAGCTGGTGACGCAGCGCGTACTGGTGATGGAGCGCCTGCACGGCTTCCACTACGACGACGTGGACGGCATGCGCGCCGCCGGGATCGACACCACCCAGGTGCTCAGCTCGATGATGATCTCGTTCCTCGAGGGCGCCATGATCTACGGCGTCTTCCACGGGGACCTGCACGGCGGCAACCTGTTCGTGATGCCGGACGGGCGCGTGGCGCTGTTCGACTACGGCATGACCGGCCGCATGGCCGAGCCCCAGCGGCTCGCCTTCCTGCGCATGATGATGACGGGCGCCACCAACGACCTGCGCGGCCAGCTCGCCGCCTTCCGCGACCTGGGGGCGCTGCCCACCGACTGCGACACCGACGCCCTGATCCGCGAGCTCAAGATCGACCAGCCCGTGCGCGACCCCACCAAGATGTCGAGCGAGGAGCTGGTGCGCGAGATCCAGGACGTGGTGAAGGCGCTGCTGCGCCACGGCGCGCGCCTGCCCAAGCACCTGATGCTCTACGTCAAGAACATGCTGTTCTTCGACGGCGCCATCGCGCGCTACGCGCCCGACGTCAACCTGTTCGGCGAGGTGGCGAAGATCTACGGCTACTTCGCCCAGCGCCACGGCGCGAAGATCCTGCGCGACATCGGCTTCGACCCGGGCCGCCAGACGCTCGACCTCGAGGGCATGAAGGCCGGCCTGGGCCTCGAGGACGACGTCGACTCCCTCACCCACCGCCAGCTCCAGGATCGCCGCGACATCATCAAGAGCCGCCTCGGAGAGACCGGCCCCCCCCGCCTCGACCAGCTCGGCCGCGACCCCGAGGACGGGGACGTTCGTTAAGAAGTTCAGTAGTTCCCCGCAGGGAACCACTCGATCTTCGTCTCCCTCGGGTGCTTGTCGAGAATCAGCCGCCGTCCTTGAGCTTGAGCCGGAAGTCGTAGCTGCCGTAGTGGATGTAGTCGGCCCAGTCGACCTCGCGGATCGCTCGGACGGTGTCCCGGCCGGCCTGGACGGCCGCTCCGATCTCCTTGCCCTCCACGAGCTGGGTGTAGAAGGTCTTCGCGAACTGGGCGGCCGCCGCGTCGCCCACGGGCCAGTAGGTGCCCAGGTAGTTGGCCGCGCCGCCCCGCATGAAGCCCTCGGCGAGGCCGACGTTGCGGTCCATCCGGGCGGTCATGTCGAACTGCCTCTTCTTGCGGTCCTTCGCCGAGCGCACGCGGCCGGACTCGCAGGCGTTGAAGAAGAGCAGGGCGGGCAGGTTGGCGATCCCCGCCAGATGGGCGCCGCTCAGCACCTGCCCTCCGGTGCAGAGGATGCCGCTGCGCGAGCGCTTGGCCGGGTCGAAGAACGCGTGCCCCGCGTAGTGGATCACGTCGTAGCGCCCGCTCTGGAACTCCTCGAGCAGGCGCTCGCGGGTCGCCTCCCCCTCCCGCACCTCGGTCAGGCGGACGACGCTCTGGCCCTGGGGAAACACGGACTTGATCCGCTCCGCCTCCCACACGGCGCCGGGCAGGTCGCCCGTGGGGTTCACCACCATGAGCACTTCCAGCGTCTCCTCCAGGCGCCGGCGCTCCAGCCACTTCGCCACCGACAGGCTCTCGGCGGCGTAGCGGCGGCTCAGCCCCTCGCTCGCGGCCGGCGCCCAGCCGTCGACGTGCAGGGTCTCCCAGGGGACCCGCGCGGTGGGCGCGTCGTGGACCACGACCAGGTGGTGCTGCTTCTGCTCGCCGATGTGCTGGAGGGCGCTCGTGATGGACTCGTCCAGGACCAGCTTTCCGAGTTCGGAGCCGAACTCCTCGAGCTCGTCGACGCCGAAGCCCGCGTCTCCGATCTCCTCCAGATGTCGGTCGAGCTCGGTGAGCGACACGTCCTTGCGCTCGGTCAGGATCGCCGCCTTCGAGCCTGGGGTGAGGACCGACGCGCGGTAGACCGCCGTCCGGCCCGAGCGGGACTCCTCGTTGACGTAGAGGTAGGCGAGCCGTGCCTCCGACTCGAGCCGGGCACGCGCGCGCGTCGGCGCCACCAGGGTCGGGGGAGGCAGCTCGACCTGGTCGAAGAGCACCTCGACGTTGCCGAAGAGATCGGTGGTGGCCAGGCGCACCACCTCCTCCTTCATGCGGATGAAGCTCTCGGGGTCGCGCTCGCACAGGGTGATGCGGCGCAGACGGCGGTCGTGGTCGGCGTCCTGCATGCCCCGGATGTAGCCGGCGAGCTGGTGGTACACCGTGGCCTCGACGCTCGCGCCCGAGCCCGTGCCGATGAGGACGCTGGCGAACTCCTCGAGGTTGGTGCCGATGCAGGTCCTCACCACGTTCTCGGCCACGAACTCCTGGACCTCCGGGCCGAAGGAGGAGTAGTCCCCCAGGCCGGCGAAGAGCACGGACTCGGCGTAGATCAGGTGGCGCCCGGTGGGCAGCGGGAAGATCTCGCCCACCTCGCCGTTGAACATGCGCCGGGTCGTGAACTCCTTGACGGCGCCGTCGACGCGCGCGTCGATCGCCGCGGCCGCGCCCGCGGGCTCGACCTCCTGGAAGACGCCGAGCACCAGGGCGCGGGCGCGTACCTCCGTGATGTCGCCGCGGGCGAAGCAGATCACGATCGCGTGGCGGTCGGTGTGGTCCATGCGGACGCCGCGCAGGGGATGCCCGTAGCCGGGGGCCGGCGGTCGCTGCACGCCGCCTTCGATGCGCGGAGGCCGCCTGGGTGCCTCGTCGCGCGAATCGGCGGAGACGAAGCCCTGCAGGATCGCTCGCCGCTCGCGGTTGCCGAGCTCGCCGGCCGAGCGCCCCTCGAAGGCCTCCACGCGCAGCTCGGCGTCGCGGACCGTGCGCCGAGCACGGGTGGGACGCCGCTCCCAGGAGGTCGGCAGGAGGTTCGTGTCGCCGGAGCGGAGGATCTGGATCACCGCTTCCCCGACCGTACGGTTGTTGGGGAGGCTCCCGTGGCCCTCCTCGACGTACCAGGTGCGGGTGTTCTCGAGCTCCGCGAAGTCCAGCGGGACGGTTCCGTCGCCGTTCTGGCTGAGCTCGTACTCGAACTCACCGTCCGCCAGCGAGAGCCCGGTCGGCGTCTCCTGGTCGACCCCGGCGATCAGGTGGAAGCGCTCGTCCGCATCGGCGAGGCCCTCCTGCACGCGCTGGCAACCGCTCAGGATGCGCTGGAGCGGAACCGGCGCGTCGGTGGGCCACGTGCTCGCGTCGTAGAGGTCGACCCCGCTGAAGCGGCGCGGCGAGGGCAACATCTGGTGGAGGCCCGGAAGGGTCTTGAAGACCTTCTCGGAGAGCTCCTCCGGGGAGTTCTTCAGGTCGATCTTCGACACCATGCGGACGGCGGAGTAGGTGGCGCGGATCGCCTGCACCGGCGCGAAGGACCCGTAGTTCGGGGTCCCGAGCATCACGAAGCGATCCACCCTGGGCAGGCCCCCCGCGAGGGCCGCGCGCGCTACGAGCCCGCCCATGCTGTGCGCCACGAGGTGCACCTTGCCAGCGCGCTCGTTCTCGACCCGCTTCGCGAGCTCGGCGCCCAGGCGATCGATGCTCTGACGCCAGTCGAACGGGTGGAAGTCCGCGTCGAAGCCCGCGGCCTTGAGCCGCAGCTTGAGCTTGAGATAGGCGAAGAGGATCACGCCCAGTGCCTCGAGGGTCGGGGCTCCGGGCCTGAGGGCCAGCTTCTCGAGGCGTCCGCGCGCGATGTCGACGGGGTCGATCCAGATGACGTCGTCGAAGAAGAGCTTCCGCTCGCGGCCCAGCTTCGAGCCCATGATGCCGGGCAGGATCAGGACGCGCGGGCCGCCGCGGACCGTGCGACGGGCCGCCTGCCTGGCGAGCTCGGTCAGCTCGTCGTAGTTGGAGTCGCCGAAGTACTCCTCGAGCAGGCCGGCGTACTCCCCGGAGACGAGCAGCCGCTCGACGTCGGCGTCGCTGATCTGGTACCCGCTGTGTCGCTCTCCCCCGGCCGCGCGGGGGGGCGGTGCCTGAGTCTTCGCGGCCTGCTTCGTCGCGCGTCGCGCGCGCGACGTCTTCTTGCGAGAGGAAGAGGTGCTCTTCTTCACCGTGCGTGTTCGCTTCTTCGCGGCCGAGCTCTTCTTGCGTCGCGTCGCCATCACCACCTCACTCGTCTCGCGGGAGACGTCGTCCGCTTCACTATCGCCGCTGCGTGACGGACATGGCAAGGCAAGGGAACGGGCCTGCTCCGGCCAACGTAAGAACGAGGTCAAATGCACCCACGCATGGCGATCGACGCCCCCCCGTGCTGGCTAGAGGAAGCCGCGGTCGGGGCGGGGGTGGTAGGGGGACTCGAGGGCGTTGCGCTCGGCCTCGTCGAGGGCGAGGTCGACGGCGGCGATGGCGTCGTCGAGCTGGTCGAGGGTGGTGGCGCCGATGATGGGGGCGGTGACGGCGGGCTGGTGGAGCAGCCAGGCGAGCGCCACCTGCGCCGGCGGGACGCCGCGCTTCTCGGCGATCTCGACCACCTGCTCGAGCACCGCCCAGTCGCAGTCGCGGAACTGGTCGACCTGGCCGTAGGCATCGGTGCGCGCGCGCAGGGTGGTGTCGAACTCGCGGCGGCGGCGCGTGCCGGCCAGGAAGCCGCGCGCCAGCGGGCTGTAGGGGATCGCGCCGACGCCCTCCGCGCGGCACAGCGGCAGCATCTCGCGCTCCTCGTCGCGGTAGACCAGGTTGTAGTGGTTCTGCATCGCGACGAAGCGGGTCCAGCCGCGCTGCTCGGCCCGGTAGAGGGCGCGCGCGAACTGCCAGGCGAACATGCTCGATGCGCCCAGGTAGCGCACCTTGCCGGCCCGCACGCAGTCGTCGAGCGCCAGGAGCGTCTCGTCGAGCGGCGTGTCCGGGTCGTAGCGGTGGATCTGGTAGAGGTCGATGTAGTCGGTGCCGAGCCGGCGCAGCGAGGCGTCCACGCAGTCGAGCACGCGCTTGCGCGACAGGCCCTGGCGGTTGGCGCCCGCGTCGCGCAGCGGGTAGTAGAGCTTGGTGGCGATCACCACCTCGTCGCGCCGGGCGAGCTCGCGCAGCGCCGCTCCCACCACCTCCTCGCTCGCGCCGCGCGAGTACATGTCGGCGGTGTCGAAGAAGTTGATGCCGGCCTCGAGCGCGCGCCGCAGGAAGGGGCGGCTGTGCGCCGCATCGAGCACCCAGGGCCGCCACTCGGGCGTCCCGTAGGTCATGCAGCCCAGGCACAGCCGCGAGACCTCGAGGCCCGTGGCCCCGAGGCGGGTGGTCTCCATGGCGCCGACGCTAGCAGCCCGTGGATGGCTCAGAGATCGGCGGCCCACTCGGCGGGGGTGCGGACCGACGGGTCGTGGCGGGCCACGGCGCGGAACAGCCGGCGCCACTCGCGCGGGCCCATCACGAGGCCGTGCTGGCGCAGGAAGTGCTCCAGATCGTGCTCGCAGAAGCGCAGCGCCTCCTCGCGGGCCAGCCACTCGGGGTCGAGCCCGAGCTCGCGCATGCGCAGCCACAGCGGATAGCGAGGCACCACCCGGCCCACCCGGACCGAGATCTCAGCGGCGAGGTGGTCGAAGCGTCGGCGCATGGCGAGCCTCCCCAGAGGAGGTGGGCGGCGCGTCGGGCGCGTGGCAGCCAGGGCTGTCGGAGGGGGTGGATCCCGGAGTCAATTGAATGACTTGCGTCCCCAGAGTGCAGGTCGATCCTAGATCTCGAGCCCGACGCTCCGCATCAGCTCGAGCGCGTTGCTCTTGGTGACGACCCCGTCCTGCATGCGGTAGTCGAACTGGATCTGGCCGTCCTCCAGGTGGTCCTGGAAGTGGACGTTGCGCGCCTGGGGGGCGAGCGCCTCGGCGACGCGCGTGAGCGCCAGGTCGTGGGTCGTCACCAGGCCGATCGCGCCGCGGGCGAGCAGGCCGCGCACCACGGCCTCGGCGCCGATGCGGCGGTCGTGCGAGTTGGTGCCGTGCAGGATCTCGTCGAGCAGGAACAGCACCGGCAGCGGGCCGTCGCACAGCTCGACGATCTGGCGCAGCCGGGTGATCTCGGCGTAGAAGCGCGAGGCGCCCTCCTGGAGCGAGTCGACGATGCGGATCGAGGCGCCGACCGCGACCGGCGCGATCCGCAGCGCCCGGGCGCGCACCGGCGCGCCGGCGAGCGCCAGCACGGCGTTCACGCCGACCGCGCGCATCAGCGTGCTCTTGCCCGACATGTTCGAGCCGCTCACGAGCAGGAGCTGCTGCTCGGGGTCGAGGCGGACGTCGTTGCGCACGCAGGTCGGCTCGGCCAGCAGCGGGTGGCCCAGGGCGCGCGCCTCGAAGACCGGCCCCGCCTCGACGATCTCGGGGTCCACGTCGTCGGGGTGCTCGAAGGCATGCGTGGCGAACGAGGTCAGGGCCTCCAGCTCCGCCACCACCGCCACCCAGTCGGCGAGCGCAGCGCCGAAGCGGGCGCGCCAGGCGTCGATCGCATAGGCGATCTGGGTCGTGAAGAGCAGCAGCGCCCCGATCGGCGCGAAGAGCTGGTTGCGGCGGGCGTCGAGCAGGTCGCACAGCCGGCGCAGCCGCGCGATCCGGCGCGAGGGTGGCAGTCCGGCGGTCGCGAGCTTCTCGCGCAGGGCCGCCAGCGCGGGGGCGGTGAAGCGCTCGGCCTCGAGCAGCGCGAGCAGCTCCCCCAGCACCTCCAGCCGGCGCAGCGGCGCGTCGAGGTCGCGCAGGGTGCGCTGCACGCGCCCGCGCTGGGTCGCCGCGAAGCCCGACTGGACGGCCAGGGCCGCGAGCAGCGGGATGATCGGCGCGCCGAGGAACAGCGCCGTCAGCGCTGCGCTGCTGGCGGCGGCGAGCGCACCCGCTGCAACGCGCAGGCCCGCCGCGGGCGCCGCGGGCGCCGCGGCGCCCCAGCGTACCAGCGCCTCCTCCTGGAGATCGGCTGCGACCTCCTCGCCCACCAGCGACAGCGCCTCGCGCAGGTCGTGCCGTCCGGCCAGCTCGCGCACGGCGGGCTGGCGAGCGCGGGCCGTCGCCGGCGCGGCAGGCGCCCGCAGCCAGTCGGCCAGCCGGTCCTCGCCGGCCCGGGTGCGCGCGCGACACAGCAGCTGGAACAGCGAGCCCTTGCCGAACAGGTCGAGGTCTTGAGCGTAAGGGTGCGCCGAATCGACGAATTCCTCCCCTGAGGCGCCGCGATCGGCGAGCTCGTGGGCGAGTCGGCCGAGCCCCGCCTCGTAGTAGGCGACGGCCCGCTCGTCGCGCGCCTGGCGGCGCAGCGCGCGGTCGTGCGCCACCACCAGGGCGGCGAAGGCCAGCGCCGGTGGGGCGAGCCAGAGGCCCTCGAGCAGGCGACTGCCGAACACGAGCCACGCGATCACGGCGCCGGCCAGGAATACCACGAGCCGCGCGTTGGAGAGCAGGCGGGCGCGCGCGCCCGAGGCCGTCGCGCTCGCGCGCCGGTCGCGCAGACGCGTCTGATACTCGCTCTCGACCGCCTGCGCCGACACCCTGTTCCCCCGGCTGCGGGCCGGCAGGATTCGGGAGGCCGGAGCGAGCGTCAAGCGTCCTCGGGGCGCCGGGAGGCGCGCGGCGCCCGAGCGCGCGGCCCTCCGCCCCGGGCTCGGGGCCTCCTGGAGGACGTCGGGGCGGGGGAGCTTGAGCCGCGACGAGCGCGTTCCGATGAGGGAACGGAAAGGGGAGGGCATGGCGCGAGGCGTGGTCGTTGCGCTGACGGCGCTGCTGGCGCTCTCGGCGACCGCCGCCGAGGAGGGCGTCTGGGTCGCGCTGGACGCCGGGCGTCCCGCTGCGCTGGGTGCTGCGTGGGACGCACGCCATGCGCGCGCCCTGGGTGGCGGCGATACCTGCATCCGCGCCGTGGCGCCCGAGCGCACGCCGCTCGAGCGCGCCCACTACGAGCTGGTGGTGCTGAGTCGTGCGGGCGGGCGGCTGCTGCTGGGCGTGCACGCCGCCGTGACGCTCGAGCGCGAGGCGTTGCCCGACGTGCGGCTCAGCGACGCCGCCCACCGCCTCGCCTACGCCGATGCCGCGGCGTTCCGCGCGCTGTGCGGCGACGCCTTCCTGGCGGCGCGCGCGTGGGGGGCGCAGCTCCTCGTCGAGCTCGAGGTCGATCCCGACGACGCGCGGCGCACGGCCGCGTGGCTCGAGACGAGTCGCGCGTACGGGGTACGCGGGGATCCGGAGCAGCTGGTCGAGACGATCGACTGGCTGTTCCGCCGCTATCGCGTGAGTGCGCGCGAGCTGCCGGCCGGCAGCCGCGCCCGTGCCTTGGCGATCGAGCCCACCGTGCTGATCGAGCGGCTGAAGGGCTTCCGCGCCGCGGTCACGGCGGCGAGCGCCGTGCCGTTCCTGGGCCGAACGGCGCCGTGGTCGAGCGAGCTGCGCGCCGGCGCGGCCGCGAGCATCGAGGTCGACGAGCCGGGCGGACTGGCCACCGCGGCGTTCGCCTCGCTCTCCCGAACCGGCTCGCGCCGCGCGAGCGCCGCGCTCGCCGCGCCGCGCGTCGCGGCTCCGCCGCCGGTCGTGCGGATCTCCCGGGCCTGGTCGCTCGAGTCGGCCGGCGGCGTGGTCTACGCGACCCGCGAGCCGCCGCCGGGCGGCGTGTTCAGCGAGCGCGCGGGACTGCGTCACTACTGGGAGCCGGGCGCCGCCGCCGCCACGCCGGCGCTGCGCGCGCGACTGGGCGATGCCGCTTCGGCGGAGCCCGACGCGCACGTCGACGTGCGCTGCGTGCGCATCGGCACGATCTGGGTCCACGTGACGCCCGCGCGCCCGCGCGCAGGGGTGTTCGCGGCGCGTACCGCCGACGGCTGGGCGTGGATCGCCGGCGTCGCCACGCCGACCCGCGCCGAGCGCGCCGC
>JASJBO010000176.1 GCA_030066475.1 Myxococcota bacterium
GGGATCGTCCAGCGCGTAGGTGAAGTTCGAGTAGAGGTCCAGGTCGTAGTGGGCCAGGTAGACGTTGGCGGTGAGGTGGCGCAGGGGGGAAGGCGACCAGTCGAGCTGCAGCTTGCCCTGGAAGCGCCGGGAGTCGCCGCCCTCGCTCGGGTCGAGCGAGTCCCAGCGACCGATCGGTCCGCCCTGGACGAGCCGGTCGGGGAGCAGACCCGACGCGTTCCAGTCGGCGCCGTAGGCCAGCGCGTGGCCCGAGAGCCGCAGCGCGGGGCGCAGCTCCACGCTCCCCTTGCCGAAGAGCGAGAAGCGCCAGAGGTCCTCGTTGTCCTTGAACGGGCCGTTGGTGTGATAGGCCTCGAACGAGACCATTCCGTCGGCGGACGGGTCGTCGCCGCCGAAGGCCCCGAAGCGGGGCGACAGCACCGCCACGCTGCGGTGGGTATCGAACATCCCGCCCTCGTAGCGAACGAACGACTCGTCGAGCGTCTCGTACGGGACGTACTCCACCGTGGCGGCCGTCGCGAAGTCGCCGAACTGGGCGAAGTAGGGGCCCTTGTAGGCGTCGAGCCGCTCGATGGCCTCCTTCGTGACGAAGTGGAGGTCCAGGTAGCCCTGACCGTGGGCATGGCTGCGCAGGTTGATCGGCACGCCGTCGAAGTAGACCAGCACGTCGGTGCCGTGGTCGGCGTCGAAGCCGCGCAGGAAGTACTGCTCGGCCTTGCCCCCACCCGTGTGCTGGGCGGTCAGCATGGAGGGCACGGCCTCGAGCATCTGCCCGCCGCTCTCGAGGGGCCGCAGCTCGAAGTCCTCGGCCGGGATCGTGAGCGTGGACGAGGCGGTGACGGGAAGGCGCTCGGTCACGGTGAACTGGTAGCGGGGGGAAGATGCCGCCGCCGGGTCCGGATCCTGGGCGCGGGCAGCCTGCGCCCAGAGCGCCAGGACTCCCAGGAGGGCGATCGCGCGCGTCGAGGACACGGCGGCGGACCCTACGGGCGGCCGGCAAGTCCGACAATGGATCGGTTTTCCGGCGCGCTACCGCGCCCCGAGCAGCAGGCCGAGCGCGTGCTCCGTCGCGTGGTGCAGCGGGTCGGCCAGGAGACAAGCCGCCGGGAGGAGCACCGCCGCCAGCCACCAGGCGCGGCGCGCAGCGGGCTCGGCCTGCGGCTCTTCCAGCAGGGCGCGCACGCGCGCCGCGACCGAGCTGCCGCCGAAGGCCAGCGAGGCGCGCACGCCGGGAGGCGGGGCCGCGGCCAGCAGGCGCTCGACGGCCAGCACCGTCTCGGCCACGCCAAGGCGGTCGCCACACCGATGGGCAGCCTCGGCGTCGCAGGCCTGCTCCACGGCCAGCTCGAGCCTCGCCAGGATCTCGCGTCGCAGCGCGGGCCGGTGGGCCCACGAGGCGGCGCGCGCCAGGGCCAGACGCGCTCCGTCGCGCCGCCGCGCATGCGCGCGCTCGTGCTCCACCACGACCTCGAGCTGCCGCGCCGAGAGCGCCTCCGCGAGCGCCGTCGACACGAAGATCTCACCGCGGCCGAGGCCCGCGGTAAACGCGAACGGGCGCTCGGACTCGACGCAGCGGACGTGTCGCTCCAGCTCCCGCGAGGAGCCCGCGCGGAGCCCCGCCAGGGCACGTCGCGTTCTCGCCACGCGCCGACCGAGCCGCCACGCGGCAACACCCAGCAGCGCGGCGAGACCAGCGAGCAGCAGCCCGAGCGGCGCCGTGAGCAGCGTCGTGGCGTGGACGAAGCAGAGGTGGGGGTGCGCGGGGTGGTGCGCACAGTGGTCGGCGTGCAGGCCGAGCAGGCCCAGCGCGGCCGGCGCGAAGCAGAGCGCGACCAGCAGGAGCGGCAGCAGCCCGGGTGCGACGGCCAGCGCGAGCGCCAGCCGCGCCCGGGACGCGGCGGACCACCGGGCGCTCCGGCGGCGCAGCACCGGCCAGGCGGCGCTGGTCGCGAGCGAGGTGAGCAGGGCGAACCCGAGGGCGGCCACGGCAGCGAGGGCGAGCGTTGCGAGGGCCGCGCTCATCGCCCGCCTCGGCCGTCTCGCTTCCGGCGCTCGCTCACCAGTCGCTCGAGGGCCTCCAGCTGCGCGTCACCCGCACGCTCGGCCAGATCGACGAACGTCGACAGGAGCAGGCCGGTGTCGACCTCGCGCAGGTCTGCGAAGAGCGCGTCGAGGCTGCGCGACAGCCACTCGCGGCGAGAGAGCCGGGCCCGGTAGCAGAACGCACGCCCCACCTTCTGCCGCTCGGCCAGGCCCTTGCGGTACAGGCGGTCGAGGGTCGATTGCACGGTGTTGGGTCGGATCCCGCGGGCCTCGCCGACCCCGCGATACATGGCCTTCACGTCCGCAGCGCCGTGCGACCAGAGTCGCTCCAGCACCAGGCGTTCGAGCTCGCCGAGCTGCGGCAGGCTGTCTCGGCGCAACGGACTCCTCCCCGGCGGGCCCGCCGAAGCAGCGCTCCCGCGCGGATCCTCACAACGCGTTGACGTTCCAATCGTAGTCGAAGTAGGAGAGTCCCGGCGAGGGGCCCAGGGCGTCGAGCGCCGCGCGGGCGTCGTCGGCCAGGTAGCGCCGCACGAAGGCGAGCACGCCGCCGCCCGCCGCGAAGTCCTCCTCGAACCAGTCGAAGATCTTGCTCACGCGGACCCCGTCCGCCGCGACGCGGGCCCCCTTCTGCGGGTTGGCGAGCCAGCCGCGCAGCGTGTCGTCGAGCTGGGCGTCGAGGCGCGCGGCGCGGAACGACTCGCGGCGCAGCGAGGGGCACGAGGTCGAGGCGCAGACGATGGCGCCGTGGATGCGCGGGTCGCCGAGCGGGCGCAGGATCTCGTGCTCGATCTCGTGCAGCGTGACGGTGCGGCCGGCGACCACGCCCGCCTCGCGCTTCCACACCGGGCTCCACAGCGAGCCCACGTCGCGGATGCTCTCGAGCGGCCAGTGGCGCCGAACGACGTCGATCGCCAGCACGTTGTAGGCGTTGATCCAGAGCGCGAAGCGCTCCGCCTCGGTCAGGGCGGCGAGGTCCACGGCCGCCAGGCTCGCCAGCAGGCGCGGCCACTCGGGGGCGGTGCGCAGCCGGGCGTAGTCCACGCGGACGCCGGCCACGTCGTCGGTGGCGCGCGTGTACCCGGCGAGCACGCGGTCGTAGAGGTCGTGGTCGAAGCGGCCGGCGCCGGCGGGCGCGGCGGTGACCAGGAGCAGCCCGACGGCGAGCGGCGCCCAGCGGACTCCGCACCGCGTGGCGGTTCTCTTCGTCATGGCCGCTTGGACGCCGCGGGCCGGGCGCGGTTACGCCGCCGCGTCGGCGGCCTCGCACAGCTCGCGGAACGACGCGTCCACCGCCACCACGAAGTCGTGCAGGTCGGGGAAGCGGTCCCAGTCGGCGTTGACGCCCCAGTACAGGCCCCCGCCGTAGCTGAACAGCGCGATCCCGAGGCCCTGGGTCGAGAACAGCGGCACCATCGGATAGCTCTCGAGCATGCGCGCGCCGAGCAGGTAGAGCGGGATCTGCGGACCGGGCACGTTGGTGACGACCAGGTTCGACACGCGCGCGCTGAACGCGACCCGCGCCGCCACCGAGGCGAGCGTCGGCGCGATCCAGTCGCTCACGGAGGCCAGCACGTCGGCGCCCAGCGCCTGCTGCGACTGCTTGATCTCCCCGGTGGCGGTGCGCACCGCGGCGAGGCGCTTGCGCGCGTCCTTCTGGCCCACCGGCAGGTCGACCAGGATCGCGGAGACCCGGTTGCCGAGCGTGCCGCGCTCCCGCTCGGAGCGCATGCTCACCGGGCAGGCGGCGCGCACCTCCAGCTCGCGCTGGCGCCGCAGCGTGATCCCGCGCTGCTCGAAGAAGCGCGTGAGCGCGCCGGCCACCGTGGCGAGGACGACGTCGTTGACGGTGCCGCCCAGCGCCTGCTTGACCCGCTTCACCTCGTCGAGGTCGAAGGCGACCCAGTCGAAGCGCCGGTGCGGACCGATCTCCTGGTTGAGCGGTGTCTCGGAGGCGCTGCCCAGCCCCGCGGCGAGCGATTCGCCCAGCGCACCCAGGTTCTCGCCCACCCGCGCCAGCGCCGCCGACGGATCGCGCAGCGCCCGGCCCACCTCGCCCGCCAGCAGGAAGGGCATCTCGACCCGCCGCCAGGCGGCGTCGCGCAGCAGCCGAGTGCGCCCCGGGGCCGGGCTCGGGTACCAGCCCGGCGCGGGATCGAAGTTCTTCTCCGGCAGCGGCGACAGCAGCACGCCGAGCAGGTCGACGCCCGAGACGCCGTCGATCATGCAGTGGTGGACCTTGCTCAGCAGCGCGAAGCGGTCGTGCTCGAGCCCCTCGACCACCCAGATCTCCCAGAGCGGCTTCCCGCGGTCGAGCTTCTGCGACATGATGCGCCCGCAGAGCCGCTTCAGCTGGCGGTCGTCGCCCGGCGCGGGCAGGCAGCTGTGGCGCACGTGGTACTGGACGTTGAAGCGGTCGTCGTCGACCCAGACCGGGTGGTCCTCGACGGGGATCCACTCGATACGCTGGCGGTAGCGCGGGATCAGGTGCAGCCGGGACGCCACGTAGTCCCGGATCCGCTCGATGTCGAGGCCGCCGTCGGGGGTCGCCAGCGCGCCCCGGTCGAACACGAAGCAGCCGGCCACGTGCATGTGGCTGTTGGGCCCCTCGAGGTCGAGGAAGCTGCGGTCCTGGGCGGACAGGCGGTCGTAGCTCGCCACGTGGGCTCCTTCCCTCTGGTGATCTCGGGTATAACCGGGGGGGCGACCCGGCGCTACGCGGCGGATCGGCGCAGGCGATTCACCTCGGAGTGCGCGGCCCGCGAGGGCTCGGGGAGCCGATAGCGCGGGGCCAGCCGCAGCGCCCAGCGCCGCGCCGTGGGCAGGCTCACGCGGTGGCCCACCGACACGTACACCGGCTTCACGCCGGCGCGCGTGCGCACCGCCTCGCCGATCACCTCGCCCGCATCGAGCAGGCGCGTGTGCGCGCCGCGCCGCGGGCCGGGCTCGCGGTGCTCCCCCACGAGCCGGCTCTTGGCGCAGCCCAGCGTCGGCACGTCGAGCAGCACCCCCAGGTGGCAGGCCAGCCCGAAGCGGCGCGGGTGGGCGAGCCCGTGCCCGTCGGCCACGATCAGGTCGGGACGCTGCCGGAGCCTCGCGAAGGCGGCCAGCACCGCGGGGAGCTCGCGAAACGACAGATAGCCCGGGACGTACGGGAAGCGCGCCGGACCGCGCACGCCGGCCGTCTCGGTCACCTCGAAGGTCTCGGCGTCCATCACCACGACCGCCGCGAACAGGAACGGCGCGCGCTTGTCGAAGGACACGTCGGCGCCGGCCACCCGGCGCACCGGGCCGAGCCGGTCGGAGGCGACCACCCGCTCGCGCAGCCGCTCCTGGATCGCGCGGGCGGCGGCCACGTCCACGTCGAAGCGATGGGGCAGGACCGGGCGAACGGGGCTCAGTCGAAGTCGCCGAAGGCGGCGGCCAGCAGCCGCCCCTGCCGCTTGCGGTGCAGCCGCATCGAGCCACCGGCCGGCGCCGCCGAGGGCGTGCGACCGGCATAGGCCAGGCGCTGGTCGTCGCGCAGCACGTCCTGGAGCCGCTCGCGCACGAACGTCCAGGCGCCCATGTTGGCGGGCTCCTCCTGGACCCAGACGACCTGCGCCGCGTTGGGATAGCGCCGCACGGCCTGCGCCACCGCGGTGTCGTCCCAGGGATAGAGCTGCTCGACGCGCACCACCGCGGTCTCGGTGGCCCCGCCGTCGTCGCCCTCGCGCTGCTCGCGCTCGGCCAGCACGTCGTAGTACACCTTGCCGGTGCAGCACAGCACGCGCTGCACGCGCTCCGGCGCGGCGGCAGCGCGCGGGTCGTCGATCACGGTCTGGAAGTGGCCGTGGGTGAAGTCCTCGGGCACGGACACCGCGCGCGGCGCGCGCAGCAGGCTCTTGGGCGTGAAGATCACCAGCGGCGCGCGGAAGTTGCGGCGCAGCTGGCGGCGCAGCAGGTGGAAATACTGGGCGGGCGTGGTGCAGTTGGCGACCTGGAGGTTGTCCTCGGCGCACAGCTCCAGGAAGCGCTCGATGCGCGCGCTCGAGTGCTCGGGCCCCTGCCCCTCGTAGCCGTGGGGCAGCAGCATCACCAGCCCGCAGATGCGCCCCCACTTCACCGCCGCCGACGCCACGAACTGGTCGATGATCACCTGCGCGCCGTTTGCGAAGTCGCCGAACTGCGCCTCCCACATCGTGAGCGTCATCGGCGAGGCCAGCGCGTAGCCGTACTCGAAGCCCAGCACCGCCGCCTCCGACACCAGGCTGTCGTACACCTCGAAGCGGCCCTGCGTCGGCGACAGGTGCGCCAGCGGCGCGTACTCGGTCGCCGAGCGCTGGTCCACCAGGATCGCGTGGCGCTGGCTGAAGGTGCCCCGCGAGCTGTCCTGCCCCGACAGCCGCACCCCGAAGCCCTCGAGCAGCAGCGAGCCGAATGCCAGCGCCTCGCCGAAGGCCCAGTCGACGCCGCCGCCCTCGTGCACCGACTTGGCGCGCTTCTCGAGGAAGGGGCGCAGCTTGCGGTGCAGCTCGAAGCCGGGCGGCACCGTCGAGATGCGCTCGGCGATCTGGGTGAGCCGCTCCATCGGGACCGCCGTCTCCGGCTCGTCCTCGGGACGCACGCGCGAGAAACCGGTCCAGGGCCCGCCGGGCTCGTAGGGCTCGTCGCGCTCGGGCGGCGTGCTCTGGATCACCTCGAGCGCCTGCGCCAGCTGGTTGCCCAGGTCCTCTTCGATGCGCTGCGCCTCGGCGTCGTCGAGCGCGCCCTGCTCGAGCAGCTGGCGGGTGTAGAGCTTCCGCACCGGCGTCTGGCTGCGGATCTTCTCGTACAGCACCGGCTGCGTGAAGCTCGGCTCGTCCCCCTCGTTGTGGCCGTGGCGCCGGTAGCAGACCAGGTCGATCACCACGTCGTCGCCGAAGCGCTGGCGGTACTCGAGCGCCAGCAGCGCCACGTGCACCACCGCCTCGACGTCGTCGCCGTTCACGTGGAAGATCGGCACCTGGATCATCTTGGCGACGTCGGTGCAGTAGAGCGTCGAGCGGGTCTCGGCGGGCGTCGCGGTGAAGCCGATCTGGTTGTTGACCACCAGGTGCAGGGTCCCGCCGGTCGAGTAGCCGCTCAGGTTCGAGAGGTTGAGGGTCTCGGCCACCACGCCCTGCCCCGAGAACGCGGCGTCGCCGTGCACCAGCAGCGGCACGATGCTGCGGCCGCGCGCGTCGCCGGCGTTGATCTGCTTGGCGCGCGTGCGCCCCTCGACGACCGGGTTCACCGCCTCGAGGTGCGAGGGGTTGCCGGTCAGCGACAGGTGGACGCGGTGCCCGTCGCGGGTGCGCCGGTCGCTCGAGAAGCCTTTGTGGTACTTCACGTCGCCCGAGCCGTAGGGGCTGTCGAGGTCCTCGACGTCCTCGAACTCGCCGAAGATCGTCTCGAACGACTTGCCCAGGATGTTCGAGAGCACGTTCAGGCGGCCGCGGTGCGCCATGCCGATCACGTACTCGCGAACGTCCTGCTCCGGCGCGGCCTCCACCAGGCTGTCGAGCAGCGGGATCAGCGACTCCGCGCCCTCGAGCGAGAAGCGCTTCTGGCCCAGGAACTTGGTGTGCAGGAAGCGCTCGAACAGGTCGGCCGCCGAGAGCCGCTCGAGGATGCGCCGCTGGTCGGCCGCAGCGAACCGGGTGCGGTTGCGCGTCTCCTCGAGCCGCCGCTGGATCCAGCTCTTGCGGCCCGGATCCTGGATATGGGTGAACTCCACGCCGACCCGGCCGCAGTAGGTGTCGCGGAGCAGCGCGAGGATGTCGCCCAGGGTCTGCACGGGCCCGCCGGGCAGGTCGCCCGCGAGGAACGAGCGGTCCAGGTCGGCGTGGCCGAGGCCGTAGTGGCCGGGGTCGAGCTCGGGGAAGTAGGCACCCGAGGAGACGCCGAGCGGGTCGATGCTCGCCACCCGGTGACCGCGGGCGCGGTAGGAGTGGATCAGCCGCAGCACGCGCGCGTGCTTCTCGGCGTCGGCGCGGTCGAGCGTCAGGTCGACTGCGCGGCCGGCACGCGCCGGCTCCGGCGCCACGCGGCCGGGCCGGGACGGCGCGACGGGCGCGGCCAGCGGCTCCCGGAAGTGCGGCGCCCAGGCGGGGTCGACCGACGTCGGGTCGACCTCGTAGCGCTGACGGATCTCCTCGACCGCAGCGGCGTTGATGCCAAAGCTCACGAGCGAGTCGCGCGCCGGTCCCGGGTGCTCGGGTGCGGAGGCAGGCGGAGCTGAGCCGGGCTTACGTCGCCCGTTCGGGTCCATCGGGAGCCTCTCCTCGGGAGTCGCAATCTAACTCAAATCATCGGCAGGACAACGCAAACCTGATGGACTTCGCTCGCCTGCGGCTCGCTGCGCGCGCCTGCGGCGCTTGCGGATGGACTTCGCTCGCCTGCGGCTCGCTGCGCGCGCCTGCGGCGCTTGCGGATGGACTTCGCTCGCCTGCGGCTCGCTGCGCGCGCCCAAGGCGCTTGCGGGTGCCTGCATCGGGACTGGTTGCCGGGCGGAGGCGGCTCCGGCTGGGGGATCAAGCCTTGAGGGCCTTGGCGATGGCGGCGAGGCGGGTCTTGACCTCGCCGGTGGTGGCGGGGCGCTGGTCGGCCTGCTTGGCCATGAGCTGGCCGATCAGCATCACCAGCTCGTTCGGGAGGCCCTCGACGCGGCGGCGCGGGTCGGGCGGCGGCGTGTGGCGGTGGTGGTAGGTCACGTCGCCATCCTTGAACGGGACGTCGCCCAGCAGCAGCTCGTAGAGCGTCACGCCGAGTGCGTAGAGATCGGCGCGGTGGTCGACGTTCTCGCCGGCGGCCTGCTCGGGCGCCATGTAGTAAGGCGTGCCGCCGACGACGGTGGCGGCGCGCCGCACCTCCTCGGTCATCTTGGCGAGCCCGAAATCCATGATCTTGAGCACGCGATCGCGCGTGAAGAACAGGTTCGAGGTCTTGATGTCGCGGTGGACGATGCCCTGTCCGTGGGCGTACTCGAGGCCGGCGGCGGCCTGGGCGCCGAGCCGCGCCACGTCGCGCGGTGCCAGCTTCTGGCGCTTGGCCAGCACCTCGTGCAGCGGCAGGCCCTCGAGCAGCTCCATCGTGATGAAGTAGGCGTCGCCCTCCTGGTCGGCGTCGAAGAGCGTGACGATGTTGCGGTGGTTCAGCGCCGCGGCGGCCCGCGCCTCGCGCAGGAACAGGCGCACCGCGGTGGGATGGTTGCGCAGGTTGTCGGGCAGGCGCTTCAGCGCCACGACGCGGCCGAGCCGCTTGTCGCGCGCCTTGAACACCACGCCCATGCCGCCGCGACCGAGCTCGCCGAGGATCTCGTAGCGGCTCTCGCCGGGCGGAGCGGCGACGTCCGGGCGGGTCGCCACGGCGGTGGCTTCGGTCGAGATCCGACCGCGCAGCGCCTCGATTCGCTCGACGACGCCCGGGTAGTGGAAGTCGCGCGCCCGGATCGACTCGCAGGCCTCGAGCGCTTCCTGGCATCGGCCGGCGCGCTCGAGCACCTGCGCGTGCTGATCGCACAGCTCGAGCGGCGCCGCCTCGCCTCCGGCCGACTGCACGGCGTCCTCGAGCTTCTGCACGGCCAGGTCGAGCTCACCGCGCTCGGCGAAGATCTCGCCGAGCTTGCGGCAGGCCTTGGGATAGTCCGGATCGCGCAGCTCGACCATCTGCAGATTGCGGATCGCCCGATCGGGGTCGCCCAGCTCGACGGCTGCGGTCGCGGCGTCCAGATACGCCGCCTGCTTCTCGAGCAGCTCGGCCACCTTCGCGTGGTTCCCGCTGCGGCGGTAGCAGTCGAGCGCGTCCTCGTACTGGTAGGCGGTCTCGAACGCCACGGCGGCGCGCATCAGGTCGCCGCTGTCGCGATAGGCCTCGGCCGCCTTCTCGAAGTTCCCGGCCTGCTCGTACAGCTCGCCCGCCTGCGCCGGGTCCTCGACGCGGGCAGAGACGAGCGCTGCGGCCTCCTCGAAGCAGCCGGCCTGCTCGTAGCAGGCGGCCGCCTGCTCGTTCTCGCCGAGCGCGGCGTGGTGCTCGGCGCGGATCCGGGCGGCGCGCTCGCGCTGGCCCCCCTCCTCCAGAGCGGTCGCGGCGGCCGGCAGGCTGCCCTGGAGATAGGGCTCGACGGCGGCCGGGCAGTCGCGGAAGACGACCGCGTCCTCCTCGTCGACGTCGAACGACAGGGTGCGCGGCGCGAGGCCCTCGATCGCGATCTCCTTCTCGAGCACGCGATCTCCGGCGCCCACCGCCACGCGGTGCCGCCCCGGTCCCAGATAGATCAGCGTGCGGCCCTGGCGCGCGTAGCGCACGCTGTCCGTCTGGCCGCGCAGGGCGACGAGCGCCTGCGGGAGCGGCTCGCCGCGCTCGAACACGCACAGCTCGACCGGGCACTCCTTGGGCCGGAAGTCGAAGTCGATCTTCGCGGTGGTGCCGCGCTTCACCACCACCTGCTGCTCGGCGAAGTAGTTGCCCACCACCTCGTCGGTGCCGGGCTCCAGCATCAGGCCGTGCACGGTGACGTAGTACTTGCGCGCGGGCAGCCAGCGGAAGGTGGTCTCGCGCCCCACCATGCTGCGCTGGTAACGGCCCATCGCGCGCAGCTTGCGCCCGAAGCGCGCCTCGCCCTGCTTGCGCCGCTGCTCGCCGCCCTTCGCGCGCTCGGGGCGGCGCGTCAGCTTGATGCTGAAGAAGCCCTTGCCCAGCGAGGCGTATTGGAGGCCGACCACCAGCTCGCCCCAACCGCGGAAGATCGGCGCCACCGACAGCGCGGCCAGCAGCGCGTAGATCGCGAAGGCGACCCAGTTCCAGCCGGCGTAGCGGAGCTGGCCGCCGGGAATCAGCGCCTCGTTGCGGAAGCGGCGCACCTGGTCCGCCTGCGCGCCGACCAGCATGCGCACCTCGAGGCGCAGGCCGCCGGACTCGGAGACGTCCCCGCCGGCGGGCACGCTGCGCATGCGCGACACGAAGATCGCGTCGGTGCCCAGCGCGTCGTTCAGGCGCGCCGCGGTCCGCTCGTCGCCGCCGAACTCCGCCAGCGCGGCCTGGTCGGCGGCATTCAGCGCCGCCGGGATCTCGATCGGCGGCACCACCTCGTAGCGGCCCGCGAGCGCGCGCACCAGCTCCTCGGTCACGCCGGAGGGCTCGGGGCGCTTCGGGTACAGCAGGCGCTCGACCTGGCCGCGCGTCTCGAGCGCGGCGGTGGGCAGCACGGCCACGGCGGCGATCGGGTACGGGCGCCCGGGGAGGTCGGTCGGGAAGGTGGCGACGAGCTGCGCGAACAGGCCGCGCGGCGCATCGGAGGGCCCGCCGGCGGACGCCCCTTCCGCGGCGAGCGACTCGCCGCCTGCGAAGAGCGTCGCGCGCCGCCGCGCCTCCTCGGCCGCGGCCGTCGAGCCCGTGATCTCGTGCAGCCGTGCCAGCTCGCCGTGGATCGCCCCGTTGTCGGGCTCCATCTCGGCGGCCTGGTCGAGCATCGCCTCCGCCTGGTCGAGCTGGCCGCGCTCCATCTGGATCGAGGCGGCCTCGCGCATCAGCGGCGGCGTGAGACCGCCCGGCTGCGCCTCGATCAGCTCCATCGCCCCCTCGACGTCTCCGACGGTGCGCAGCAGCTTCGCCTGCTTGAGGCGGGTCCGGTCGTCCCCGGGCGCCAGCTCCAGCGCGTGGCCGAACATCTCGGAGGCCTGCTGGTCGTCGCCCGCCGCGAGCGCCAGCTCGCCCAGGCCGCGCAGCGGGGCCGGATCCCGCGGGGCCAGCTGGCGTGCCTGCTGGTAGGCCTGGCGCGCTCCGTCGGCGTCGCCCAGCGTGTGACGGGCGCTTCCCACCACCTGCCACACCTCGGCGTCGGCGGCGCCCAGCTCGATGGCGCGCTCGCCGGCCAGCAGCGCCTGGTCGGTCAGGCCGAGCTGGGCGTGCAGCAGCGCCTGGTCGCGCAGCGCCTCGCCCTGGAGGCCGGGCGCGAGCTGGGTGGCGCGTGCCAGATGGGTCTCGGCGCGGGCGGCGTCGTTGCGCGCGCCGTACTGCTGGCCGATCCGGAGGTGCAGGCGCCCCCGCGTGCGCTCGTCGATCCCGGGCATGCCGGCCACCTGCTCGAGCGCGACGGGGTCGAGCGCGGCGGGGTTCGCCGCATCGAGCAGCGCGACGGCCTGCCCCGAGCGGCCGAGCCGCGCCAGGGCGCGGGCGCGGCCCGCGCTGAAGTCGGACGCCGGGTCGAGCGACTCGGCGCGCTCGTAGAGCGCGAGGGCGCGCTCGTACTCCCCCATCTCGTCGGCCGCCTCGGCGGCGGCAGCGACCAGGTCGGCGTCGTCGGTGCCGTGCAGCTCGGTGCGCAGCCACAGCCGGGCGCGCTGGCTCTGACCGCGCGCCACGGCGAGGCGCGCGCGCTGTCCGAGCGTCACGTTCCTGGCCTGGGCGCGCGCCTCGACGCGGGCGCGGAGCGAGCCGGCGGTGGGGCTGTACTTGCCGACGAGCTCGCGCCAGGCGGTGGAGAGGCGACCCGATTCGAGCTGTCCGAGCACGCGGCCGTAGAGCGCCAGCTCGGCGAGCGAGGGATTGGGGGCGCTGCGCCCGGGCAGGCCGGCCTGCGCCAGCATCGCGTCGAGCGCCTCGCCCAGGGCGACGCCCAGCTCGGCGACCGGCCGCTCGCTGCGGCCCGCGGCGAACAGCGAGCCGGCGGCGAGATCGGCGAGCAGCAGGCGCACCGTGGCGCGGCCCACATCCTCGCGCAGGTCCACCACCAGGGCCCGGTCGGCGCCCGCGCTGCGAGCCACCTCGCCCAGCGTGCCCGCGGCGGGAAGCGGCTGGCGCCGGGCGGGCGCGAGCGCGCCGTGCAGCGCACAGCGCTCGGGACCGCCGATGCCGAGCTCCGCCATCCGCCCGCGCGCCCACTCGGTCGCGCCCCAGGCGACCGCCTCGAGCGAGGCATCGGCGCGGGGGGGAAGACACACCAGCCCGGCGGCGCGGGCAGTGGATGCTGCCGGCGCCAGCGCAAGCCCGAGGGTGCTGGCCAGCGCGAGCGCGGCCGCGAGGCGCAAGGCGCCCCGGCCCGCCCGTCTCCCCCGCGTGCGGTCCATCGGCCCTGCATCGGCCGTGCACCCGGAACGATTGAGGACGAACTGGAGGCTTCTAGGGGCTCGGCGCCAGGATGGCCAGCAGCAGGAGCCGCTCGTCACCCGTGTTGCGGATGCCGTGGGGGACGCCTTCGGGCGCCACCAGCATCTCGCCGGGGCCGGCCGGGATCTCCTGGTCCTCGAGCAGGAAGAGGCCGGTGCCGGTGAGCACCTGGTAGACCTTGTCCATGCCGGCGTGGGCGTGGAGGGCGTGCTCCTGGCCGGGCTCGAAGCAGTTCAGGCCCACCAGGATCCGCTCCGAGGCGAACAGGGTGCTCTTGCCCATCTTGTCGGGACGGAACACCGCGTGCTCCGCCGGGTGGATCGCCGCCGGGTGCTCGGGGCTCGGGCTCGACATCGCTTCCTCCTCGATCCGGTGCGCTCAGCTGGCGCGGCCCACCGCCTCCACCACCAGGTCCGGCCGTTCCATCGGGACCAGGTGCCCGCAAGCCACGGACTCGACCCGGGCGTCGCCCATGGACGCCGCCAGCGCCTCGTAGCGCTCCCGGGGAAAGCGGCCCTGCGCCGCCCACAGGAAGAGCGCGGGCGTCGGACAGCCGCCCACCAGCCCGAACACGTCCACGGCGTCGCCGCCGCCGAAGACGGCCGCCTCGACCTCGCCGGGGCAACGCAGCTCCACCGAGCCGTCGGCGCGCTCTTGCAGCCCGTCGGCCACGTAGAGGTCGAGGGCGCGGGGATCCCAGCCGGCGAAGAGCGAGCGCTCGGCGAGCCAGGCGCGGGCCGCCGCCCGCGAGGGCCACTCGTGCCGGCGCCGGCGCGCCGCCTCCACCATCGAGCGCAGGTGGGCGATCCGCTCGGGGGTACCGCGAGCGACCGGCGACGGGATCACCGGGTCGACGAGCACCAGCCGCTGGAAGAGCGCCGGCTTGCGGGCGGCGGCGCAGAGCAGCGAGGTCCCGCCGAAGGAGTGGCCGACCCCGACCAGGCTCGAGACCCCGAGCTCGCCCAGGAGCTGCTCGACCACCGCCCGCGCGTCCTCGGCGAACTCCGCCCAGGCGTAGGCGTCGGGCCCGGTCGGGCGCGACGACTCCCCGTGGCCCCGGGCGTCCAGGGCGAAGACGCGGAACCGGCCGCGCAGCGCCTCGGCCACCAGCCCCCACACGCCCTTGCAGAAGCCGTTGGCGTGGTGGAGCAGCAGCGGCGGGCCGTCGCCCTCCCAGTCGAGCAGCGCCAGCTCGACGCCGCGCTCGGGAAGCGGGAGCCGCCGCGGCGTGGCACGGGCCAGCAGCGCCTCCGCGGGGCTCGGCGCCGCTCCGGTCGGGTTCGGGACGACCATGGGAGGCGGGAGGGTAGCGAGTCGCGGGCGGCCCCGGAGAGGTGCGCGGCGAGCCGCCGCTATCCTGCTCCCATGCAGGGGGTCTTCGGGCACGCGCTGCGCCGGCGCATGGAGGCGAACCTGGCGCGCTTCGAGCGCCGCGCCCTCGCCCTCGACGGACGCCGCCACGCCGCGGTGGCCGCCACCGTGGTGGCGGGCGACGCCGGGGAGGGATGCTTCGTCATCACCCGTCGCGCCGAGAGGCTGCGCCGCCACGGCGGGCAGTGGGCGCTGCCCGGCGGGCGCGTCGACGCCGGCGAGACGGTGGAGGGCGCCGCGCTGCGGGAGCTCGCCGAGGAGGTGGGCCTGGTGCGCGGGGCGGACGAGGTGCTGGGCCGACTCGACGACTACCCGACCCGCTCGGGCTTCGTCATCACGCCGGTCGTGGTGTGGGGCGGCGCCGGCGCCGCTCTGGTGCCGGATCCCGTCGAGGTGGCGTCGGTGCATCGCGTTCCCCTGGCGCTCCTCCATGGCCCGGAGGTCCCCGTCCTGCGCTCGATCCCCGAGAGCGAGCGCCCGCTGATCTCGATCCCGATGCTGGGCACCCACGTGCACGCCCCCACCGCCGCGATCCTCTACCAGCTCTTCGAGGTCGCCGTCGCCGGTCGCGACACCCGGGTCGCCCACTACGAGCAGCCGGTCTTCGCGTGGCGCTAGCCCGCCGGGAGCGGCTGGAGCCCGCCGGCGGCGGCCTTGCGCCGCCCCTGGCCGCCGAGTTCGAGGCCTGGCTCGAGACGAGCCGCGCCCGCTACCTGCCGCCGCTCAGCCTGCGGGAGCTCCACGCGGGAGCCCGGGCGCTCTCCACCCTCTACGTCGAGGGGCGGGGCGCGGGCCGGGTCGCGGCCCGGGCCACCGAGGGCGTGGGCAAGCGCGCCGCCTTCGCGAGCTACTACGCCCCGCTCCACTTCCTCGCCGTGCACCACGCGCTGGCGGCGCTCCCCGGTCGCCTGGACGGGGTGCGCCGGATCCTGGACCTCGGCTGCGGGACCGGAGCCGCCGGCGCCGCGGTGGCGCGCGCCCTGGCCGGGAACGCCACGCTGTGGGGCCTCGACCGCTCGGGCTGGGCGCTGGGCGAGGCGCGCCGCACCCATGCGGCCTTCGGTCTCCGCGGCCGCGTGCGGCGCGGCCGACTCCCCGTGGCCTTCCCGCGGGCGGGGGCCGGCGACCTCCTCGTGCTGGGCTGGGTGGTGAACGAGCTTCCGGACGAGGACCGCGAGCGACTGCGCCAGGACATCGACGGCGCCCTGGCGCGAGGGGCGGGGCTCCTGCTCTTCGAGCCCCTGGCCGGGAGCGCGGCGCCGTGGTGGCCGGCGTGGAGCGCGGCCCTGGCGGCTCGGGGCGTGCGGGATGCGGAGCTGCGGGTGCGCCCGGCGCTGCCCAGGCTCCTGGTCGAGACGGATCGCGCCATCGGGCTCCGCCACGACGAGATCGGCGCGCGGCTGCTGCACGGTCCCGCGCCCGGGGGAG
>JASJBO010000177.1 GCA_030066475.1 Myxococcota bacterium
CCTAGCTGATGGACTTCGTTCGGCTGCGCCTCACTGCGCGCGCCCTCCGGGCGCTTGCGGAGGGCTTCTGCCGCGCAGACTCCTAGACCTAGAGGCCGCATTCCCCACCAGGGAGTAGGAGGAGCCCATGTCTCTCTCGATGCTCAGTGATCTCGTCATCCTGGCCGTCTTCGTCCTGCTGGTCATCGTGTTCGCGTTGCCGCCGCTGGTGCTCGGCTACCTCTACTTCGTCGACCGCCGCCAGAGCCAGCACGCGGTGCTGCGCAACTTCCCGATTCTCGGGCGCGTGAGGTACCTGCTCGAGCACGTCGGGCCCGAGCTTCGCCAGTACTTCTTCGACGGCGATCTCGAGGGGCGCCCCTTCGCGCGGGACGAGCACCGCGCCGTCACGCTCGCCGGCAAGTATCTCCAGACGCTGATCTCCTTCGGCTCGAAGCGCGACTTCGAGGCTCCGGGCTGGTACCTGCGCAACGCGCTCCTCCCGACCCTGGCGGACCAGATGCAGGTGGTGACCGAGCCGCGCATCCCCACGCGCCGCTACGTGACCGACGAAGAGGGCCTGTTCTCGCGCGACGAGCACATGGAGGATCACCAGGTCTGCCCCTACACGCTCGCGGACGAGCACGTCGTGACGGTCGGCGCGGGCCTGCCCCAGCCCTGGCGGCTGCGCGGGCTGGTGGGCATGAGCGCCATGTCCTACGGCGCCCTCGGTCGCAATGCCATCCGGGCCCTCAGCCAGGGACTCGCCATGACGGGCGGCAGCTGGATGAACACGGGGGAGGGCGGGCTGTCCGAGCACCATCTGGCGGGCGGCGGCGACGTGGTGTTCCAGATCGGCCCGGGCCTGTTCGGCGTGCGCGACGAGGGCGGGGCGTGGTCGTGGGATCGCTTCCGCGAGCAGGCTGCGGTTGGAGAGGTCTGCGGCTTCGAGCTGAAGCTCCACCAGGGCGCGAAGATTCGCGGGGGCCACGTGGAGGCGTCGAAGGTGACGCCGGAGGTGGCGCGGATCCGGGGGGTCCCGGAGGGCTGCGCCATCGACTCCCCCAACCGCTTCCCCATGTGCCAGGGCCTCGAGGACCTGCTGGACTGGGTGGCGCGCATGCGGCGCGAGGGCGGCAAGCCGGTGGGGCTCAAGATCGTGGTGGGGGGGCCCGGCTCCTGCGACGACCTGGCGGCCGCCATCGCGCGCCGCGGCGACGAGGGGCCCGACTGGATCACGGTCGATGGCGGAGAGGGCGGCTCCGGCGCGACCTACCAGGAGATGGCAGACAGCATGGGGGTGCCGCTGCGCTCCGGCATCGTGGAGCTCGACGACGCGCTGCGCCGCCAGGGCGTGCGGGAGCGGGTGCGGATCTTCGCATCGGGGAAGCTCTTCTCACCCGATCGCATCGCGGTGGCGCTCTCGCTGGGCGCCGATGCGGTCAACATCGCCCGGGGGCTGATGATCAGCGTGGGCTGCATCCAGGCGCAGCGCTGTCACGCCAACACCTGTCCGGTCGGCGTCGCCACGACCGATGAGAACCTGATGCGCGCCCTGGTGGTGGACGAGAAGCAGTACCGCGTGCTCAACTACGTGGTGGCGCTGCGCGCGGGTCTCACCTCGCTGGCCGCTGCCGCGGGGCTCGCGTCGCCCACCCAGTTCGAGCGAAGGCACGCGGTCTACAAGGACGAGTTCGGGCGCACCTACGCGGCGGACCAGCTGTTCCCCTACCCGGACCGGGCCGCCGACGCCGCCTGAGGCACTGGCTCTCGCGCAGGACGGGATCAGTCGGCCCGCAGGTCGGCCGCCTCCCCGGCATCGGCCACGCGCAGCCAGCGCGCCGCCGGGACCAGCGTCAGGCCCTGGATCCCCACCGACAGCAGCACGATGAAGAAGACCAGGTGGAAGATCGTCTCGGCGCTCTCGACCCCGTAGGCGGCCGGGAAGGTCGCCAGGACGATCGGCACGGAGCCGCGCAGGCCCACCCAGGACACGTAGGACAGCTCGTTGCGCTTCATGCGAAACGGCAGCAGGCCGGCGAGGACGCTCAGGGGTCGCGCGGCGAACATCAGGAACAGCGCGATCGCGCTCGCGACGCCGGCCAGAGGAAACAGCTGGGAGGGGAACACCAGCAGGCCCAGCATGATGAACATCCCGATCTGCATGAGCCAGGAGAGGCCGTCGTGAAAGCCCATCACGGCGGCGCGGCCGCGGGCGATCGTGTTCCCGATCACCAGCCCTCCCGTGTAGACGGCGAGGAAGCCGTTGCCGGAGAGGGCCTCGGCGAGTCCGAAGGCGCAGAAGCCGAGGGCGAGCACGAGGATTGGATAGAGGCCCGCGGCGGGCAGCGCGACGCGGTTGGCGAGCTGCGCGCCCGCGTAGCCCACGGCACCGCCCGCCAGACCTCCGACGGCGAACTGGAGGACCAGGGTCCCGACGATCTCCCAAGGAGTGGAGCCGCCCTGCGTCATGATCGCGAGGACCGCGGTCGTCAGCAGCACCGCCATGGGGTCGTTGCTGCCGGATTCGAACTCGAGCAGCGAGCGGAGGTGACGGGCGGGCTGCACCCGGCTGGTCCGGTAGACCGAGAAGACCGCCGCCGCATCGGTCGAGGAGACGATCGCGGCGAGCAGCAGCGACTCGAGCCAGCTCAGTCCGCCGGTGCCCAGCCCGAAGGAGGCGTAGGTGGCCAGGGCGAACCAGGCGAAGCCGGCCAGGATGAGGGTCGTCGCGATCACGCCCCCGGTGGCGAGCACCAGCCCCGGGGCCAGGACCGGGCGGACGGCCGACCAGTCGGTGTCCAGCCCGCCGGCGAACAGGATCACGAGCAGGGCAACGGTCCCGATCGAGCGGGCGGTGTCGTAGGCGGCGAACTCGATCCCACCGAGTCCCTCGGAGCCCGCCAGCATCCCGATCGCCACGAACAGCAGCAGCGACGGTACGCCGAGTCGGTCGGAGAGCTTGCCGGCGAGGGCGCCCGTCAGCAGCAGGACGCCGATCGCGAGGATGGCGGCTTCGATCGACAGCGTCGTCGCCCCGCCGCTAGCGCCTGCGGCGCAGGCTACCGAGCCACGACGGACGCCGCCGGCCCGGCGCCGGCGACTCCGGCGGCGCCGCGCCCGGGTCGGAGGGCGGCCGGTAATCGGGCGAGCCGGGGGGCGGGTACTCGATCACGTCGGTGAGATGGCGGCGCTCTTCGGGCGCGAACTCGGGGAACGGGAGCCGGTCCTCGGCGCGCCACTGCTCCACGCGCGCCTCCGCCTCATGCCGGCGCTCCGCGTCCAGCGCGGTGTCCTGCGTGAGGTAGGCGGTCTGGGCGGGGACCGCGAAGGCCGTGCCCGCATCGCGCACGATGTCCTCGACTCGCAGCAGCAGGTCCTCCTGGATCGCGAGGAAGGTGTTCTGATCCTGGCAGCGCAGGTAGGCGAAGATCTCCACGTTCTTGGAGTGCGGCCCGTGGCCGACGAAGCGGACCCGGGCGGGGTCGGGCGTCACCATCGGATGGCCGAGCAGCAGCTGGCGCAGCTCGGCCAGGACGCAGCGCAGCTGCTCCGGGGTGGTCTCGATCCGCAGCGCCAAGGTAGTGCGGAGCAGGCGCCGGTCGCGCTTCGAGAAGTTGTCGAGCTGCATCTGGGCGAACTCGGCGTTCGGCACGCTCACGACGGTGCGCTCGAGGCTGCGGATCCGTGTCGAGTGCAGGCCGATCTCCTCCACCGTGCCGATCTGGTCGCCGTAGCGGCAGAAGTCGCCCTCGCGGACCGGCTTGTTCGTGAACAGGATCAGGCTGCCGATGAAGTTCGCGAAGGTGGTCTGCGCGGCCAGCGCCACGGCGAGGCCGCCGACCCCGAGGCCCGCGACCAGCGGCACCACGTCGAGGCCCAGGCTGCGGATTCCGGCCACCACGATCCAGACGCCGAGCAGGAAGCCGATCACGCGCGCGGCGATCCGGGTCACGCTGGCGTCGAGCTCCGCCTGCGCATCCGATCGCGCCGAGGACGCGACGAGCGTCTCCGCCACGGCGCGGCACAGCGCGAACACCCCCCAGACCAGCATCGCGATGACGATCGCCGCCGCCCCCGTCGTCACGACGCTGAACACGCGCCCCGTCACGTTGAGCTGTTCGTCGACGACCCGGACGGCGACCAGGACGAGCGCCGCAACGGCCGCCGGCGCCAGGATCGCCAGCCACCCGTCCCAGGGCGCGGCGACCCGCTCCGAGAGCCCCCGAACGACACCGATGGCGAGCCAGGAAGCGAGCGGCAACAGCAACAGCCCGAGGAGCCCCAGACCGATCCACTGCCAGAGCGTCTGCCCGGCGTACAGCGTCCTCGACCAGGCCGGCAGGCCGTCGATCAGGCGCCCCTGCCAGGTGGCCCGCGGCACCAGGTGACCCGGCGTCGCGACGAAGTCCTCGTAGAAGCCGGGCGACGTGCCGGGCGAGCGGTAGTCGGCGACCAGGGCGTCGAGGAGCGGCGCGCGGTACGGCAGGTCGCGGAGCCTCCCGTAGTCGCGGCCGATCCGTTCGACCGCGGCAGCGCTGAACAGGAACTCGCCCGCGCGCTCGCCCTCGGTGATCTCGACGAGGTCGAGCTTGGTGTCGGCGACCCGCCAGCGGAGCGGCCTGCCCGTGGCACGCTCCCGTCGCGCGCGGACGCTCCGGGCGCCGGGAATCGAGTCGAGCGGCGGGAGCGCGATCCGATCGAGCACCTCCTTCAGCTGGAGCACGGTCTCGATACCGACCTGGGTCCGGATCGCTTCGGGCACCTGGCTCAGGTCGAGCGCGCCCTGGGCCCGTCGCAGGAAGTCGTCGGCCCGCGCCTCCATCTCGAGGGCTCGCGCCGTGGGGATCGCAGGCGGGTCCTCCCGCAGGGCGGCATCGGCCTCCCGGACCAGGCGGTAGGCCCGGTTCACGCTCTCGAGGAAGCCCTCGAAGGTGGATCGCGGGCTCGATGCATCGATCGGCTGCAGCCGGTGGCGCACCTGCCTCGAGAGCGCATACGCGCTGTTCTCCGCGGCGAGGAACCTCTCGTAGATCCCCTCCGACGCGCCCGGCTGATAGGGCAGGTGCCGCACCCGCCCGTAGTAGCGTTCGAGCCGCTCGACGGTGCCCGCCGAGAACAGGAACTGCCCGACGCGCGGACCGGACTCGACGCGGCGGATGCGGATCCGGGTGTCGGGAACCGTCCACTCGGTGATGGACCCCTCGGCGACCTCCCGCGCGCCCGGGATCTCGTCGAAGGGCGGCAGCTCGATGCGGCCGAGGATCTCCTTCAGGAGCAGCAGCCGCGCGCCCTGCACCCCGAAGGAGTCGCCGTGCGGCGTCGTGCTCAGGTCGAGCGTCTCCACGGCTCGCTCCCGGGCCGCAAAGTCCCCCTGGGCCGGATCCCACTCGATCGCCTCCAGCTCGCGAAGGACCCGCTCCATGCTGGTCAGGAAGCTGCGCAGGGTGGCGCGCGGACTCGACGTGTCGGCCGGTCGGAGCGGGTGGGGGTCGAAGGCGTCGCCCTGGGCGAGCGCGACTGGCGCCGGCAGCAGCAGGGGCAGCAGCGTCGCGCCGAGCCGGAGACCCTGGCGAACCCGTCCTGCGATCATCGGTCTCCGCCGGCGCGCCCGGTGGGCGACGTTTCGAGCCACGGCTCGACCCGCTCGCGCCAGACGCGCTCGCGGTCCTCGATCAACTCCAGGCGCACCGCGCAGTCCAGCAGCAGGATGCGGTCCGAGTCGGGGCGGCGCGGCGCCTTCGGGTGGATCGCGTCGCCCTTCAGGTGACCCGTCAGGTGCAGGAACTGTGCGCAGGCGTGCTTGTAGGCCGGGATCGGGTCGCGGAAGCCGACGTTGCCGAGGTGCTGGATCGCGTCGCCCAGCATCAGGCAGGCCGCGTCGTCGTCGGCCAGCGCGCGGTCGCGTGCGGCGAAGCGGTCGGGGGCGAAGCTGGCGAGGCCCAGCAGGTAGTCGCTCCCGAACAGCACCAGGTCGGCCGCCAGGTCGTTGCCGGTGTAGACGCGGAACTCCGGGCGCGCCGCGTCGCGCGCGGCCAGCCGCCGCAGCTCGGTGCCGCGGTCGAGCGACGAGTGCTTGGCGCCGCGCAGCGCCGGGATCTCGACGAGGCGCGCGAAGGTCTCGTCGTCCCAGATCTCGCCGTGCGGCGCGAAGCGCGGCGAGAGCTCGAAGCCGAGCGCGCCGTCCGCCGTCGCGCCCGCCACATCGGCGTAGAGCGCGGCCTTGCCGGCGGCGTCGAGCTCGCGCATGGCGGGACACTGCACGATCACGGGCCGGCCGCCGCGCCGCTCGATCGCGGCCACCGCCTCGCGGTAGGCGGCGCGCGGGTCGGCGGCGCCCAGCGCGTAGGCGCCGGCGTAGAACGGGACGCCCGGCCCCAGCGCGGTGCGCGTGGCGTCGAGCACGGCCTCGCGCTCGTCGGGCGCCAGCAGGTCGCCGAAGCCGGTGTCCATGTTCACGGCCGAGTCGAGCCCCGCGTCGCGGTTGCGCACCACCAGGCGCTCGAAGGCGCCCCAGTCGATCGCGCCCTCGCGCGTGTAGGGCAGCAGCACCGCCGCGATGCCGTGCAGGCTCCGGCCGGGGCGCAGCCGCGCCAGCGCGCCGCTCAGTGTGGCATCTCCGCTCACCGAAGCTCCCGGTCGCGCTTCTTGGCGGCCTCGAGCGCGCGGTGCTCGGGGCGCCGCTTGTAGTAGGTGTCGAGCGGATAGCAGCCCGACACCAGGCCGTTGCGCGGCGCGGTGGTGCAGTCGCTGAAGGTGCGGCAGACGAGCCCGCGGGCGAGCGGTCGGCCCGCCAGCGTGTCGGCGGGCAGCTCGGGGTAGGACAGCACCATGCGCCCCAGCCCCACCGTGTCGAACCAGCCCTGGCGCACGCAGGCCTGTGCCACGCGCGGGATCCACTCCTGCAGGTACGTCCAGCCGGACGAGACGACGACGACCTCGGGCACCGCCGCCTTGAGCGCGCGAGCCGCCCCCAGCAGCCGGCTCACGCCCAGCAGCGGATCCTCCGGCGGCGGATAGCCGTCGGACGGCGGGAACAGCGCCGGGCGCTGCACGTGGGGCGCGTAGTAGGGGCTCGACGCGGTCACGTTGATCCAGCCCACGCCGTGTCCCGCGAGGCGGCGCACCAGCTCGATCGGCTCGCTCAGGTCGATCACGGTCGGGTCGTCGGCGTCGAGGCCGAAGCCGTACGGGTAGGGGCGCGGGTGCGGCTCGGGGCCGGCCGCGCCGCCGGGCCGCGCGCGGTGCGGCACCACGTCGAAGACCGACAGCCGCACGCCGACCGGCAGCCCCGGCGCCGCCGCGCGCACCGACTCGACGATCGTCTCGCCCAGGTGCGCGCGCTCGGCGAGTGAGTCTCCGCCCCACTCCCCGGGGCGCGTACGCGCCGACAGGAACTCGTGGAGCAGGTAGCCGTGGCAGTGCTTCACGTCGACGAAGTCGAAGCCGAGCTGCTGGGCCAGCACGGCGGCGCGCGCGAACGCCTGCACCAGCTCCTCCACCTCCTCGTCGCTCAGCACCGGGCGGTCGTCCACCACGCCGACGCGGCGATCGAGCAGCGGGTTGCGCACCGCGATGCGCGGCTGGCGCATGCCCGGCTCGGGAGCCGCCCAGCGCCCGCTGTGGGTGAGCTGGAGGCCCACGACCGGCGTCGGATGGCCCGCCTCGGCCGCGGCCTCGAGCGTGTGCTCGCGCAGCCGACCGATCTCGCGCGCCGTCGCGTCGCTCAGCACGAGCTGGTGCGGATTGGCGCGCCCGTCGGGTCGCACCGCCACCGCCTCGCCGCCCCAGATCCAGCCCGCCCCCGACTGGCCGAAGCGCATCCAGCGGCGGCGCGTGAGGTCGGTGGGACCGCCCTCGGGTGTCCCGTCCCAGCCCTCCATCGGCTGGATCACGAAGCGGTTCGGCGCGACCAGTCCGCCGCCGAGCTCGAGCGGCGCGGCCAGCGGCGATTCGGGCGCCGCCAGGACCTCGTCGTCCACCGGCAGCTCGGCGCCCAGCGTGGCCAGGCGCTCGCGCAGCTCCTCGGGGGCGCGCAGCGAGGCCATGCGGGGGAAGCGCGCGCTCATCGCCCCAGCTCCGCGAGCAGGCGCCGCAGGTACGCGACGTCGGCCGCCAGCTTCTCCTCCACCGGCCGCTCGTCCCACGCCAGGAACTCGATCGTGAGCGGGCCGGCGTAGCCCGCCTCGAACGCGGCCGCGAGGAGTGCCCGGTAGTCGAGCACGCCGCCCTCGAGGGCGCCGCCGGGGGGCATCGGGCCGGCGCCGTCCGCGGCCGGGCGCGTGTTCTTCAGGTGGAAGTAGCGCGCTCGGGGCACCAGCCGGCGCGCGTCGGCGGGCTGCGCCGAGGCCTCGCTCTGCGGCAGCAGGTCGAGCACCTGGTAGTTGAGCGCGAAGTTCGGGCGCCCGACCGCGTCGAGCAGGCGCTCGACGCGCTCGGGCGTGTCGGCGAACGAGCCGATGTGGCGCTCGACCACGAGCTGAACGCCGGCGTCGGCCGCTACGTCGCAGGCGGCCTGGAAGCCCGCCACGACCGCGGCGAAGCCCGACTCGGGCTCGCCCTCGAGCGGCTCGGCCCAGACGCGCAGCAGCGGGGTGTCGAGCGCCGCCGTCACCGCCACCTCGCGGCGGGCGTTCGCCGCGTCGAGCGTGCCCGCGCGGCCCAGGTACGATCCGTAGGCCACCACCTCGGTGCCGGCGTCGCGCACCACGTCGGCCGCGCGGCGGGCCGCCGCGGGGTCGGCGTCGGGAGCGAGGTGGGGATCGCGGGCGGTCACCTCGAGCGCGAGGCCGTGCGCCGCCGCGAGGGCCGCCGCCTCCGCGAGCGGGCGGTCGAGCGCAGAGATCGAGCACAGCGCCAGGATCGGGTCGGCCATGTGGGTCTCTGCTCCTCGCTCCAGGCGTCTGCCGGTCAGGCGATGCGCGCCCAGTCGGCGCGGCGCACCTCGTGCCGGAGCGCCTCGCCCCGCACGTACCGCTCGATCTCGTCCACCGCCAGCTCCGCCATGCGGCGCGTCTCGGTTCCCATCGCTCCCGCGATGTGCGGGGTCAGGAACACGTTGTCGAGGTCGTAGAGCGGCGAGTCGGCCGGCAGGACTTCCGGGTCGGTCGTGTCGATCACCGCGTCGATGCGGCCGCTGCGCAGCTCGTGGATCAGCGCCTCGTGGTCGACCAGGGCGCCGCGCGCCGTGTTGACCAGCACGGCGCCGTCGCGCAGGCGCGCCAGCCGGGCGCGGTCGAGCAGGTGGTGCGTCTCGGGCAGCGCCGGGGCGTGCAGGCTCACCACGTCCGAGCGCTCGAGCAGGGCGTCCAGCCCGACCGGCTCGACGCCCAGGGCGCGGGCCTCGGCGTCGTCGAGATGGGGATCGTGGACCAGCACCGCGAAGTCGAAGGGGCGCAGCGCCTCGATCACCAGCCGCCCGACCCGCGAGGCGCCCACCAGGCCCACCACCTTCCGGTAGCTGCCCAGCGGCGGGACCTCGCGCGCCCACAGGCGTCCGCCCCGCACCTTCCGGTACAGCCGCTGGAGACGGAACGCGCGCTTGTTGGCCAGCAGGATCGCGGCCAGCGTGTACTCGGCGACGGGCACGGCGTTGGCCGCCGCCGCGCTGCTCACGAGCACGCCGCGATCGAAGCAGGCCTCGCGCACGTGGCCCTTCACGCTCCCCGCGGCGTGCACGATCGCCCGCAGGCCGGGCGCCGCGTCGAGCACGTCCTCGTCCACGGCCGGGCAGCCCCAGCCGGTCAGCAGGATCTCGACGCGCGGCAGCAGGCTCCCCGCGCGCTCGTCGTCGAAGCGGGTGAGCGGCTCGGCGTCGGGCAGCTCGCACAGCCCGCCCAGGCGCTCGAGCAGCGCGGCGTCGAACAGGTCCGGCGTGAGCACCGGGACCATGGCGAGCGCGACGGTGGGCTTCTGGGCCAAGGCTGCTCCGAAGACGCGACGAGCCGGTACGCTAGCCCCGCCGCGGTCGCCGCGCTGCCGGCTTGCTGCCCGTGGCGCCCTCTCCAGATCGGGTACTCTGCCGCCGGTCACGGATGCCCACGCCCGCCTGTCGCTGCCGCCTGCCGATCGCGATCATTGCCGCCTGTCTGCTGGGGGGGAGCGCCGCGCTCGCGCAGTCGCCGAGCGAAGACCTGCACAGCCTGCGCTGGTTCGTCCACGAGGACCTGCTGACCGCGCAGCGGCCGCTGGCCTTCTACCAGGAGCTCGTCGCGCGCTCGACGGCGCAGGCCAACGTCATGCTGCAGGGCGCCACGGGCCCCGCCGACCAGCCGTGCTGTACCGCGCTCGACGACGTCTCGGTGCAGGCGTTCTCCGACGTGAGCCCCGGCCGCGACCTGCTCGTGATCGACACCTCCGAGGAGCTGGACGACCTCGATGCGATCGGGGGAGCGGGCTCGCGCGCCTTCATCGTGCAGACGCTCGGCTACTGCTCGGGAGCGCCGGGCGAGAGTCCGATCGGCTGCGCCGACACGCCGGTCTGCAACGCCAACGCCGACGACGACCCCGACCTGGTGCTGGTGGTGACGATGGACGCCCTGGATCAGTTCGACGCGTTCGCCAGCACCCTGGCCCACGAGCGCGGCCACAACGCCTGCCTGTGCCACACCGACGAGCCGAGCTGCCCGAACTACGACGGCGGCTTCTCGTGCAGCCTGATGAAGTCCTCCTCGGGCGGCGCCTGCATCAAGAGCGACGAGTGCACCGACTATCGCGAGGCGCGCACGGGGGGCGACACGGGCGCCGTCTGTGAGTGCTTTGCCAGCGACGAGGTGGTGGCGCCGGACGGCGCGGGCTGCAGCGCCGGGTTGTGCTCGGGCGGCATCTGCGACGCCGTGGGGAGCGCCGCCTCGACGCAGGTGTTCGTGGCGGGCGGCACCGTGAGACAGCTCGGCGACACGATCGACGATCCGCTGGTGCTGAGCGGGCGCACCGGCGGCTGGACCGACCGGGGCCGCTTCGGCATGGGCCTCGAGCCGACCGGCATGGCCCACGCGCCGGCGCGCGGGATCACGTTCGGGGTGGCTCCCACGGGTGGCGCCGACCTGCTGTTCACGGTCGATCCCGACGACGGCTCGGTCACGGTGGTCGGCAGTGTCCTGGACGGCGGCTCGCCGGTCGCGGGCCTGGTGAACCTGGCGTTCGACCCGGGCGCAACCGATGCGCCCGGCGACGATCGGCTGCTGGCGCTCGGGCCGGAGGACCTCGCCACCCTGCACGCGATCGATCCCGACTCCGGCAGTGCCGACGCGCTCGGGAGACTCAATCTGGGCGTGGAAGGGGGTGGCGTGGCGTTCCCCGGGCTCGCCTACGATGCCGACAACCGGCGGCTGTTCGCGTCGTCGTCGATCGGCCTCGCGGGTGACGCCGGCCTCTTCGAGATCGACTACGCGTGCCCCGGGTCGACATGCGCGACGGGACCGGTCGAGGGCATCGATCTGCCGCGCTTCGAGAGCGGACTCGCCTGGTCCGCCGCGAGCGGCGACCTGCTGCTGGTCGGCTACCAGAACGGACCGCGCACGCTCTACGACACGATCGACGCCACCACGCTCGAGCCCGGGCTCTCGCTCCAGGTGCAGGGCTTCAGCACCGGCGCGGTCGCCGCGCTGCCCGTGCCCGAGCCGACCGGCGGCGCGTCGCTGGGAGCGGCCGTCCTCGCGCTGGCCGCGTGCGCGGCCGCAGCGGCCCGGAGGCGTCACACGGCGTAGGCGAGCGCGCTCCCGCGTGACTCGCATTCCCCCCGATTCGGCGTAGTCTCAAGCTCGCCGATGTCCGCGCCCGCCCCCGAGGAACGCACCCCCGAGCCCGCGCCGCGCCGACGCACCCCGCGCTGGCGGCGCCTGCTGCGGGGCCTCGTGGGGGCCGCCGTGGTGACCGTGGCGGGCGCCCTCGCCCTGGTGGCGATCGACCGGCAGGGCGCGGTGCGCGAGCTGCGCGAGCGCACGGCGATCCGCAACCCGGACGGGATCGAATCGCTCGAGCCGGTCGAGATCCGCGGCAGCCAGCAGTGGGTCCTGATCCGCGCCGAGCGCCCAGACGCGCCCGTGCTGCTGTTCCTGCACGGCGGGCCGGGCATGCCGCTGCTCCAACGCGCGCGCTACTTCGACTCGCGGCTCGTGCAGCACTTCGTGGTGGTGCAGTGGGACCAGGCCGGGGCGGGGCTGTCGCGCTGGGCGGGCTACCCGCGCACCGCGCTGCGCGTGGAGCGCTACGTCGAGGACACCCTCGCGCTGGTCGCGTGGCTGCGCGAGCGCTTCGGCGTGGAGCGCATCTTCCTCGCCGGCACCTCGTGGGGGGCGATGCTCGGCAACCTGGTGGTGGCCCGCGCCCCGGAGTCCTTCCATGCCTGGGTCTCGGGTGCGACCGCGACCGATCTGCGCCGCGACGAAGCAGTCGGCTACGAGTGGCTGCTCGCCGAGGCGCGCGCCGCCCGTGATGACGTGGCCGTGGCCGAGCTCGAGGCGATCGGCCCGCCTCCGTACCGGCGCCTGCTCGACGTGGGCCGGCAGCGCACCTGGCTGCGTCGCTACGGGGGCGTGCACCACCAGCCCTTTCCGGGCTACCTGGCCGTCACCTACGGCTGGGCCTCGCCCGAGTACGACCTGCTCGACGTGGCGCTCGCGCCGCTCGCCGAGCTGTGGTCGGTCAGCGCCACGTACTTCCAGATCGTCGAGGGGGTCGACCTGCTCGCCCAGGTTCCCCGCCTCGAGGTCCCGGTGTGGTTCGTGCACGGGCGTCACGACATGAACACGCCCGGTGCGGTGGCGCGCGAGTTCTACGAGAAGCTCGAGGCGCCGAAGGGCAAGCACTGGGTCTGGTTCGAGAGCTCGGCCCACATGCCCCACTTCGAGGAGAACGCCGCCTACCAGCGCCTGCTGATCGAGGAGGTGCTGCCCCTGGCCGGCCCGGCCGCCGCCGCACCTCGCTAGCTTGGCTAGGAGTCTGCGCGGCAGAAGCCCCTTGCAAGCGCCCGGAGGGCGCGCGCAGTGAGGCGAAGCCGAACGAAGTCCATCAGCTAGGAGTCTGCGCGGCAGAAGCCCCTTGCAAGCGCCCGGAGGGCGCGCGCAGTGAGGCGAAGCCGAACGAAGTCCATCAGCTAGCGAGGCCGGAACACGCGCACCAGCGCGGGGAGCAGGATCAGGTTCGACACCAGGACGAGGGCGATGCCGAGGGCGAGCAGGCGGCCCAGGCTCGCCATGCCGCTGTGGGTGGCGAAGCCGAGCGTCCCGAAGCTCGCCACGGTGGTGAGGGCGCTGAACCAGACGGCCCGGGCGGTGCTGGTGGCGAGCAGGTTGCCCGACTCGGGCGCCTCGCGGCGCTGCCGGTGCACCATGTGGACGCCGCTGTCGACGCCCATGCCGAGCAGCAGCGGGATCACGATCACGTTGGCGAAGTTGAGCGGGATGCCGAGCACCGTGGCGGCGGCCGCGGTCAGCAGCGCGGCGAAGCCGAGCGGGAGGGCGACCAGGGCGGCGTCGGCCGCGCTGCGCCAGAGCAGGAGCAGCAGCAGGCTGATGCCGACCGCCGCGAGCGCGAGCGCCCGCTGCAGCGAGCGCACCACCGCCCGGCCCGACTCCAGGATGATGCTGCCTTCCCCGAACGCGTCGGGCGCAATCCGGCGGATCTCGGCGACGTAGGCGGCGAGCGCGCGGTTGTCGCTCAGGTCGTCGCGCGGGAACACCTCGACGCGGGCGCGGCCGTCGCCGGCCACGTAGTACTCGACCAGGTCGGCGGGCAGGTCGGAGCGGCCCACCGGTCCGGTCGCGAGCGCCCGACGCAGCTGGCGGAGCTGGCTCGGAAGCGACCCGATCAGGCTGACCTCGAGGCGCGCGAGCCCGGTGTCGGCTGCCTTCGGGTGCCCCCAGCGCTCGAGCAGCACGGCGAGGTCGCGCCGCAGGCGCGCCGCGGACCCGGCCAGCGCCGGCGCCACGTCGGCTCGCTCGAGCGCCGCGAGCCCCTCGGCGAGCGCCGCCATGGCGGCCAGCTGCGCGTCCCGGTCGGGAGGCGTGCCCGGCTCCGGCATCTCCAGCACCGGCCCCAGCAGGAGCCCCGCGTCCGCGAGCACCGCGAGCCGCGCCGCCTGGTCCTCCGGGACGTAGCTCGACAGGGTGACGGCCTGGTCGACCGCGGGCAGCTCGCGCAGGCGCTCGGCAATCGCGTCCGCCTCGCCCAGGCTCGGCGCGACCACGTTCAGGTTCCACGGGAACGCGGTGCCCTCGGCCAGCATCTCGTTGAACACCTGGACCGAGTCCGTGCTGGCATCGCGCACGCGCAGGGGATTGAGGTCGAACTCGAGGCGCGCGGCGAGCCAGGCGGCGGCCGCCGCCACCAGCACGGCGCCCAGCACGACCGCGCGCGCATGCCGCACCGCGAAGCCGAGCCAGCCCTCCGCCTGCCAGAGCGGCACGCCGGCGCTGCGCCGGGCCCTGCCGTTCGCGCCGAGCGCCAGCAGCGCGGGGAGCAGGGTCAGGTTCACGAACAGCGTGATGAACATGCCGGTGCCCGCGATCAGGCCCAGCTCGGCCACGCCGCGGTACTCGGTCGGGACGAAGGCGTAGAACCCGATCGCGGTGCTGACGGCGCAGATCGTGAGCGAGCCGCCCACGCTGCGGGCCGCGGCCTGCATGGCAGCACCCCGCGGCGCGTGGCGCGACATCTCGTCGAAGCGGATGCAGACGTGGATCGCGAAGTCGATCGAGAGGCCGATGAAGAGCACCCCGAACGTGACCGAGACCAGGTTCAGCTGGCCGACCGCGAGGGCGGCGAAGCCCGCCGTCCAGGTGAGACCGACCAGCAGCGTGGCGAGTGCGGCGCCGATCATCGCCCCCGAGCGCAGCCCGACGAGCAGCGCGAGCGACACCAGCAGGAAGGACGCCGCGCCGGCCAGGGCGGACTGGACGCCGACCAGGTCCGCCTCCTCGTACGAGAGCGGGAAGATCCCCGTGAGCCGCACGCGGACGCCCGCGGGCTCGGCCAGGCCGAGGGCCGCCACGGCTTCCTGGATCCCCCGGATGGTGTCTTCGGCGGGGCGCACGCGCGAGAAGTCGATGCGCGGCTGCACGATCACGAAGCGGCGCCGATCGCTCGGCGTCGGCGTGTGGCCCAGGATCACGTCGGACCAGGCCAGCCGGTAGGGGCGCCCGGCGAGCACCGCCGCGGTCGCCGCGCTGACCCGCTCGAGCGCGTCGCTCAGGTCCACCTGCGACAGCTCGCCCGCGGCGACCGCCTCGCTTGCCCGGCGCAGCAGGTCGAAGAAGCCGCGCAGGCTCGGGTCGCGCGACAGCGCCGCCAGGTAGGGCTGCACGCGCACCAGGCGATCCACCCACTCCTCGAGCTCGTCGGCGCTCAGGTACAGCAGACCGTGCGCCTCGAAGAAGGGCCCGCCGCCCGGCACGAAGACGCGCGGGAAGCGCGCCGGGTCCTCGCGGAGCCGGGCGGCCAGGGCGGCGGCTCCGTCCACGGCGGCATCCACGGTCTCGCCGTCGAGCACCACGACGATCGGGTCCGCGAGCAGCGGGTAGGCTCCGTAGACGTCGATGCGCTGCTGGAAGTAGGGGACGTCTTCCGAGAACATCGCGTTCTCGTCGGCGTTCAGGCCCAGGCGTCCCGGGAGCAGCGCGAGCACGACCAGCGTGATGCCGGCACAGGCCGCGACGACGGCGCGGGCGCGCGCCTGCACCGCGCCCACCCAGCGGGCCGCGGCCTGCCCCAGCGCCTCGTCGAGCGCGCCCGCCAATCGAGCTCTCCCCCAACCCGTCCGCACCGACCCGTCCGCACCGGCGTCTCGCGCCCCGCGGCGCCGCGAAGCCTAGCCGACACCGGTCTGCTACCCATGCCGACGGACTTCTTCGGCTTCGCCTCACGGCGCGCGCCCGCCGGGCGCGTGCAAGGGGC
>JASJBO010000178.1 GCA_030066475.1 Myxococcota bacterium
GGGGCCGTGCAGTTGCGGCCTCGCCACGCCTCGATCTCGTCCGGTCCCCCGGCGCGCGGGCCGGAGGCGAGCGCCGGACCGGCCAGCAGCAGGCCCGCGAGCAGGGCGAGGGGCAGCCGTCTCATGCTCGCCAGGGTATCGGAGTCCCCCAGGGCCCACCAAATCCGGGCCATTGACGCCCCCGATGACGCGTTTAGACTGCGCCACCTCGCAACCCAGGGGGACCTCGGCCACTCGTCATGGCGCGCTCGCCCGCTGCAATGCTGCCGACGCCCCTCGAGCCGACCGCGCCGCGCCCTGCCCGGGGCGAGAAGCGCGATCACATCCTCGAGGCGGCGATCCGGGTCTTCGCGCGCTCCGGCTACCACGGCGCGCGGGTGTCCGACATCGCGCGCGAGGCCGGGATCGCCTACGGGCTGGTCTACCACTACTTCAAGAACAAGGACGAGATCCTCCAGACCATCTTCGAGGAGCGCTGGGCCGCATTCCTGGGGGTGGTCGACGAGATCGAGGCCGCGGATTCCTCGAGCGCGGAGAAGCTGCGGAGCCTGGCCTCGCTGGTGCTGTTGGCCTACCGCCACCGCCCCGACTGGGTGAAGGTGCTGGTGTTCGAGATCCAGCGCTCGTCGCGCTTCGCCGAGCCTGAACAAATGCGGGCCGTGGGGCGTCTGTTCCGCTGCGTGGCCCGCATCCTGCGCGCGGGCCAGGAGGCCGGCGAGCTGCGCGCGGGACTCGATCCGGAGCTGGCGAGCCAGGCCTTCATCGGCGCACTCGAGACGATGATCACCGGTCAGGTGCTGGGAGTGACCCAGCTGCCGGCCGAGGCGGACGAAGCCGCCACCGACCGCGGCGCCGTGGACGCGGTGGTCGACCTCTTCCTGAACGGACTGGGAGCAAGAACGACCCGATGATCGAAGCCCGGGGACTGTCCAAGCGCTACGGCGATCTCGTCGCCCTCGACGGCATCTCCTTCTCGGTGCAGCCCGGTGAGGTGGTGGGCTTCCTGGGGCCGAACGGCGCCGGCAAGACCACCACGATGCGCATCCTCACCGGCTTCCTGCCGCCGACCGACGGCACCGCCGAGATCGCCGGCCACGACATCTTCGGCGACCCGCTCGCCGCGCGGCGCGCGGTGGGATACCTGCCGGAGACGCCGCCGCTCTACCCCGAGATGAGCGTCGAGGGCTACCTCAAGTACGTGGCGCGGCTCAAGGACGTGCCGCGCGCCGAGCGCCGCACGGCCGTAGACCGCGCGATCGAGCGCTGCGGCCTGAAGCACGTGCACCGCCGCGTGATCGGGGCGCTCTCGAAGGGCTACCGGCAGCGCGTCGGGCTCGCCCAGGCGATCGTGCACGACCCGCCGGTGCTGATCCTCGACGAGCCGACGGTCGGCCTCGATCCGATCCAGATCCGCGAGATCCGCGCGCTGATCGCCGAGCTGGCCTCGGCCCAGAAGGACGGCCGGCCGGCGCACACGGTCGTGTTGTCGACGCACATCCTGCCCGAGGTGGAGGCGATCTGCCGGCGCGTCATCATCGTCAGCAGCGGGCGCAAGGTGATCGACCAGCCGCTCGTCGAGCTGCAGAGCGCGGGCGCCAGCCTCGAGGAGGTGTTCGCCCGCGAGACCGCGCGCGAGGCGCCGGCCGAGGCCGCGCCGCTCCGGGAGGCCCAGGCGTGAGACACGTGACCGCGATCTCCGGCCGCGAGCTGCGCTCGCTGTTCGCCTCGCCGGTGGCCTACGCGATCCTGGTGCTGTTCACCGTGCTGGCCGGCTTCTTCTTCATCTCGGGCCTGCTCCAGTTCCAGGAGTACGTGATCCGCCTGCAGGCCTTCCAGATGACCGACCAGCTCCAGCAGCTCAACCTGAACGACCACGTGGTCGCGCCCTTCCTGCACGTGATGTCGGTGGTGCTGCTGTTCCTGGTGCCCGGCATCACGATGGGGCTGTTCGCCGCGGAGAAGGCCAACGGCACCCAGGAGCTGCTGCTCACCAGCCCGATCACGATCTGGGAGCTGGTGATCGGCAAGTTCCTGGCCGCCGCGGGCTTCGTGACCCTCCTGGTCCTCCTGCTCGCACTCTTCCCCGGCATCCTGTTCCTCTACAGCGACCCCGGTCCCGAGCCCGCCAAGGTGCTCTCGGGGCTCGCGGCGCTGTGGATGGTGGGCGTCGTCTACGTGACGATCGGCGCGTTCGCGTCCTCGGTGACGCGCAACCAGCTGATCGCGTTCTTCCTGGCGTTCGTGCTGCTGCTGATCCTCTGGATGCTGGGCTTCCTGGCCGACCTGGGCGCCGCCGGCGGCGCGGCCGGCTCGGACGCCCTGGGTGACCTGCTCCGCTACCTCTCCACCGCGGAGCACTTCGAGAGCATGGTGATGGGATTGATCGACACACAGCATCTGGCCTACTTCGCGGTGTTGACGGCGGCGTTCCTGGTGTTCGCCAAGACCGCGGTCGAATCCGCGCGGTGGCGTTGAGATGACGGGCTGGCCGGCGCTCTTCGGGGCCCTCGGGCTCGTCTTCGTCGTCTTCGGGCTGCTCTCGGTGCTGCTGCTGCTCGCCGGCGCGCCCACCGACCTGACCTGGATCTGGGCCAACTTCGCGGTGGGCATCGCGCTGCTGGTGGGCGCGGTGGCGACCAACGTCGAAACGATCCGCGAGCGGCTCAGCTCGGGCGAGGGGCGGCGCATCGGCAAGTACGGCACCAGCGCCGTGGTGCAGACGATCGTGCTGATCGGGATCATCGCCATGCTGGGCTTCCTGGCCAACCGCTACCACGTGAAGTGGGACGTCTCCGAGGCCGGCATCCACTCGCTCTCGGACCAGACCCACAAGGTGCTCGAGGGGCTCGAGCGCGACGTCGAGGTGGTCGCGCTCTTCCCCAAGCTCCAGCAGCCGCCCGCGCGCGAGCTGCTCGAGAAGTACCAGTACGTGAGCGAGCGCTTCCAGGTCGAGTTCGCCGATCCGAACGCGCGGCCCGACCTGGTGGAGCGCTTCGGCATCACGCCCGAGGCGCTGGGGCAGGGCCTGATCCGCGTCGCGATCGGCGACGAGTCGGTCGAGATCGACGAGGTCGGCGAGGAGCGCCTGACCAACGCGCTGGTCTCGCTCACCCGCGGCAGCGAGAAGAAGATCTACTTCCTCTCGGGCCACAACGAGCGGCCCGTGGAGGGGAAGGGCGCCGACGACAAGGAGGGCTTCGCGCGCGCCGCCGACGCCCTGCGCAACGAGAACTACCGGTTCGAGACGCTGCTGCTGGCGGCGAAGGGTGACGTGCCGGATGACGCCGACGCCGTGGTGATCGCCGGCGCCACGCGGCCGCTGCTGCCGGTCGAGCACGACGCGCTCGACCGCTATCTGGCGCGCGGGGGCGCGGTGCTGGCCATGGTGGATCCGCGCTCCAACAGCGACGTGGACCAGGCCCTGGCGCGCTGGGGCGTCACGGTGGGCGACGACGCCATCGTCGACCGCGTGCAGGGCATGTTCGGGCAGGCCATGTCGCCGCTGGCGGGCGAGTACGGCAATCACGAGATCACCGCCGACATGCGCGAGGTGACCCTGTTCCCGATGGCGCGCAGCGTCCAGGCCAAGGCGGACGGCGGCGGCGCCTTCACCGAGATCGTGCGCACCAGCTCGAACTCCTGGGCCGAGCGCGACCTCGACCTGCTGTTCGCGGAGGGGCAGGCGGAGCTGGGCGCCGACGACCTGCGCGGTCCCGTGCCGATCGCGCTGGCGGGCCGGCCCGGCCTGAACGGCAGCCCCACGACCGGCGACGCCGAGCCGCGCCTGGTCGTGTTCGGCGACTCCGACTTCGCCTCGAACCAGATGCTCGACGCCTACCGCAACCGCGATCTGTTCCTGAACAGCGTGAACTGGCTGATCGGCGACGTCGAGGCCATCTCGATCCGCCCGGTGCAGTCGCGCGCCTCGCGCCTGACGCTCTCGACCGAGCAGTTCAGCCAGATCCGCTACCTCTCGCTCTTCGTCCTGCCCGAGGCGATCGCGGTGGTCGGCGTGCTGGCCTGGTGGATGCGCCGCCGCGCGCCGGGGCGCTGAGGACCCATGAATCCGCGCACCACCGGGATCCTGCTCGTCGTGGCCGTCGCGCTCGGCGCCTTCGTCTACCTCTACGAGATCCGCGGGGGCGAGCAGCGCCTCGAGGCCGAGGCGCTCGCCAAACGCCTGTTCCCCGGCGTCGAGAGCGGGGCGGTCGAGGCGATCGCGCTCCGCACCACGGACGGGCGCGACGCCCGCGTGGCGCGCAGCGAGGGCGTCTGGCGCGTCGAGGCCCCGGTGGAGGCGCTCGCCGACGCGACCAGCGTGGACGCCATGGCGAGCGCGCTGGCCGAGATCCAGAGCGAGGGCGCGATCGACGATCCGCAGGCGCTCTCGGTGTACGGGCTCGACGACGAGACCCGGCTGGTCCGCTTCCGCGCTGGCGGCACCGACCACGAGCTGCGCATCGGACGCAAGACGCCGCTCGGCTCCAACAGCTACGCCGCGACCGGGGCGGACGACAGCGTCTACACGGTAGCGACGTTCCGCACCAACGCCTTCGAGAAGGCCCTCGACGACCTGCGCGAGAAGCGGCCGATCCGCTTCGACCGCACCGCGATCGACCGCATCGAGGTCGACTGGCAGGGCGGCGGCGTGGTGCTCGAGAAGCGCGGCGACGCCTGGCGGCTGCTGGCGCCGCTCGAGTCCGCGGCCGACGAGAGCACGGTCGAGACGCTGCTCTCGGACCTCGCCTTCCTGCGCGCCACCGGCTTCGTCGACGAGCCGCCGCCCGACGCCGAGACCGGGCTCGAGCGCCCGGCCTGGAAGGTGGCCCTGCTGCAGCCCGCGAGCGAGGAGGGCGCCGCCCCGCTGCGCCACGAGCTGCGCGTGGGCAACGCCCTCGACGCCGCCTCGCGCGCCGCGCGCGGGGCCGAGCCGGTGCTCTACCGCATCCCCGAGGAGCGCTACGAGAGCCTGCCGCGCCGGGTCGCGGCGTTCCGCTTCAAGGAGCTGGCAAACTTCGTGGCGACCGACGCCACGCGCTTCGAGATCGTCTTCCACGACGAGGCAGAGGGCCAGAGCCGGGTCGAGACGATCACCGGAACGCGCGACGACGCGGGCTGGACCACCTCACCCGAGGCGATGGCGGCGGGCAACGCGTCGCGGCTGGTGGCCGAGCTGGCGCGGCTCGAGGCGGCCGACATCGCCGCCGAGTCGATGGGCGCCGACGAGCTGGCGGGCGTCGGGCTCGCGCCGCCCAACGCCGCGCTGCGCGTCTTCGGCGCGCCGCCCGAGGGGGCCGAGCAGGGGCCGCTGCTGGCCGAGGTGCACCTCGGCACCCTCGAGGCCGAGCGCATCTACGCCCGCGTGCCCGATCGCGAGATCGTCTACCAGCTCGACTACGAGCTCGCCGAGCACCTGCCGGTGAGCCTCGAGGCGTTCCGCAACCGCTTCGTCTCCAAGGAGATCGAGGGCGCGGCCGCCGTGGAGCCGATTCCGATGGAGGCGGTGCCGACGCCGCCCGAGCTCTAGCGCGCCGGCTCAGCGGCGCCGCAGCGCCGCCAGCCCCGCGAGCGCGAGGCAGGCCGTCAACCCCGCGGCGCCAGCCTCGGGCTCGGGAACGACCCGGAAGAAGAGGTCGTCGAACCGGGCGCTGAACGGGACCGGGGAGCCGAGGATGAGGACCAGCGGACCGGCGAGCACCGAGTTCGCTCCGGCCGGCACCGGGAACGTCGACGTCACCTCCTCCCCGTCCACGCGGGCCGACCGGACCTCCGTCCACACCCCGGCCGTCTGGGTCAAGACGCCGTTGGTCTGCGGAAACTCGAGCGCGAGGAAGCTCGTGCAGTCCGCGTCCGAGAACCAGTTGCCGCCCATCCCGGCGACGCCGGCGATCTGGTCCTGACCGGGCAGCACGTTCACCCAGCCCCCGAACTCCAGGATCTCGCCCTCGGACACGGGCACGCACTGCGCCGCCAGCCCGCCCCCGGCCTCGGCGGCATTCGTGAGCAGCAACGAGCCCGAGTCCGGCGCGTCGTCGACGTCGACCGCCTCCCACTGGATCAGCGATCCCGTGGGCGCCGACCAGTCGGTGAGGTCCTCGTCGAGCTGGGAGTTCCGGAACAGGTTGTCCTGGGCGGAAGCGGGCGCGGCGGCGAGCACCAGCCCGAGGGCGAGAGCGGGGAGGGCAGCATGCATGGCCGCTCTTGTGTAGCGCAGGCCCGCCGTCCCCGAACCAGCCACGCACGAGGCCGCGCCGCGGGGTCGAGGCGTTCCCGCCCGCGCTGCGTCGGTCGCGTCCCGCCGCGGCCTGCTAGCCTCCGCGGCATGCAATCCGGCCGCGACTCCAATGCCTACGAGCTGCGCATCGAGCGCGTGGTCGAGGAGACCCACGACGCCCGCTCCTTCGTGCTCGAGGTGCCGCCCGCGCTCCGGGAGACCTTCCGCTACCGGGCCGGACAGTTCCTGACCTTCCACGTGCCGTGGGGGGAGCTGACGCTCGGCCGCTGCTACTCGCTCTCGAGCTCGCCCGACTGCGACGACGAGCACACGGTGACCGTGAAGCGGGTCGAGGACGGCCGCGTCTCGAACTGGTTCCACGACCGGGTCTCGGCCGGCGACCGGCTGCGCGTGCAGGCGCCCGCGGGCCGGTTCGTGCTGCGGCCGGAGAGCGAGCGGCCGCTGGCGCTGTTCGGCGGCGGCAGCGGCATCACGCCGCTCTACTCGATCGTGAAGACGGCGCTGGCGACGACGGCGCGCCGCGTGCGGCTGCTCTACGCCAACCGCGACGCCGACTCGGTCATCTTCCGCGACGAGCTGGCCGCGCTGCGCGAGCGCCACCCCGAGCGCCTCGAGATCGTGCACCACCTCGACGCCGAGAGCGGCTTCGTGGAGCCCGCCGCCGTCCGGGGACATCTCCACGGCTGGGAGGACGCCGACTTCTACCTGTGCGGCCCGGGGCCCTTCATGGACCTCGTGCAGGGCGCGCTGCACGAGCTCGGGGCCGACGCCGACCGCGTCTTCGTCGAGCGTTTCGTCTCGCCGCCCGACGGCGAGACGCCCGAGGTGGCCGCCGGCCCCGCGGAAGGCGAGGCCGGAGGCGTCCCCGAGACCCTCGTCCTGCACCTCGATGGCAAGACCCACGAGATCCCGGTTCCGGCCGGCAGCTCGATCCTCCAGGCGGCGCGCGCGGCCGGCCTGCAGCCGCCCTTCGCCTGCGAGGAGGGCTACTGCGGCTGCTGCATGGCCAGGCTGGTGCGCGGGCGCGTGGTGATGGAGCAGTGCAGCGCGCTCGACCCCGACGAGGTCGCCGACGGCTGGATCCTCACCTGCCAGGGGCGGCCGACCACCCGCGAGTGCGAGGTCCGCTACGACTGATCGGTGAGCGCCCGGCGCAGCGCCTGGTGGATGCCGCCGTTGCTGGCCACGATCTCGTGGCGCGGGGCCGAGACCCGCCCGCCGGTCAGGTTCGTGACCGTGCCGCCCGCCTCCTCGACGATCAGGATGCCCGCTGCGACGTCCCAGGCGGCGAGCGACAGCTCCCAGTAGCCGTCGAAGCGGCCGCAGGCCACGTAGCACAGGTCGAGCGCCGCGCTGCCGTCGCGCCGCACCGCGCGCGCGCGCTTGAGCGCGCGGCCGAACTGCGCCAGGTTGTCGCGCTCGCTGCGCCGCACGTCGTACGCGAAGCCGGTCACGAGCAGGGCGCGCGACAGATCGGTCTCGCGCGAGACGCGAATCGGCTGGCCGTTGCGCCGCGCGCCACCCCCGCGCACGGCCTCGTACAGCTCGTCGCGCAGCGGGTCGTAGACCACGCCGACGGTGCGCTCGCCGTCGCGCTCCGCGCCGATCGAGACGCAGAAGCAGGGATAGCCGTGCGCGTAGTTGGTGGTGCCGTCGAGCGGGTCGATCACCCAGCGCCAGCTCGCGCCCGCGACCTCGCCGCCTCCGCCCTCCTCGGCGAGGATCGAGTCGCCGGGCCGCTCGCGCCGCAGGGCCTCGATCACGTGGGCCTCGCAGGCGCGGTCGACCTCGGTGACCAGGTCGATCGCCGCGCTCTTGGTGTCGATCTCCAGATCGGTCTCGTAGCGCTCGCGCTGGATCGCCCCGGCCTCGCGAGCCAGCTGCACCGCCAGGGCGAGGACCGCGTCGGTCTCAGCCACCGGCCGCCTCCGCGGGCGGCAGGCGAAACACCCGGCGCGCGTTGTGCGAGGTGGCGGCGGCCACCGCCTCGAGCGGGACGCCGTGCAGGGTCGCCAGCACCTCGCCCACGTGCCGCACGTGGGCCGGCTCGTTGCGCCGGCCGCGGTGGGGCACGGGCGCCAGCAGCGGGCAGTCGGTCTCGACCAGCAGGCGGTCGAGGGGCAGGGCGGCCGCCACCTCGCGCAGCTCGCCCGCGTTCTTGAAGGTGAGGATGCCCGAGAACGACACGTCGAGGCGCGCGTCGAGGGCGCGCCGGGCGAACTCGAGGGTGCCCGTGTAGCAGTGCAGGACGCCGGACACCGCGCCCGCCCCCTCCTGCGTCCAGATGTCGAGCAGCTCCTCGAACGCCTCGGGCCCCGGGCTGCGCACGTGGATCACGACCGGCCGGTCGAGCTCGCGCGCCCAGGCCACGTGCTCGGCGAAGACGGCGCGCTGCGCCTCGCGCGGTGAGTTCATGTAGTGGTAGTCGAGGCCGCACTCGCCGACGGCCACCACCCGCTCGTGGTCGAGCCAGGCGCGCAGCCGGGTGCGCGCGCCGTCGTCGAGCTCGCTCGCGTCGTGCGGGTGCACGCCCACCGCGGCGAACACGCGCGGGTCGCGCTCCGCCAGCGCCACGGCGGCCGCGTTCGACTCGACGCCCCAGCCGGCGCCGATCGCGATCATCGCGTCGAGGCCGGTCTCCCAGGCGCGCGCCAGCACCTCGTCGCGGTCGGCGTCGAACTCGGGCGCCGTGACGTGCGTGTGGCTGTCGAGCCACAAGACCTAGTATTCCTCGGGGAGCTCGACGCGGGGGAACAGCGCGGCGCCCTTGTGGGTGGCGGTTCCCGGCGGCAGCGTGCCCCAGGTGCGCGCGTCGTCGGGCAGGCGCGCGCTGGCGAGCGCGTCCGGCTGGCCGAGGCGCTCGAGCAGCGTCGCCGCCGTCTCGGGCAGGAAGGCGCCCAGCAGCAGCCCGACGCTGCGCAGCGCCTGGCACGAGGTGTAGAGCGAGGTGCGCACGACGGGCTCCCCGTCGGGCTCCTTGGCGGCCTTCCAGGGCGCCCGGGTGTCCAGGTAGCGGTTGACCGCGTCGACCAGGCCGAACGCCGCCTCGAGCGCCCGGTGCAGCTCGCGCGCGCGCACGTGGCCGTCCACCGCGTCGGCGGCCCGCGCTGCCGCGGCGGCCACCGCGCGCTCCTCGTCCTCCTCGAAGGCGGGCTCCGGAACCCGGCCCTCGGCGTAGCGCGCCGTCATGTCGAGCGTCCGGCTCGCCAGGTTGCCGAGGTTGTTGGCGAGGTCCGCGTTGATGCGGCTCACCAGCAGCTCCTCGGTGAAGTTGGCGTCGAGGCCGAACACCATCTCGCGCAGCAGGAAGTAGCGGAACGCCTCGAAGCCGTAGCGGTCGCGCATCGCGAGCGGCGAGACCATGTTGCCGAGGCTCTTCGAGACCTTGCGCGCGTCGACGTTCCAGTAGCCGTGCACGTGCAGCCGCTGCGGGGGCGGCAGCCCGGCGGAGCGCAGCATCGTGGGCCAGAAGATGCCGTGGGGCTTCACGATGTCCTTGGCGATCAGGTGCTCGGCCGCACCCCAGCGGCGCGCGAAGTCGGGTCCCTCGGGATAGCCGATGCCGGTGAGGTAGTTGATCAGCGCGTCGAACCAGACGTAGCAGACGTAGTCGCGGTCGAAGGGCAGCTCGATGCCCCAGTCGAGGCGGCTCTTCGGGCGCGAGATGCACAGGTCGCCGAGCCCGCTCTCGTCGCGGAGCATGCCGAGCACCTCGTTGCGGTAGCGCTCGGGCTGGATGAAGTCCGGGTGGCTCTGGATGTGCTCCACCAGCCAGCCGAAGTGGCCGCTCATCCGGAAGAAGTAGTTCGCCTCGGCGCGCGGCTCGGGGGGGCGCTCGTGGTCGCGGCACAGCCCGTCCACCAGGTCGCGGTCGGTCAGGAAGCGCTCGCAGCCGACGCAGTAGAGCCCCTCGTACTCGCGGAAGTCGATGTCGCCGCGCTCGTACACGAGCGCCAGGAAGTGCTGGACGGCCCGCACGTGTTCGGCGTCGGTGGTGCGGATGAAGCGGTCGTACGCGATGCCGACCTCGTCCCAGGCGGTCCGGAACGCGGCCGAGTAGCGCTCGCCCAGCTCGCGCGGCGCCACGCCCTCGCGCGCCGCCACCTCGGCGATCTTGTCGCCGTGCTCATCGGTGCCGGTCAGCAGGAAGACGTCGTCGCCGGCGAGCCGGTGATAGCGGCACAGCGCGTCGGCCACCACGGTGGTGTAGGTGTGGCCGATGTGCGGGTCGCCGTTCACGTAGTAGATCGGCGTCGTGACGAAGACGGTCTCGCTCATGCGCGCGCGACCTCGCGCAGCGTCAGCAGCGCGCGCTCGGCCACCATCTGCGGATTGGCGTTGCGCTGCGCCAGCGACTTGCGGCAGCCCTGGATGCGCGCGAACGCCTCCAGCTCGCGCCGGACCCCCGTGTCGCCACCGCGCACCTTGTCGGCCACGCGGTCGCGCAGCCAGGTGCCCGCGCCCTCGAGCAGCGCCTGGGTGGCCGCGGCCGCCGGCGCGCGCGCGCCGCGGAACTCCTCGGCCCAGTCGAGCACGTCGGGCACCGACAGGCCGCCGATGCCGTCGATGCGGTCGGTCAGCTCGCCCCGCGCCGCGAGCGTCTCGTCGTCCGCCTCGGCCTCGGCGCGCAGCGGCACCCGCTGGCAGCGCGAGCGCACGGTCGCGAGCAGGCCGGACGAGGTGGCGGCCACCAGCACGATCGTGGTGCTCGGGGGCGGCTCCTCGAGCAGCCGCAGCAGCGCGTTCTGCGCCTCCTGGTTCAGCCACTCGGCGTCGGCGATCACCGCCGCGCGCCAGCCGCCCTCGTGGGCGCGCAGCCGCAGCGCCTGCTGCACGGCGCGGATCTGACCGATCCGCACGCGGGTGTCGTCGGCACCGCGCTCGACCCACAGCAGGTCGGGGTGCTCGCCGACGTGGCGCAGCAGCGGGCCCTTCTTGCCGGTGCCGTCGAGCGCCACCTCTTCGCGCGGCAGTGAGCGGCGGCAGCCGTCGCAGGCCTCACAGGGGCGCTCCGGCCCGTCCGCCTCGCAGGCCACACCGCGGGCGAAGCGCAGCGCCAGCTCGCGGGGACGGGGGCCTCCGCCCGAGAGCAGGTAGGCCGAGTGCACGCGGCCCTGCTCGAGGCCGCGCCACAGGACGGCGGCGGGATCGGAACCGGGCGGCGACATGCGCGGCCGAGTCTAGGCGAATCCCCCGAGCCCCGCTGGCCCGCTGCTCTGGCCCGACGCGCACTTCGCGCCGCTTCTGCCGGCCGCTTGCTCAAGTCCCTCGGCCTTGGAGCCGATGGGGCGAGCGTGACCCGCGGCCGCGGGTCGAAGGAGGTGCGATGGCATTCCGGAAGGGCCGCAGCGAGGGGGAGAGCATGCCGGAGACGACGACCAGACCGACCACGAGCGGGAGCAACCTGAGCGCCTTCATCGACCAGGGCTCCGAGTTCGAGGGCAAGCTGACGTTCAAGGACACGGTGCGGATCGACGGCCGCTTCCGCGGCGAGATCTCGAGCGAGAACACCCTCGTCGTCGGCGAGACCGGTGAGATCGAGGCCACCGTCCGCTCGCGCCACGTGGCGATCAGCGGCGCGGTGGTCGGCAACATCTTCGCCAGCCAGCAGCTGGTGCTGCACAAGACGGCGCGCATCGAGGGCGACATCGAGGCGGGCAGCCTCGCGGTCGAAGAGGGTGCGATCGTGAACGGCGGCATCAAGATGAAGGGCGGCGAGGTCGCTGCGCGGGGCCTCGAGGCCCTGCCGGGCGGCAAGCACAAGGCCAAGAACGAGCCGCCCCCGACGGGCGGCTGAGCGACGGGCGGTGCGCGGCGTCGTCCCCGGGCGGCGCCGCGGCTACGGCCGCGGCTCGACCGGGATCACGCGCTCCACCGAGGGGACCTCCTTGCGGAGCGTCGCCTCGATCACGAAGCGCAGCGTCGCGAGCTGGGCGGGGCAGGTGACGCACGCTCCCTGGAACAGCACGCTGACGACGCCGTCGTTGACGCCGACCAGCTCGACGTTGCCGCCGTCGGCCAGCAGGCCCGGGCGCAGCCGGTCGAGGACCCGCTCGACCTGGCCGCGGAGTCGCTTGCGCACCTCGACGTCCATCTCCTGCTGATCGGACGCCCGCGCCCCTGCGTTGAGCCCGCACGGCGCGCAGGGTAGGCTCCGGCCATGCAGGTGCAGGTGCTGCTGTTCGGGTCGCTGCGCGAGGCGTCCGGAGCGCGAGAGCTCGAGGTCGCCCTCGATCCGGGCGCTTCGGTGGCCGACCTGCGCAGGCGACTGGGCGCCTCCCACCCGGCGCTCGAGGCGCTCGGCGCCCGCGTCCGGGTCTCGGTGAACCGCGAGTTCGCGGCCGAGGACGCGCCCCTGGCGGACGGCGACGAGGTCGCCTTCCTGCCCCCGGTGGCGGGCGGTGGCACGCGCTGCACGCTGTCGGACCGCGGGCTCGATCCCGACGAGGTGGCCCGGCGTGTGACGGGCCCCGACGCGGGCGGCCTGGTGACCTTCGTGGGTGCCGTCCGCAACGAGGCGCGCGGGCGCCGGATCGAGCACCTCGAGTACGAGGCCTACCCGCCGATGGCGCTCCAGGAGATGGAGCGCATCTGCGATCGCGCGGCCAGGCGCTGGCCCGGCACCCGGGTCGCGATCGCCCACCGCACCGGCCACCTGAAGATCGGGGATTTGGCGGTCGTGATCGCCGCGGCGTCGGCGCACCGCGCCGAGGCGTTCGAGGCCTGCCGCTTCGCGATCGACACGCTCAAGGAGACCGTGCCGATCTGGAAGAAGGAGGTCGCCACCGACGGTGCCTACTGGGTGGACGACCACGCATGAGCGGCGAGCACCCCTCGAGCGCGCACCGCCACCGCCACCACGCGCCGCGCAGCGTGCCCGCGGTGGTGATCACGGTGAGCGACACCCGCACCCTCGAGGACGACACGGGCGGCGCGCTGCTGGCCGAGCTGCTCGAGGGCGGCGGGCATCAGGTGCTGGCGCGCGTGATCGTCGCCGACGAGATCGAGGCGATCCGCAAGGCGGTGGACGAGGCGATCATGCGCGCCGACGTGCGCGCCGTGCTGCTGACCGGCGGCACCGGCATCGCGGCGCGCGACGTCACCCCCGAGGCGATCCAGCCGATCCTCGATCGCCCGCTGCCCGGATTCGGCGAGCTGTTCCGGCAGCTCTCGTACGAGGAGATCGGCTCCGCGGCGATGCTCTCGCGCGCGCTGGCCGGCACCGCGCGCGGCCGCGTGCTGTTCGCGCTGCCGGGCTCGCGGGCGGCGATCCGCCTGGCGCTCGAGAAGCTCGTGCTTCCGGAGCTGGGGCACCTGGCCGCCGAGGCCGCCAAGGGCCGCTAGGAGTCTGCGCGGCAGAAGCCCCCTGCAAGCGCCCGCTGGGCGCGCGCAGCGAGCCGCAGGCGAGCGAAGTCCACCAGCCAGGCCGCTCAGCCGACCGGCCCGGGCGGCCGAAACGACTCCGATGAGCCGACGTGTCGCGTTGCCGCTGCTGGCGCTCGCTGCCGGCGTGTTGCTGCTGGTCGATCGGCCGGCAGCGGAGCTGTACGTCTGGGTCGACGAGTCGGGCCGCACTCGGGTGACCGACGACCCCGCGCGCGTGCCCGAGTCCGCCCGGCGCGGTGGCGACGCCGAGACGATGGGCCTGTGGGCCGGCGACGTCGCGGACCCGAAGCCGCAGCGGCTGGAGCGCAGCACGAGCAGCGAGGAGGACCGCGTCGGTCGCGTGCTGCGCGGCGCGGTGGACGACCTGCGCCGCGGCGAGACCGCGCGCGCCGCGGCCACGCTCGAGAGCGTGCTGCGGATCGCCCCGACGCGGCCCGAGGCGCACTGGTACCTGGCCCTGCTCGACCGCCAGCGCGGCCGCTACGAGTCGGCCGAGGCCCACCTGAGGGCGTTCCTCTCGCACGCCGGCGACGCCTACGACGACTGGCGCGCCTCGGCCGAGCGGCGCCTGGCCGCCCTCGGCGACGAGCGCCGGCTGGCCAGCGAGCAGGTCGGTCCGCTGCGGCTGGTGGCGGCCGACAGCGTCCACTTCCGGATCCACTACGACGAGGAGCTGGGGCGCGCCTCACCCGACTACGCGCGCACCGTGGTGGGCTACCTGGAGGAGGCGCACGCCCACGTCGCGGAGGCGCTCGGGGTGCGCCCGACCGAGCGCACCGGCGTCGTGCTCTACGGCAAGGCCGCCTACCTGGCCGCGCACCGCCACCGCTTCAGCTTCCCGACGGTGGGCTTCTACGACGGGCGCATCCACGTCGCGTCGGCGGCGCACCCGGCGGGCGCGCTGCGCGCGCTGCTCTTCCACGAGTACACCCACGCCGTGTTCGCCGAGCGCGCCGGTGGCCACCGCCCGTTCTGGCTCAACGAGGGCCTGGCCGAGCTGGCCGAGCGCGCGGCGCGCCGCCAGCGGGGCCTCACGCGCAGCGAGATCGCCGCACTGGTGCGCGAGATCGAGTCCGGCGCCTGGATTCCGCTGCGCGACCTCGCCGCCGGCTTCGGCGGCCTGCGCGAGGGCGCGGCCCGACTCGCCTACCTCCAGGCCACCGCCACCGCTGCCTGGCTGCACGAGCACTCCACCCGCGACCAGCGCCTGGCGCTGCTCGACGCGCTCGGCCGCGGCGAGACCGCCGACCGCGCCCTGCAGAGCGCCGTCGGCCTGGACACCGATGCCATCGACGCCGCGGTGCGCAGCTCCCTGCGCCAGCACTTCCCCGACGGGATCTAGAGCGGCGGCGCCGCCGCCACGTTCGGCGCCGGCACGAACAGGAACTCGCCGTCTTCGTGCCCCGCGCTCACGATCGGGGCGTAGCGGGGCCGCTGGGCGGACTCGAGCTCCACCGCCCGCCGCACCCTCTGGAACAGCTCGGCGGCCTCGAGCACGACCTCGTTCTGCTCGAGCTCCCGCAGGAAGGCGGCCGCGAAGGCCGAGTGGGGGCCGCTGCCGTCCGCCACCGGCTCGTCGCCGCCCGAGGTGAGCGCCGTGCGCGAGCGGCGCGAGACGAGTCGGTCGAGGTGGCCGGGGTCGCGCCCGACGCGGGCGAGCCCGCGCATCAGGGTGCCCGAGTAGCAGGAGTCGGCGACCACCAGGACGTGCTTCGCCTCCATCGCCTTGAGCTGCCGGGTGACGCTCGCGTTCGCCACCCAGGCGCTGGGGTCGTTGCGCTCGGCATCCACCGGAAGCCAGTAGCCGTGGTCCTCCTCGGGATCGAAGACACCGTGGCCGGCGTAGTAGATCAGCAGGTTGTCCGAGGGCGTCAGCTCCGCGCGGTACCTCGCGAGGGTCGAGACGATGGTCGCGCGGTCGGCGTCGAGCAGCAGCTCGACCGCGTAGCCGTAGCGGTTGCGCAGCAGGGTGGCGACGGCCTCCGCATCGGCCCGCGCGGTGCGCAGCGGCTCGATCTTCGCGTAGTTCTCGTTGCCGATCACCAGCGCGTGGTAGCGACCGAGGCCGAGCTCGCGGCCGGCGGTCCGTTCGGGTGCCACGCGGAACACCGTGACCTGGCGCGCTACGCCCGCCCCCGACACGTCGAGGGCGGTCACCGTGAGGCTCGACGTGCCCACCGGCACCGCTCTCCGGACGCGGACCGTT
>JASJBO010000174.1 GCA_030066475.1 Myxococcota bacterium
TCGAGCACCTCCGGGTCGCTGAGCTCGAGCACCGCCTCGCGCAGCCGCTCGTGCAGCGCGGCCTCGCCCTCGACCGCGGCCCGCGCCTGCGTGGCCTGCGCCGCCGCGGCCGCCAGCCCGGAGAGGTGGGGCGCGATCTCGCCCACGCGCCCCAGCGCCTCCAGGGCCTCGGGCCGCGTGAGTGCGATGAGCGCATCGGTCGCCGCGTCGAGGCTCTGGCCCGGGTCGCGCACGCCGCGGCTCTCGAGACTTTCGTGCGCCGCGTGCAGGAAGTCGTCGAGCACCGCCGGTGCGGCGGCCGCCGCCTGGGCCGCGTACTCGATGCGCGGTGCGAGCTGCGCGAGGAGCGTCAGGCTGCGCAGCGTGTCGGGGTCGGTGAGCTCGAGCGCCGCCTCGGTGAGGCGATCGGTGAGCGCCTCGGCTCCCTCGACCTCGGCGTGCGCCGCGGCGGCGCGCGCCGTGGCCTCGGCGAGCGGGGCGAGGCCGGAGCCGGCGCCGACGGAGAGCGGAGCCCCGAGCGCGGTGTCGCTGCGGTCGTGGCCGTTGCCACGCTCCTCCAGCATCCGGAGCATGCGCTCCAGCTTGGCCTCGAGGCGGTCGAGTCGTTCCCTTACGTCTTCGTCACTCGCCATGCTGTCTCTCCTGAGGCGGATGGACTCGCGCATCGGCAGCGGGCGGGCGTCCGCTCGCCCGGCGCTCGTCGAGCCAGGCCAGCCAGCCGTCCATGCCTTCTCGCGTGCGCGCCGACAGGTCCAGGACCTCGGCGTCGGGTGCGATCCGCGCGACGGCATCGCGGGCCCGCGCGGCGTCGAAGTCGAGATGGGGCAGCAGGTCGGTCTTGGTGAAGAGCACCAGGTCCGCCCGCCGGAACATGTGCGGGTACTTGAGCGGCTTGTCCTCGCCCTCGGTGGTGCTGAAGAGGACCACGCGCACGTCCTCGCCGAGGTCGAAGAGGGCCGGGCAGACCAGGTTGCCGACGTTCTCGATGAAGAGCGTGCCGCCGCTGGGCGGGTCGAGGCGCTCGAGCCCGTGCCACACCATGTCCGCCTCGAGGTGACAGCCCGTGCCGGTGTTGATCTGCACTGCCGGGGCGCCGGTCTCGCGGATCCGCGCCGCGTCGTGCGCCGTCTCCTGGTCGCCCTCCAGCACCGCCGCGTCGCCCTCGAGCCCGCGCAAGGTGGCCTCGAGCAGCGTCGTCTTGCCCGCGCCGGGGCTGCTCATCAGGTTCACCACGAAGAGCCTCCGGCCCTGGAAGAAGGCGCGGTTTCGCTCCGCGAGCTGGTCGTTCTTCGCCAGCACCCGCGTCTCGATGGCGTGCACCTCGGCCGGGGCCCGGGCCACGACCGTGGCCGGGTCGTGCCGGTGGGTGTGCGACGTGTCTTCGTGCGCGTGGGTGTGGGCGGTGTGGTCGTGTGCATGGGTGTGAGAGTGCGCGTGCGAGTGCGAGTGGGTGACCACCGTGCCGTCGGCGAGCACGTGGCTGTGCTCGCCCGTCTCCGGATCGATCACCGTCGTCGTCGCCCCGTCCTGGCAGCCGCAGGTGGCACACATGGCTCAGTCCTCCGTCTCCATCTCCTTGATCAGGAGCTCCTCACCGGCCACGAGCTCGAGCGGCGCACGCCGCTCGCAGCCGCACACGGCCACCAGGTGCTCGAGCGGCAGCAGCTCGTGGCACTCCGTGCACTCGCCCCGCCCCTCCACCTCGTCGATCTCGAGCGCTGCTCCCTCGAGCACCGTGCCCTCCGCCACCAGGTCGAAGCAGAAGCGCAGCGCTGCGACCTCCACACCCGCGAGCTTCCCGACCTGGAGCCGTACGGTGCGCACGTGGCGCCGGCCGGCCCGCTCGGCGCAGATCGCGACGATGTTGCGGGTGAGCGAGAGCTCGTGCATCAGCAGATCCTCGGGAGCTGCTCGCCGACGAGCATGTCGAGGATGCGCTCGCCGCCGAAGCCGGTGTCGAGGGTGACGACGCCCGGCGGCTCGGCCCGGCAGCGCGCGACCACTTGGGCCTGCGCCCCCTGCGGATGCGCCCGCGCGATCTCGAGGGCGCGCTCGGCCTGCGCCGCGGGCAGGGCCACGGCCACGACGCCCTCGTTCGCGAGGTGGATCGGATCGAGGCCGAGGATCTCGCAGAAGCCCTGCACCTCGGGTCGCACCGGGAGGACCTGCGCGTCGACCACCATGCCCACCTCGCTCGACAGGGCGAGCTCGTTCAGCACCGCGGCGAGACCGCCGCGCGTGACGTCGCGCATGGCGTGCACGTCGACCTCGGCCAGGAGCTCGGCGACGAGCCCGTGGAGCGGCGCGCTGTCGCTCGGAATGTCGGTCTCGAGCTCGAGCTCGCCGCGCGCCACCAGGATCGCCGCCCCATGGTCGCCCAGGTAGCCATTCACCAGCACGACGTCGTCCGCCTGCACGCGATCGGCGCCCACGTGCACGCCGGAGGGGATCACGCCGATGCCGGAGGTGTTGACGAAGAGGCGGTCCGCGGCGCCGCGGGCCACGACCTTGGTGTCGCCCGTGACGATGGCCACGCCGGCTGCGCGCGCCGCCTCGCCCATGCTCTCGAGGATGCGGCGCAGCACCTCGATGGGCAGCCCCTCCTCGATCACCAGCGCGCAGCTCAGGTAGAGGGGTCGGGCGCCGCCCACCGCCAGGTCGTTCACCGTGCCGTTCACCGCGAGGGCGCCGATGTTCCCGCCCGGGAACTCCAGCGGGGTGACGACGTAGGAGTCGGTCGTGTACGCCAACCGATCGCCCCGGGCCGTGAGCGCCGCCAGGTCGAAGCGGGCCTGGTCCTCGTCGATCTGGAGGTCCGGGCCGCCGAGCGCCCGCACGACGAGGTCGTCGATCAGGTCGCGCATGGCCTTGCCGCCCCCGCCGTGGGCCAGATCGACCACGTCGCCCCTGACGCGGCCCGCGCGCTGGCGGAAGCGCTCGACCCGCTGGAAGAGCGGATGCTCGGCGGGCTCGGGCATCAGGGGCTCGATTCCTCTCGGCGCAGCGTGCTGAGCCGGCCATAGTTGTAGTAGGCGGCGCAGGCCCCCTCGCTGGACACCATGCACGCGCCGATCGGGGTCGCCGGGGTGCAGGCGGTGCCGAAGACCTTGCAGTCCCAGGGCTTGATCGCGCCCGTGAGCACCTCGCCGCACTGACAGGCCTTCGGGTCGGCGACCGAGAGCCGCGGCGTCGGGAAGCGCTGTTCGGCGTCGAAGCGGGCGTAGGGCGCCCGCAGGGCGAGGCCGCTGTGCTCGATCGAGCCCAGACCCCGCCACTCGAAGAAGGGACGCAGCTCGAAGACGTCGGTGATGGCGCGCAGGGCCGCCGGGTTGCCCTCGGGGCGCACCAGCCGGCCGTACTGGTTCTCGATCTCGCAGCGTCCCTCCACGAGCTGGCGCAGCAGCATCTGCAGCGACTGCAGCACGTCCAGCGGCTCGAAGCCGCTGATCACCATCGGCTTGCGGTACTTCTCGGCGACGAAGCGGTAGGGCTCGAGACCGATCACCATGGTGACGTGTCCCGGCCCGATGAAGCCGTCGAGACGCAGGTCCGGCGCGTCGAGGATCGCCTGGAGGGTGGGCACGATGGTGATGTGGTTGCAGAAGACGCTCCAGTTGCCGATTCCCCGGCTCACGGCGTCGAGGACGGTGAGGGCCGTCGACGGCGCGGTGGTCTCGAAGCCCATGCCGAAGAAGACCACCTCGCGGTCGGGGTGGCGCTCGGCGAGCGCGAGCGCGTCCGCCGGCGAGTAGACGGTGCGCACGTCGGCTCCCTCGGCCTTGGCCTGCAGCAGGCTCTTCTTCGAGCCGGGCACGCGCAGGGCGTCGCCGAAGGTCGCGAAGATCACCTCGGGGTGCTCGGCGATGGCGATGGCGTCGTCGACGCGCCCCACGGGCAGCACGCAAACCGGGCAGCCCGGCCCGTGCACCAGCTCGATGGCGTCGGGCAGCATCTCCTCGAGGCCGAACTTGAAGATCGAGTGGGTGTGCCCGCCGCAGACTTCCATGATCTTGAGCGGCGGCTCGTCGGGCGTGCGCTCGAGGCGGGCGGCCAGGCGCTCGATGTCCTCCACCACGCGGCGTCCGGCGGCGGGATCCCGGAACTCGTCCACGTACTTCATCACGCGCCCTCCTTCGCGGTCTCCCGCGCGCCCGGACCGAAGGGCGGGGGCGCGGGTGGCTGGCTCGCGCGGATCGCCGCCAGCTCCTCCTGCACCTCCCCCATCTCCTCGAGGAGCGCCAGGGTGCGCTCGGCCTCCTCCGGGTCGATCCGGCTCATGGCGAAGCCCACGTGCACGAGCACCCAGTCGCCGACGCAATCCTCGGGGCTCCGCCCGTCGAGCACGCAGAGGAGATTCGTGACGCGCCGGACGCCGCCGACCTCGACCAGGCCCAGCGCCTTTTCGGCGTCTTCGATGGCGACGACACGACCGGGAATTCCGAGACACATGGCAGCACTCCGTCAGCGGCCGGAGCCGCGCTCCTGCGCCGGGCTGCCGCCCGGCGGGGCGAGGGCGGCCGCGGCGAGCACGGCCTGCCCGAGGGCGAGGCAGCCGTCGTTGGGCGGCAGCCTGCGGTGGACGAGGACCTCGAGCCCGGCGCGGCGCAGGCCGTCGGCCACGAGCTCGAGCAGGATGCGGTTCTGGAAGCAGCCGCCGCTGAGGGCGACCGTGCGCGCGCCCCGGCGCTCCGCCGCCTGGCACACCATGCGCAGCAGGCCCGTGGCGAAGCCGGCGTGGAAGCGCGCGCTCACGAGCGCGGGATCGACGCCGGCCCAGAGGTCGCCGAGCAGCGCGCGCCACATCGAGAGGGGCTCGACGTAGGGGAGGCCCTGGCCACCGAGCCGCGGCACCGGGAAGGGGTAGGGCTCGCGCTGCGCCTCGGCGAGCGCCTCCTTCGTGACGAGCGCCTCGAGCTGCATCGCCGCCTGCCCCTCGTAGGAGATGCCCTCGCGGCAGATCCCGAGCGCGGCGGCCACGGCGTCGAAGAGGCGGCCGGCGCTGCTCGCGAGCGGCGCGTTCAGGCCGCGCTCCAGCATCTGCTCGAGGAGCTCGACGGGCTTCGAGCGCAGGTACGCCACGACCTCCGTGTCGCCGAAGTGGGCGTCGAGCTCGGCCCACGACTGCTCGGCGCGCAGATGCGCGTAGAGGCTCCGCCAGGGCTCGAGGCTGGCGCGGTCGCCGCCCAGCATGGCGACGGGCTTGAGCGTGCCGACCCGTTCGCAGCCGTCGTAGCTGCACCACAGGAGCTCGCCGCCCTGGAGCGTGTCGTCCTCGCCCAGGCCGAGTCCGTCGAGCGCGAGACCCAGCACGCGAGGCGCGCTGCGCGGGCGGCCGTGCTCGGCGAGACAGGCGGCGATGTGGGCGTGGTGGTGCACGACCGGGAGTGTGGGCAGGCCCCGCGCACGGGCCAGCCGACTGGCCATCTCGTGGGAGCGATAGCCGGGGTGGCGATCGCAGGCCACGGCCTCCGGCTTGTGCTCATAGAGGCGCGAGAGCAGGTCGAGGGCGTCCTGGTAGGCGGCGAAGGCCTCCGGGTGGTCGAGGTCGCCCAGGTGCTGCGAGACCACCACGCGACCGTGCGCCGCGAGCGCGAAGGCCGCCTTGAGGTCGCCGCCCAGTGCCAGGATCGGCGGCGTGTCCTCGAAGCCCGGCGGCAGAGCGGCCGAGACGGGCGCGTAGCCGCGGGCACGCCGCAGCACGCGCGGGGCGCCGTCCATCCAGGCCACGACCGAGTCGTCGACCCGGTTCCGGATCGGGCGATCGTGCGCCAGGATCCAGTCGGCGATGGGGGCGAGGCGACATCGCGCGTCGGCGTCGTCGATGCACTGGGGCTCGTCGCTCCGGTTGCCGCTGGTGCACACGATCGGACGGTCGATTCGCTTCATGACGAGCGCGTGGAGCGGCGTCGTCGCCAGCATGATGCCGAGGCGGTGCTGGCCCGGCGCCACCGCTTCGGCCACCGGCGGCGCCGCGTCGGGGCACGCGGGCGCCAGCACGATGGGCGCCTCGGGGCTCTCGAGCAGCGTCTCCTCTTCGGGGCGCAGCACCGCGTAGCGCCGCGCGACCTCGAGGTCGCGCACCATGAGCGCGAAGGCCCGATGCGGGCGCCGTTTGCGCTCGCGCAGCCGAGCCACCACCTCGGCGTTCGTGGCGTCGCAGCAGAGCTGATAGCCGCCCAGGCCCTTGAGCGCCACGATCTCGCCGCTGCGCAGCAGGCCGCCCGCGGCGTCCACCTCGTCGAGCATGCTGTAGCGCTCGGCGCTGAAGGCCCGACCGTCGCTCCGCTCGAGCCGGGCCCGCGGACCGCAGGCGTGGCAGGCGACCGGCTGCGCGTGGTAACGGCGGTCGGCTTCGTCGGCGTACTCCGCTCGGCAGGCGTCGCACAGGGCGAAATCGGCCATGGTGGTGTTCGCCCGGTCGTAGGGGATGGCCGTCACCAGGCTGAAGCGCGGCCCGCAGTGCGTGCAGTTGGTGAAGGGGTACCGGTAGCGGCGCTCGGTGGGAGCGAAGACCTCCTCGAGGCAGGCCGCGCAGGTGGCCGTGTCGGGGGAGACGTCGGTGCGGGGCGTCCCCGCGCTGCTGCCCTCGATCACGAAGCCGCGGCCGGCGGGCACCGCGCCCGCGTCGCGCTCCACGGCCTCGATGCGGGCGAGCGGCGGCAGGGCGTGGAGCAGCTCGGCCACGAAGGCCTCGGCGTCGTGGCCGGCGGCGAGGCCGATCAGCACGCCGCCGCCGTCGTTGCGCACGAAGCCCTCGAGGCCCCGGGCCCGGGCGAGCCGCGCCACGGTGGGCCGGAAGCCCACGCCCTGGACGCGCCCGCGGATGCGCAGGACCGCGCCGGTCACGTCGCTTCTCCGACGTCGGCGGCGAGCGGCCAGAGCAGGACCCGGTGGTTGCCGCTGTCGGCGACCACGGCCGTGTCTCCGGCGAGCTGCAGGCCGTAGGGCCAGCACAGGCTGTCGCGCACCGGCAGCGACCAGCGGTTGTCGCCCTTGCGACCGAAGTCGGGCTGACCGGTGAGCTCGACGGCGTCCATGCCGCTCCGCAGCGGGGCCCGGAAGCCCAGGAGCCGCGAGTTCGCCGTGTCGGCCACGGCGATGCGGCCGCCCGCGGCGTCGAGCGCGTAGGGCATGTTGAGGCTCGACGCGTCGGGCCAGTAGCGCCCCTGGTTGTGCTCGGCCTGCGCGAAGTCCGCCTGTCCGAGCACGAGGGCCGGCGGCGCGTCGCGCTCCGGCAGCCCGTCCCACAGCAGCAGCCGGTTGTTTCCGGCGTCGCCGACGAGCAGGTTGCCCTCGTGCACGGCGAGGTCGTGGGGCCAGCGCAGGCCCGAGGGCCCGACGCCCACGCCGCCGTTGTCGCTGCGCGAGACGAGATCGGGCTGGCCGAGCACACCATCGGCCGGCTGGCCGTTCTCGACGGGCCGCTCGTGCCAGACCAGGATGCGCCGGTTGCCCGCGTCGGCGACGTAGAGGCGCTGGCCCGCGAGCAGCACCTGGAAGGGCCAGTGCAGGGAGTCGGCGCTCGCCGTGTCGCGGCCGCGGTTCGCCTCGCCTCCGGCGAAGTCGCGCTGACCGAGCACGAGGTCGGCGGGAACACCGCTCTCGGTCGGCCGCTCGTACCAGACGAGCACGCGGTGGTTCCAGGCGTCCGCGACGGCGAGGCCGTGCGCTCCCCAGGCCGCGACCCCGGTGGGCACGTTCAGGGTGAGGGCGCTGGGCTCGCCGAGCGCGTTGCGGCCCTCGCGGAGGAAGTCCGGCTGACCCAGCACCAGGTCGGCCGCGAGGCCGTCCTCCGCGGGTCGCTCCCGCCAGCCGAGCACGCGGTGGTGGCCGGTATCCGCCACGTAGAGCGCCCCGTCCGCGAAGAGGCGCGCGCCGCGGGGGCCGAAGAGGGTGGCGCGGCCCGGTGCCAGCGCCCCCGCGAGCGGATCCACGCCGCCCAGCACGACGGCGGGACCCTGCGGCGCGAGCAGCGGGCGGCCGGCGCCGAGTACGGGCGCCCCGTGCATCTCGGTCATCGACAGCGAGACGCTCACGGCTCAGGGCACCTGCACGAGGACGCGGCCGTCCTCGACCCGCGCCGGATAGCGCGGCAGCTGGACGTCGGGCGCGGTCAGACACTCGCCGGTGTCGAGGGCGTACCGGAAGCCGTGGTAGGGACAGGTCAGCACGCCGTCGCGGAGCTCCGCGTCGTCCAGGGGCATGCCGAGGTGGGCACAGGCGTTGGCGTAGGCGCGCAGCTCCCCCCCGATCGCGGTGAGCAGCACGCTCGCCTTCGCCAGCTCGACCACCCGGGTGCCGCCCTCGGGCACCGTTTCGCGCGGGCCGGCGTCCTCCCAGGGCCGCGCGAAGGGGCTCGTGTCGGGACTGCTGATCGTCAGCAGCCCGGAGCCGCGGCCCTGCACGACGCTCACCTTCGTGATCTCGGCCGCCGCCTCGAAGATCGCCTTCTCGATGCCGAGGCGGACCGTATCGCCGCTGAAGCTGCAGCCGTCACAGGTGCCGAGCAGTCGGATTCGCACCTCGGGCGGATCGACGCTCACGAGCTCGACGTCGCCCTCGTGGCCCGCGAGCGCGGGGCGCACCGAAGCCAGGGCGGCCTCGATCCGGTCGTGAAGGCTCGGCTCCGGCGGGCGCAGCAGGCCGTGGTAGCTCAGCACGTTGAAGACCCAGGGGTCGTCGACCGCGGCGCGCAGGGCCGCCAGCCCCTCGGGCGAGGCCTTGACCGACTGGATCAGACGCCGAAAGGCCCCGGCCTGGATGTCCTCGAGCGTCGTGCGCAGAGCCTGCACGGCCTGCCGGTGTCCGGGCTCGTCCCAGCTCTCGACGACGCGCTCGAGGGACTCGAGGTCGCCGACCAGCGCCTCGAGGCTGCGCTCCGGCCGGCTCTCGCTCATCCGGGCCCCCCGGTCTGCTGGAGGAGATCGCGCGACAGCTCGTCGATCAGCTCCGCGACCACCCCAGCCCGGTCCGTCACCTGATGGGCGATGAAGACCGCGCGCGCCGTACGCAGCAGCTCGACGGCGCGGGCCAGGTTCTCGGGGTTGCCCCGCTCTGGTGCGTCGAAGTCGTCGGGCAGGTTCATCAGCGCGTTCGCCTTGTTGGCGAGGGTATTGGCGTACTCGACCGGGGTGTCGTACTCGGTGCGGACCTTGAGCGCCTCGTCGTAGGCCTCGACGGCGCGCAGCAGGTTCTCGAAGCGGTGGGCGGTCTGGACGGCCTGGAGCGCGTTGCCGAGGTTGTTCTGCAGCATCGCGTACTCGCTAGGGTCCTCCTCGAGCGTCACGACCTTGAGCGCCTCGCGAAAGGACTGGACCGCGAGTGCCTCGCGCATCTGGTCCTGCTCCGGGGCCAGCCGCATGGAGAGGTAGGCGGTGGCGAGATTGTTGTGGATGACCGCGTACTCGCGCGGGAAGCGGTCGAGGCGGAAGGTCCGGAGCGCACTCTGGTAGAGCTCGATCGCCTTCGGCAGCGCGGCCAGGCCGACCCCGGCCAGCGCCTGCAGCACCAGGCCCAGGCTCGTCTCGACCTCGGCCACCTCCTCGGCGTCGCCCTGCTCGCGCAGCACGGGCAGGGCGGCCTCGAAGGCCCGCTGCGCCTCCTGCAGCGAGTCGCTGCCGCCGCCCGGGAGGCGCCGTAGCGCCGAGCCGCGACCCGCCAGGACCCGCGCGCGGGCCACCGGGTCTTCGGCCGCCAGCTCCATGGCGCGGTCGTAGAGATGCAGCGCGTCGAAGAGGTCCTGGGGGGCCTTGGGCTTGCGCTGCAGATCGAGCGCGAAGTCGACGAGCGCCTCTGCGCGCTCGAGGGGAGGACGACCGGTCGCCGTGACCTCGGAGAGCGTGGCCTGCACGTGCGCGCTCGGTTCGGGCAGGCTCACGCTCGCGTCTCCCGGGCCGCGACCGCGCTGCGGCCAGCCGCGTCGTGAAGGGCGACGAGGGCGAGCAACTCCTGGTGGAGCCGGTCTGCCGCCGCGCGCACCGGGTCCGAGAGCTCGAGACCGAAGCCGGTGCGCTCCACCTCGACCAGACGGACGCGCACCTCGCTCGGGAAGTCGTCGCGGAAGATCTTCCGGCCGGCCGCGAGCGCGTGCTGCCAGCGGAAGTCGTGGAGGCTGTAGGAGGGCTCCGGAAGGCTCTCGAGCATCTCACCGGGGACGTCGAAGATCGCGCCGGGGTCGGCGCCCGAACGGCAGGCGTCGACCAGCACGAGCGCCTGGGCGCCGCGGGCGGCGAACATCACGTCCATGCCGCCCGTGCCGCAGTCGAAGGCCCGAACGCCGGGAACGGGGCGGCGCCGCAGCACGTCGGCCAGGCGTTGGACGACGACGACGCCCACGCCGTCGTCCTCGCGGTTCGTGTTTCCGCAGCCGATGACGGCCAGCAAGGGGGCCTCCGCGCCTCGCGACGGACGCGAGGCGACCAGTTGGACGCGGGCGGGCTCAGGTGGTCCGGAAGCTCGCCAGCTCCTCGCCGGTCTTCTTGTCGTACGCATGCACCGTGCAGACCAGGCAAGAGTCGAAGCTCCGTGCCACGTGCCCGACCTCCACGGGGTCGTGCTTGTTGGCGATCGGTGTTCCGATCAGCGCCTCCTCGATCGGACCGCGCGCGCCGTCCTGATCCCGCGGACCCACGTTCCAGGTCGTGGGCGCGACGATCTGGTAGTTCTTGATCTTGCCGTCCTCGACCTCGATCCAGTGCGCCAGCGCACCGCGGATCGCCTCCGTGGCGCCCCAGCCGCGTCCGTCCCGGGGCTTGGGCTTCTGGTAGAAGGGCTCGTCCAGGCGGAACTCGCGCAGGCAGCGCTCCGCCTCGCGGTAGAGCTTGATGGTCTCGTGCATGCGCGCGAGCTGCCGCAGGTGGAGGCTCGCGCCACCCAGCTTCTTGTAGCAGTCGAGGATGAACGGGTCGTGGTGCTGCCAGCCGTGGCCGTGGGTGCCTCCAGCGACCATCTGGCGCGCGAAGGGCCCCGCCTCCAGGCGCCCGTACTCGATGTCGCGCACCGCGGTGCACCAGCTGTAGGCGCCGTCGAAGTCGGCCGCGTTCTTGGCGATGGCCCGTGTCGTGCGTTCGTAGGGGTGGACCTGCTCTTCGCCCTCGGCGTACCAGCTGTGGATGGTGTTCTCGCGCAGCCGGTCCTGAGACATCGTGAGGTGCGTGTCCGAGGCGCCGTCGTAGATGCCGCTCTTCATGATGACGGCGTCGTTGCGCCCCTCGATGGTCGGGTCCTGGTACTTGTCCTCGTGGGGCAGGTAGCCCCAGGTGATGTAGCGGCCGACGCCCGCGCCGTACTTGTCGAGGCCGTAGTCGAGGCCCGCCTTCCAGTAGAAGGCCAGGTCGCTGGCCGCCTGCTCGGGGGTCTCCTCCATCCAGGCCATGAAGTCGTCGTAGCTCTGGATCTCCTCGTAGCGCTCGATCGAGCAGCCGAGCCAGCAGGGCTCGAGCCAGTTGCGGCGGTAGTACTCGAGGATGCCCCAGGCGCGGGTGACGTCGGTGAGCGTCGGCGCGCACATGACACCGCCCGGTACCATGTAGCTCGAGTGGGGCCACTGCCCTCCGAGCAGCGCGTAGATCTCGACGGGCTTGCCGCTGATGGTGACGCCGAGCTCGTAGGAGGAGCCGACGAAGGGAGCGAAGCGCTTCACCGCCTCTTCGTAGTGGGGCGAGCCGCTGTACTTCTCGTTGGTGAGATCGATGGCGTAGAGGCCGTAGAAGTAGCGCGGCTGGCTCTGCAGGCTCTCGGTGATCTGGCCCAGGTTGCGGGCGATGATGGCGTTGCGCGGGACGTGCGTGCCGTAGGCGGTGTCGAGCGCCCAGGCGGCGCAGGTCAGGTGCGAGGCGCCGCAGATCCCGCACGCACGCGGCGTGACCACGAGCCCGGCCTGCGGGTCCTTGCCCTTCAGGATGAGCTCGAAGCCGCGGAACATCTCCGCCTGGGTCCAGGCGTTCACGACCTCGCCGTCGTCGATCTCGACCCGCACGTCCAGGTCTCCCTCGACGCGACCGACCGGGGAGATCTCCATGATTTCGGTGGTCATGTGCTCGCTCCCTTCCGTACTGTGCGTGCGTCGCTCACACGACGAAGATGTCTTCCTTGGACCACTGAGGCGCCGCGCCCTTGCCGGCTGCCACGAGCGTCAGGTAGGTGCGCTTGTCGAAGCCGGTGGGCACCTCGTTCGGCAGCCCGAGCGTGGTAGGCGTCGCGAAGACCGTGCCCGGCATCAGGTCGTGGTGCGGGAACTCGGGCTCGGTGCAGCCGATGCAGGGCATGCCGGCTCGCGTCTTCGACGAGACGCGGTTCCACAGGATGCGGTTGCAGGGCGACCGGGTGAAGGGGCCGCGGCAGCCGAGCTCGTAGAACAGGCAGCCCTTGCGCTGGCCGAAGCCGGGCGCGTTCACCTTGTAGGCGAAGTGCATGTTCCGGGTGCAGCCCGTCTGGGTGAAGCTCGTGAAGAAGGTGGCCGGCCGGTTGAGCTCGTCGAACTTGAGGTCGCCGGCGCGGCCCGTTGCGATGGCGACGAGGATCTGGGTGATCCAGTCCGGATGGGCGGGGCAGCCGGGGATGTTCACCACCGGAAGCCCCGCCTTCGAGCGGAAGCCCTCGCCGAGGAAGCCGCCTGCGCTGCGCTTCAGGAACTGGAGCCCCGTCGAGTCGGAGGGGTTGGGCGGCGTCGCGGGGATCCCGCCCCAGGTGGCGCAGTCGCCCACGGCCACCACGAAGTCGGCGGCCGCGCTGAGGGCGGAGACCCATTCCTTCATGGGCTTGCCGGCGAAGCGGTTCCAGTTGCCCGTGCCGTCGGGCGCCTGGATCACCGTGCCTTCGAAGACGAAGATGTCGAGCTTCGTCTCTCCGCTGATGCAGCGCGTCAGAAGCGACTGCACCCCCTCGCCCAGCTCCAGTCCCAGCGAGGGATGCCAGAGGATGTTGATTCCGAAGTCGGTGACGAGATCGCAGGCGCTGGGCTCCTCCGCGTTCAGGAACGACATGGAGTTTCCCGAGCAAGCGCCGCCTTGGAGCCAGAGTACGTTCGCCAATGGAGCCCCCTCGCAAGCGTTCTTTCGTCACCCTAACAGCGCCTTTCGCGGAACGGAAGAACGGATCGCCGTTCGCCCTGCCGTCGAAGGGGTGCACGCGGATTCTCCGGCGCGGGGTCCGGCGCATGGGCAGGGACGCCCGACGGCGTGCTGCTCCCGTCGACATTCGCCCCCCTGGGGTGGCACGATGGCGGTGGACTCGGTGCGCTGGCGATCGGGCCCGCCGCGCACGGGTCGCCGGGAGGCCGCGCGCGTGACCAGCCTCGCCCCGCTCGACAAGGCGCTGATCGGGATCCTGTTCCCGCTCTGGGCGATCTGCTTCGGGCTGGCCGTGCGCTCCCAGACCCGAGGCGACGTGCGGCCGGCGATCGGTGTCTCGGCGCCGACGGACGGATCGGGCTACCTGACGGCGACCGGCCGCGTCTACCCGTTGGCGCGGGCGAGCTTCGCGGAGTCGGGGCTCGTGGCCGGCGATCGCCTGGTCCGCCTGGGGGAGTTCGACCTCCGCGGCATGGGCCGCCTGGAGTTCGCGGCCCTCTCGAGCGAGCTGGGGGCCGGGGGGCGGCGCGTCGCCCTGGTCGTCGAACGCGGCTCCCGGCGCGAGCGCACGTTCCTTCCGATGGCGCCCCTCACCGCCTACCTGGGCGGGTTGTTGCTGAGCCTGTCGTTCGTCGTGACGAGCCTGGCGTTGCTGTTCCGGGCGCCGCGCAGCCCGCCGCTGCGGGCGTGGCTCCACACGGCCCTGCCGTTCGCCTTCATGAGCCTGTACTTCGGCGGAAGCCGAGAGGCCTTCTACGCCTGGGCACTCGCCGTCGTCGCTGGCAGCACGCTGGCCTTTCCCGCGATGATCCGCTTCACCCGGATCTTTCCGCACGGCAACCCGCCGCACGGGTGGTGGGCTCGCATCTGGCCCGTCTTCTTTGCGGTCCACGGGTTCTTCAACCTGCTCATGGTGCTGGGAGCCGTCGACATCGGCGCCCGCGGAGCCGTGGCGACCATCTCCGCCGGTTCCGTCTGCAGCGTCGCCCTCATGACGCGGAACTACCGAAGCGGAGACCTCGTCCAGCGACGCCAGATCAAGTGGGTCCTCTTCGGAACCTATTGCGCCGCCCTCCCGGCCGGTGCGGCCGGAATCCTGTCGGCGGTCGATCCGCGCTTCTTCTGGTTGGCCCTCGCGGCCTGGGCGGCCGCCGCGCTGATTCCCCTCTTCCTCGCCGTCTCGGTCGCGCGCTTCAACCTCTTCGACATCGATCGCCTCGTCAGCGCGACCGCGTCCTACAACGTTCTGCTGGTCCTCGTCGTGGGCGCCGCGTTCGTGCTCGTGCCCCGCGCGGCCGAGGCGATGGCGGCGGGGCTCGAGATCGACCCGGAAGCCGGTCAGGCCGCGTTCCTGCTGGTCCTGGCGGCCCTGATCGTTCCGGCCCAGCGCCGACTCCGACCCCAGGTCGAGCGCCTCTTCTTCAAGGAGCGCTACGCGGCCGATCGCGGCATCGCCGAGCTGCTACCGACGCTCTCCCACTGCCCGGATCCGCGGTCGCTGACCGCGCAGGTGGGCGAGGCGCTGCATCGCCTGCTGCGCCCCGAGCTGTGCGTGCTGTACGCCGTGGTCGGGGAGAGCTACGTCCCGGTCTTCGTCGAAGGGCGCGTGGTCCCCCCGGCCTTCGACGCCGCGGGCCCGCTGGTCGGCACGCTGCGCGCGCGCCGCGCGCCGCTGGCCCTCGGTCGCGCGGGTCGGCGGCCGGACCAGACGCCGCTCTCCCCGGTCGACCGGGCGTCGCTCGAGACGCTGGGGGCCGAGGTCGTCGTCTCCATCCGCCAGCAGGAGGACCTCCCGGCCTTCCTGTGCCTGGGTCCCAAGCGGTCGGGGGACGTCTACACCTCGACGGACCTCTCCCTGCTCGCCGCCGTGGCGGAGACGGTCGCCCGGCAGCTGCAGGTCTTCCATCAGGACGCGCTGATCCGAGAGAGCCGCGAGATGCAGGAGGCGCTGCGCCGCTACGTTCCGGGCGCGGTCGCCGACCAGATCTCTCGCGGCGGCGAGCCGACCCCGGGCGAGCGCGACGTCTCGGTGCTCTTCGTCGACATCCGCGGGTACACGAGCTTCTCCGAGAGTCGCCGCGCCGAGGAGATCTTCTCCACCGTGAACCGCTACACGGAGACGGTGTCCGGAATCGTGCGCAAGCGCGGCGGCGCCGTGGTCGAGTTCAACGGGGACGGCATGATGGCCGTCTTCGGCGCGCCCGAGGAGGTCGCCCACAAGGAGCGGGCCGCCGTGGAGGCGGGGATCGAGATCGTCGACGCCGTCGGCGCGCTGCCACTCGAGCGTTCGAAGGGTGTGGGCACGAGGCTCGCCGTCGGCGTGGGGATCGCCACGGGCCGGGACTTCGTGGGCAACATCCGCGCGGTGGACCGCCTGATCTGGACCGCCATCGGGAACACCACGAACCTGGCGGCAAGGCTGCAGAGCCTGACGCGAGAGCTGGACGCGGCGCTGGTGATCGACTCCAGCACCTGGGAAGGGGCGCGGCCCGCCGCGGCCGACTTCGAGAAGCGGTCCCGGGTGCCGATTCGTGGCCGCCGCGAGACCCAGGACGTCTTCGTGCTCCCGCTGCGCCCGGATCCCTACTAGGGCGTGGGCCCGGTCGCTCGCGCGCTCGCGCCGCGCCGTCGGGGATCAGGTGTCCCGGAGGTCTCCGGCCGCGAACCCGCACTGCGCGGCGTAGTCGTCGTCGCGGCGGGCGATGCGCTTGGCCGACTCGACCATGACCTGGCACTGCTTGAAGGTGGCGTCGTCCTGCATCTTGCCGTCGATCATGACGCAGCCGCTGCCGTCGCCCATCTCGGAGATCACGCGCTTCGCCCACAGCACCTCGTCCACCGGCGGCGTGAAGACCTTGCGCGCGATGTCGATCTGCACGGGGTGGAGCGACCAGGCGCCGACGCAGCCCAGCAGGAAGGAGGCGCGGAACTGGTCCTCGCAGGCCACCGTGTCCTTGATGTCGCCGAAGGGGCCGTAGTACGGGAAGATCCCGTTGGCCGTGCAGGCGTCGACCATGCGCGCCAGGGTGTAGTGCCAGGGGTCCTGCTGCGCGGTGATGCGCGGCGCG
>JASJBO010000175.1 GCA_030066475.1 Myxococcota bacterium
GCGAAGCGGCGGAGCGCGCAGCGAGCCGAAGGCGAGCGAAGTCCATCAGGCCGTCTTCGCAGAGCAACCAGCCCTTCGACGGCACCCCCGCAAGCGCAGCCGCGAAGCGGCGGAGCGCGCAGCGAGCCGAAGGCGAGCGAAGTCCATCAGGCCGTCTTCGCAGAGCAACCAGCCCTTCGACGGCACCCCCGCAAGCGCAGCCGCGAAGCGGCGGAGCGCGCAGCGAGCCGCAGGCGAGCGAAGTCCATCAGACCTGCAGCCGGACATCGGTGACGCCGAAGGCGAAGCGGCGGAACAGCGGGCCGTTGCGGGCCAGCGGCACGGCGGCGGCCAGCAGCGGCATCGCGGCGCGCAGCGCCAGCCGGCTCCACCAGGTGTTGCGCAGCACGACGCGCGGCGGCTGCGCCTGGATGCGCTGGATCAGCGAGACCTCGCGCAGGCGCTCGTCCTGGATGGCGCGGCTGGCCCGATCGATCGCGGCCGGGTCGGGGCCCTCGCGGAACGCCGGCACCAGGTGGTTGGCGGCGACGACCGCGTCGCGGATCGCGATGTTGATGCCCTGGGCGCCCACCGGCGACATGGTGTGGGCGGCGTCGCCGATCACGAGCAGGCCGGGGCGCGTCCACTCGGTCACGCGGTCGGCGACCACGGAGAGCAGGAACGGGCTGACCCCGTCGTCGCGGTGGCGGCGCACGTGGGCGGCCAGGTCGGGCGAGACGTGTCGCGCCATCTCCTCCAGGTACTCGGGAACGCCGCGCTCGCGCAGCTCGCCGTAGCTGCCCTTCTCGATGATCCACGCCAGCTGGAGCGCGTCGTCGTAGACCGGGGCGGCCACGGCGAGGTGGCCGGCGCCCGCGTAGAAGCGCGCGTGCGGGTCGCCTGCCAGGAACTCGGGCAGCGGCAGCTTGCACCACACGACGTCCATTGGCGCGCGGTCCGCCTGCTGCGGCAGCCCGGCGCGGCGGCGCACGGCGGAGCTGCGCCCGTCGGCGCCCACCACCAGGTCCCCGCGCACCTCGCGGTCGCCGACCAGCCGCACACCGACCACGCGGCCGTCCTGTTCGACCAGACTGCGCACGTTGGCGCCCCGCTCGAGCGTGAAGCTCGGGTGCTGCGCCGCCTCCTGCACCAGCATCTCGAGCAGCGCCGGCTGCGACAGCCAGCGCGGCTGGTAGTCGCCGAACGCCTCGGGGTCGAACGCCGCGCGCGCCACGCGGCGACCGTTCAGGTAGAGCTCGAGGGCCCCGAGCGTGGTGTGGGGCACGGCCTCGAGCTGCTTCCAGAGGCCCATCTGGCGGAAGGGCTCGAGCCCGCCCGGCTGGAGCACCTCGCCGCGGAACTCGCGGGCGAAGTCGGTGTGGCGCTCGAGCAGCACGACCTCGACGCCGCGGCGGGCGAGCAGGTAGGCCAGCACGGCGCCGGCCGGACCGGCCCCGGCGATCACGACCCGCGCCATGGGACCTCCTTCGTCGTGTCCACGACGCGCCTCGGCTATCGTACCGCGCCAGTCAGCGCTCAGGCCGACCGATCGGTCGGACGAAGGACTCCTCAAGTCATGAGCCAGGCCGTCGCCGATTCGCCGCCGTCCGACTCGCGCCCGCGTCGGATTCCCGTCGTCCACCCCCTCGAGCTGGTGTCGCAGCTGCAGCGCTTCCGCATGCACACGCTCGACGTGACCCGGACGCTCTACGAGCGCTACGGCCCGGTGGCGCTGCAGGAGTTCGGGATCTGGAAGCAGGTCCACCTCTTCGGCCCCGAAGCGAACCGCATGCTGCTGCTCGACCGCGACGGCAACCTGTCCGCACAGCGCTCCTGGAATCGGATCATGGGGCGCATCTTCTCGAACGGCCTGCTGCTGCGCGACGGCGACGACCACCGGCACCACCGCAACACGATGCGCCCGGCGTTCCGCAGGCCGGCGCTGCGAACCTACGGCGAGCGCATGAATCCCGCGGTCGCGAGCGCGCTCGACGGCTGGCGCGACCACACCGACGGCTTCCAGGCCTTTCCCGCCTTCAAGCAGCTCACGCTCGATCTGGCCTGCACGATCTTCCTGGGCATCGAGCTGGGGCCCGCCGCCGCCCGGCTGAACCGCGCTTTCGAGGACACCGTGGCCGCGTCGATGTCGGTGCTGCGCCTCCCGCTGCCGGGGCTCGAGTTCAACCGCGGCCTCCAGGGGCGCAAGTGGATGCTCGAGTACTTCGGCGGCCTGCTGGCGGAGAAGCGCGGCGGCGAGGGCGACGACCTGTTCAGCCGCCTGTGCCGGGCCGAGAGCGAGGACGGCCGCCGCTTCAGCGACACGGAGATCCTCGACCACCTGATCTTCACCATGATGGCGGCGCACGACACCACCACCAGCACGCTCACCTCGCTCGTCTACGAGCTGGCGAAGCACCCCGAGTGGCAGGAGCGCGTGCGCGAGGAGTCGCTCGACCTCGGCGGCGACGGACTCGCCTTCGACGACATGCCCCGCCTGCAGGCGCTGAATCTGTGCCTCCAGGAGACGCTGCGGCGCTACCCGCCGCTCTCCACCATCCCGCGCGTGGCGACGCGCAGCTTCCTCTGGGACGGCTACCAGATTCCCGCCGACGCCATGGTCGTGATCTACCCGCTGCACACGCACCACATGCCGGAGTGGTGGAGCGCCCCGTTCGAGTTCGACCCGGAGCGCTTCGCCGAGCCGCGCGCCGAGCACCGGCGCCACACCCACTCCTATCTCCCGTTCGGCGGCGGCGAGCACATGTGCCTGGGCCTGCGCTTCGCCGAGCTCCAGATCCGCATCGTGCTCTTCCACCTCACCCGCCGCTTCCGCTGGAGCGTCCCCCCCGACTACCGCATGCCCGTCCAGCAGGCCCCCATCTCCAAGCCCACGGACGGCCTGCCCCTCCACCTCGCCCCGCTGTAGGGGGCCGCGGTTGCGATATGCTGCCTGCTCGTTGGGCCTGGAGGGAGCGCGATGGCGACGGAGCTGGGGCGGCTGGGTGTGTGGACGTGGCTGGACGGGATGGCGCCCGCGGACGCGGCGGCGTTCGTGCGCGATCTCGAGGGGTGGGGGTACTCGGCGCTCTGGCTGCCGGAGGCGGTGGGGCGCGATCCCTTCGCGACGATCGCGTGGCTGGGCGCGCACAGCGAGCGGATCGTGTTCGCCACGGGGATCGCCAACATCTACGCGCGCGACCCGATGACGACGAACGCAGTCGCCCGCACCGTGGCCGAGCTGACCGGCGGACGCTTCGTGCTCGGGCTCGGCGTCTCGCACTCGCACCTGGTGACCGGCGTGCGCGGCCACGAGTACAAGAAGCCGCTCTCGACGATGCGCGCCTATCTCGAGGCGATGGAGAAGGCGCTGTTCCGCGCGGCCGAGACGCAGGAGCCGCCGCCCGTCGTGCTCGCCGCGCTGCGACCGCGCATGCTGGCGTTGGCCGCCGAGCGCGCCGCCGGTGCGCATCCCTACTTCGTGACGCCCGAGCATACGGCGCGCGCGCGCGAGGTGCTGGGCGCCGGCAAGATCCTCGCGCCCGAGCAGAAGGTGCTGCTCGAGACCGACCCGACCCAGGCGCGCGCCGTCGCGCGCGCGGCCATGAAGATCTACGCCGGGCTTCCGAACTACCAGAACAACCTGCGCTGGCTGGGCTTCGACGAGAGCGACTTCGCGGGCGACTGCTCCGACAAGCTGGTGGACGCCATCGTGGCCTGGGGCGACGAGGACGCCATCCGCCGCCGCATCCAGGAGCACTACGACGCGGGCGCCGACCACGTGTGCATCCAGCCGCTGCATCCGGAGGGTGCTCCCGTCCCACACCGCGAGCTGCTCGCGCTGCTCGCCCCCGCCCGGAGCTAGGCGCTTGGGGACGCGGCGCCGCAAGTTCTGGGGCTGGGGCTGGGAGGACGGCGGCCCCGACGCGGAGCAGGAGGCCGGCATCCTGCGCACACTGGCCGCGCGCTTCGACGAGCCGCTCGAGCCGATCGCCCCGCCGCGCGTGGACGAGATCCCGCTGGCCGCGCCGCGCGTGGCGCCGCCGGCGAGCCTCGCGGAGATCGTCACGGCCGACCCCCACGAGCGTCTGGGCCACGCCATGGGCAAGGGCTACCGCGACGTGGTGCGCGCGCTGCGCCGCCGCTTCGACCACGTGCCCGACCAGGTCGCCTTCCCGCGCGACGAGTCCGAGGTGACCGCCGTGCTCGACTGGTGCAGCGACGCGCGCATCGCCATCGTCCCCTACGGCGGTGGCTCGAGCGTGGTGGGCGGCGTCGAGCCCGCCGTGGGCGACGCCTACGCCGGCGCCGTCTCGCTCGACCTCGGGCGCCTCGACCAGATCCTCGAGATCGACCGCACCTCGCGCGCCGCGCGCATCCAGGCCGGCATCCTGGGCCCTGCGCTCGAGGACGCGCTGCGCCCCGAAGGCCTGACCCTGCGCCACTTCCCGCAGTCGTTCGAGTTCTCGACCCTGGGCGGCTGGATCGCCACGCGCTCGGGCGGCCACTACGCCACGCTCTACACCCACATCGACGACTTCGTCGAGTCGACGCGCAGCGTGACCCCGACCGGCGTGCTCGAGACGCGGCGCCTCCCGGGCAGCGGCGCCGGCTCGAGCCCCGACCGGCTGATGATCGGCTCGGAGGGCATCCTGGGCGTGATCACCGAGGCGTGGATGCGACTGCAGGACCGCCCGCGCTTCCGCGCGTCGGCCGCCGTGCGCTTCCCGGGCGACGACGGCTTCGCACGCGGCGCCGAGGCCGTGCGGCGGCTGTCGCAGTCGGGTCTGTTCCCGTCCAACTGCCGACTGCTCGACGCCCGCGAGGCGGGCCAGGCCGGCGCCGGCTCGGGCGACGAGACCGTGCTGCTCGTCGCGTTCGAGTCGGCCGACCACCTGCTCGACGCCTGGATGGCGCGCGCACTCGAGCTGGCGGCCGACGCGGGTGGCCTGCTGCCCGAGGGCGGCGCCCGGACGAGCGAGGGCGGCAGCGGCGCGCGCGACGGCGCCGCCGGCGCCTGGCGCAGCGCCTTCGTCAACGCCCCCTACCTGCGCGACCTCGTGGCGCGCGCCTCGGGTGTCTCCGAGACCTTCGAGACCGCGATCCCGTGGGACCGCTTCGCCGACTTCCACGCCGGCGTAATGGAGCGAGTCGGCGACGCCATCGAGCGCGTGTGCGGTACGGGCACCCTCGCCTGCCGCTTCACCCACGTCTACCCCGACGGGCCGGCGCCCTACTACACGATCATGGCGCCCGGCCGCCGCGGCTCCGAGCTCGAGCAGTGGGACGAGCTGAAGGCCGCCGCGATGGAGGCCGTCGTCGGCCTCGGCGGCACCATCACGCACCACCACGCGGTGGGCCGCGACCACCGCCCCGGCTACGACCGGCAGCGCCCCGACGCCTTCGCCCGCGCGCTGCGCGCCGCCAAGCACGAGCTCGACCCGGCCGGCGTGCTCAACCCCGGCGTCCTGATCGACCCGTAGCGCCTCTGCTAGCTTGCGCGCCATGGCACGCATCAACGAGCACTACCAGAAGCTGGCCGCCGGCTACCTGTTCCCCGAGATCGGCCGCCGCACGCGCGCCTTCGCCGAGGCGAACCCCGACGCCGCGATCATCCGGCTCGGGATCGGCGACGTGACCCTGCCGCTGGCGCCGGCCATCGTCGACGCCATGCGCCGCGCCGCCGAGGAGATGGGCACGCCCGACGGCGTGCACGGCTACGCGCCCGACCAGGGCTACGAGTTCCTGCTCGACGCGATCCGCGAGCACGACTTCGCGACTCGCGGCGTCGAGCTGTCGCGCGACGAGATCTTCGTGTCGGACGGCAGCAAGCAGGACAGCGGGAACATCCAGGAGATCTTCGGCGCCGACTGCCGCGTGGCCGTGACCGACCCGGTCTACCCCGTCTACGTCGACACCAACGTGATGGCGGGCCGCACGGGCGGGGCCGGTGCCGAGGGCCACTACGAGGGCATCCTCTACCTGCCCGCCACCGAGGCGAACGGCTTCGCACCAGGCCCGCCCGACCAGGCCGTGGAGCTGGCCTACCTGTGCTCGCCCAACAACCCCACCGGCACGGTGGCGCCGCGCGAGACGCTGGCGCAGTGGGTCGCCTGGGCGCGCGACTGCGGCGCGGTGCTGATCTACGACGCCGCCTACGACGCCTTCATCCAGGACCCCGCCCTGCCCCGCTCGATCTACGAGATCGACGGCGCCCGCGAGTGCGCCATCGAGATGCGCAGCTTCTCGAAGCGCGCCGGCTTCACCGGCGTGCGCTGCGCCTACACCGTGGTGCCGGGCGAGCTGCACGGGACCACGGCCGCCGGCGAGCGGGTCCCGATCCGCGCGCTCTGGGCGCGCCGCCAGGCCACCAAGTTCAACGGCGTGCCCTACATCGTGCAGCGCGGCGCCGAGGCCGTCTACTCGCCCGAGGGCCGCAAGCAGACCGCCGAGCAGATCGCCTACTACATGGAGAACGCGCGCCGCCTGCGCGAGGGCCTGGGCGGCGCCGGCTTCACCGTCTTCGGCGGCGAGCACGCGCCCTACATCTGGCTGCGCACGCCCGAGGGGCTGGGCTCGTGGGACTTCTTCGACGCGCTGCTCGAGAAGACCCACGTGGTCGGCACGCCGGGCGCCGGCTTCGGCCCGGCCGGCGAGGGCTACTTCCGGCTCTCGGCGTTCAACTCGCGCGAGAACGTCGACGAGGCGATCGGGCGGATCAGCGGGGCGTTCTGAGCCGCAGGCGGGGCGCGCCCGAGGCCGGACTTCAGCAACCCGCCGCACCCGCCGATCGGGGAGGGATGAGCGGGCTCCGCATGACCAAGATCGTCGCGACGATCGGCCCCGCGTGCGACGCGCCCGAGACGCTGCGCCTCATGGTCGAGGCGGGCATGAACGTGGCGCGCCTCAATCTCTCGCACGGAAGCCACGACGACCACGCCCGCCGCATCGACCGCATCCGCAGCGCGGCGGACGCGCTCGGGGCCAACGTGGCGATCATGGCCGACACGCGGGGGATGGAGATTCGCACCGGCGGGCTCGCGGGCGGCGCCGTGGAGCTGCGGCCCGAGGAGCCCTTCCGACTCTACGCCGACCCGCGCGACGGCGGGCCCGACGGGGTCTCGGTGTCCCATCCGGGTTTGCCCAAAGAGGTCTCGCCGGGCAGCCGGGTGCTGCTCGACGACGGGGCGATCGAGCTCCTGGTGGTCGAGGTGAAGCCGGAGACGGTGGTGTGCCGGGTGGTGCGCGGCGGCCGGCTCGAGAGCCGGCGCGGCGTGAACCTGCCCGACGACGCCATCCAGCGCCACGGGCTCGACGAGGCCGACCGCGCCGACCTGCTGTTCGCCGCCGGGCACGGAGCGGACTACGTGGCTGCGTCGTTCGTGCAGAACGCCGGCGACGTGCGCGCGATCCAGGCGCTGCTCGAGGACGCCGCCGCGCCCATCCCCGTGATCGCGAAGATCGAGAACCGCGAGGGGCAGCGGAACCTCGACTCGATCGTCGCCGTGGCGGCGGGCACGATGGTGGCGCGCGGCGACCTCGGCGTGGAGATCCCGGCCGAGGAGGTGCCGCTGGTCCAGAAGCGGATCATCCACACCACGGTCGCGAGCGGCCGCCCGGTCATCACGGCCACGCAGATGCTGAGCTCGATGGAGCAGCGCGAGCGGCCGACGCGCGCCGAGGTGAGCGACGTGGCCAACGCCATCCTCGACGGCACCTCGGCGCTGATGCTCTCGGGCGAGACGGCCGTGGGCCGCTTCCCGGTCGAGGCGGTGCGCACGATGGCGCGCATCGCCGAGCGCACCGAGGCGTCGCTCGACGACTACGGACACCTCCAGCGCATCGAGCCCGAGCCCTCCAACGTGATGACCGAGTCGGCGAGCCAGGCGGCGATCACCATGGCCCACCACCTGGGTGCGGCGGCGATCGTCGCGCTCACCGAGTCGGGCTTCACGCCGCGCTCCATCTCCAAGCACCGCCCCCGCTGCCCCATCCTGGCCGTGACGCCCGCGGCCTGGGTGGTGCGCGCCCTGGCGATCAACTGGGGCGTGAAGGCGCTCCACTACGAAGGCGAGCGCTGCGACGAGGCGATGATCGCCTTCGCTCTCGACTGGCTGCGCTCGCAGGGCCACGCGCGCGCCGGCGACGTCGTCGTCGCCACCACCGGCGTCTCCAGCGAGCCGGGCACGACGAACCGGATCTCCGTCGTCCCGGTCTGACCGGGCCCGTGCGCATCGCGCGGCGCGACGACGCCACGGCGCCGCCGCCGGGGCGGATTGCCCCAGTCGCGCCGCCAGCGCCCACTCGGCCCCGCCCGCGCGGCAGCCGTGGCCGTCTCCCGGGCACGGGCATTGCACCGGCCTGGAGCGGGGGTCGCTTCGGGGAGAGCGAGACATGGGCGAACGACTGCGCGACAAGGTGGCGATCGTGGTGGGCGCGGGCTCTACGCCCGGCGAGACCCTCGGGAACGGTCGGGCCACGGCGATCCTGTTCGCGCGCGAGGGCGCGCGCGTGCTCGCCGTGGATCGCGACGAGGGGTCGGCCGCCGAGACCGTGGAGCGGATCCGGACGGAGGGCGGCGAGGCGTCGGTTTTTGGCGCCGACGTCACGCAGGGCGAGGACTGCCGGCGCATGGTCGACCGCTGCGTCGAGCAGTACGGACGCATCGACGTGCTGCACAACAACGTGGGGATCGGCGACCTGGGCGGGCCGGTCGAGCTGACCGAAGCGCAGTGGGAGCACGTGATGGCGACCAACCTGAAGAGCATGTTCCTCGCCTGCAAGCACGCGCTGCCGCCGATGGAGGCGCAGGGCGGGGGCGCGATCATCAACATCTCGTCGCTCGCCGCCGTGCGCTTCGCGCCCTACCCGATGCTCTCCTACAGCGCCTCGAAGGCCGCGGTGAACGCGCTGACCCGCTCGATCGCGATGCAGTACGCGGCGCGCGGGATCCGCGCCAACGCGATCATGCCCGGCCTGATCGAGACCCCGATGGCGATGGAGGGGATCTCGGCGCGGCTCGGGATCGGCAAGCCCGAGCTGAAGCGCATGCGCGAGCAGGCGGTGCCGATGCAGCGCATGGGCGAGGCCTGGGACGTGGCCCACGCGGCCGTCTACCTGGCGTCGGACGAGGCGCAGTACGTCACCGGTGTGGTGCTGCCGGTCGACGGCGGGCTGGCGCTCAAGGGATGAGCCCGCGCGGACCGGCGATCGGGCTCGTGCTCGGCGGCGGCGGGGTGATCGGCAACGCCTATCTCACCGGCGTCCTGGAGGCGGTGCGCCAGGTCTCCGGCTGGGACCCCGGCCGGGCGCGCATCACGGTCGGCACCTCGGCGGGCTCGGTGAACGGCGCGCTCTCGGCCCTCGGCGTGCCGTGCGCGCTGATGTACCGCTACCTGTGTCGCGGGCTCGCCGACGACCCCGAGCCGGTCGACCCGGACGGTCCCGCCGCGCGCTTCCAACGGCACCCGGACCGCGAGTGGATGCGCCGCCTCTACCCGCGTACCGGCGTGCTGCCGCGCCCGCTGCTGTCGAGCCCGGCGGCCGTGCTGCGCGCCCTGCTGCGTCCGGACCGCACCTCGCTCGACCTGTTCGTGGCGGGGCTGATCGGCGAAGGGCTCATCTCGACACGCACCATCGGGGAGGTGATCGAGAGCGTCCAGCCCCGCGGCTGGCCCGAACGGGAGTTCTGGGCCGTCGCCGTCGACCTCGAGCGCGGCCGCCGCGTGGCGCTGGGCCGCGACGATGCACCGCGGACCGACGTGGCCCGAGCGGTGCGGGCGTCTTGCGCGATCCCCGCCTTCTTCGCCCCGGTGCGCATCGAAGGGCGCCGCTACGTCGACGGCGGCGTGTGGAGCGTCTCCAACCTCGACCTGCTGGCGGGGCAGGGCCTCGACCTGGTGGTGTGCGTGAATCCGATGTCGACGCTCGAGGGCCGCTCCTACGAGGGTCCCGTCGACCGCTTCACGGGCGCCGTCCACGCGCTCGAGAGCCGCACCTGGCGCCGCTTCGGCCGGCGCCTCGGCTGGGAGCGCCGCCGCGTCGAGCAGAGCGGAACCCCCGTGCTCCTGGTCCAGCCGACCGCGGCCGACCTCGAGGTCATCCCGACCAACCTGATGAACCCCCGCCGTCGCCAAGCGGTCGCCGAGCGCGCGTTCGAGACCACCGTGGCGGGGCTGGAGACGCGCTTCGACTGGCGGCCCAGCCTGCGCGTGCTCGAGGCCGCGGCCGGCTGAACGCCGTCCATCGGCTCTCGCCCGCCCCGAAGCCAGGCGCTCTTCTTCCGTCACTCGCCCCTCCTCGCGGCCGCAGCCGACCCGCGAAGAGCAGCCAATCAGGCTCGTCGCGCCACCACGAACACATAGCCGTAGCAGTCCGCGTGCGTGCGATAGGTCTCGATCTCGGTGCGCGCGCCCGCGACCACCGCGGCGGCTGCCGGGTCGCCCGCGTAGCGCCGTTCGATCAGGGGGATGCGCTGCTCCAGCGGCGTGTAGTACTGCCGCCACCACGACGACTCGGGCAGCACGAAGTGACCGACGACGTCGTAGCCGGCGCGCGCGACCAGCGCGAGCACGCCGTCCACGTCGAGGAGCTCGAGTCCCTCGTCGGCCCAGCAGCGTTCCACCTCCGCCGGCAGCTCGTCGCGGAGCCGGCAGGCCTCGGTCAACGCGAGGTAGCCGGGATCGCGCAGCAGGGCGCGCCAGGCGGTGCAGGCGGCCTCGGTCCCCATCTGGTAGGCGGCGCCTTCGCTCCAGACCAGATCGAAGCGAGCGTCGGGCAGGGGCAGCGCCGCCATGTCCGCCTGCACGGGCTCGATGCGATCGGCGAGGCCTGCTTCGGCGGCGGCGGCGCGCAGGCGCCCGAGAAAGGGCCGGTAGTCGTCGAGGCCGATCACGCGGGCGCCGCGCCGCGCGAGCACCAGGGTCTGGCGGCCGGGCCCGCAGCCCACGTCGAGCGCGCGCGGTGCCGCGACCAGCTCCTCGCACAGGCCTAGCGCGCGCTCGGTCGACTCGTCGTCACCCGGACCGGCGCGCGGCAGCCAGGCGTAGAGGTCGTAGAAGATCTCGCGGAAGCGCGGGTCGTCGAAGCCCATGAGAGCCCGGCCTGCATACCACACCGGGACCGGAACGGATCCGATCCGGTGTGCCGGCTTCGATTCCCCAACGGGCTCGACCAGTTCCGCGCTCGGATTCAAGCCGCTGAGGCGTCCCGCCGATCCCTCTCCACCAGGGGGAGAACGTCCGATGTCCGCTTCCGCCTTCCGACCCGTGCTGCTGGCCGTGCTGGCGGCCCTGCTGGCGCCGTCGCTCGAGGCCGTCGCCGATTCCGGCGAGCTGCGCGTGGAGATCCACGAGCCGGCGCCCGGCAGCGTGATCGGCCGCGTCGACGAGCCCGTCACCGTGGTGGGCGGCGCCTCGATCTTCGGCGGCGTGAAGCAGCTCGACCTGTTCCTCGTGATCGACACCTCGAAGAGCCTGAACACGACCGACCCCCGGGACTACCGCGTCCGCGGCGCGACGGCGCTGGTACGCCGCCTGCCCTTGCGCAGCGACATCCAGCTCGGCGTGGTCGACGTGGACGGCGACGCGGAGCTGGTGCAGGGCCTCACGAAGGACCGCGACCAGGTGGTGCTGGCGCTCAAGCGCCTCGACCGCCGCGGCTCCACGGACCTGGCCGAGGGCATCCAGGTCGCGCTCGCCGGCTTCGAGTCCGGCGCGCGATCGGGCTCGTCGCGGGTGATCCTGCTCTTCACGGACGGGCGCTCGAACGAGAAGGCGGCGCTACGGGCGATGGCCGCGGCGCGCGACCGCGGTATCGCGATCCACACGCTGCTGCTGGGCCGGGACGACGACGGCGAGGAGCTGCTCCAGACCATCGCGAGCGAGACCGGCGGCAGCTTCGTGCAGGTGACGGACCCGGCGAAGCTGCCCGAGGCGTTCCTGAGCCTGCGCACGACGGGCGTCGACCAGGTCACGATCGCGGTGAACGGCGGCCTGCCCTACGCCGCGCAGCTGGCCGGCGGCACGTTCACCGGGAGCGTGCCGCTCGTGCCGGGCAGGAACGAGATCGTGGCCACCGCGCGGAGCCTGACGGGCCAGGTGCGCGAGGCGCGCACCGAGGTGATGGTCTCCGACGAGCTCGCGGTCCGGATCGACGCGCCGCTCGACGGCGCCCTCTTCAGGCGCGACGTGAGCGAGACCGAGGTCAGCGGCGTCGCGACGCTGTTCGAAGGCATGGCGAGCGACGCCCTCCCGGCCGACCGCGGGGTGGCGAGCGTGGTGCTGCGGGTCGGGGACGCGGCGCCGGTCGCGGCGGCCCTCTCCGCGGGCCGCTTCGTCGGCCGGGTGCCGCTCGAGCGCGGCGAGAACCTCGTGGTGGCCGTCGCCACCTCGGTCGACGGCCGGGTGGCCGAGGCCCTGGCCACCGTGACGGTCCAGCCGCCGGGGTGCGCGGAGCTCACCGTGGAGGCTCGGCGGGACGGCGCGCCCGCGCTGTCGCTCTCGGACCGCGGCGTCGAGATCGTGTTCGACGCCTCGAACAGCATGTGGGCGCAGATCGACGGGCGCTCGAAGATGGAGATCGCCAAGGAGACGCTGGAGCAGACGCTCGACGCGCTGCCCGACGATCTGGGCGTGGCGCTGCGCGTCTACGGCCACCGCCACAGGCGCGAGGAGCGCAACTGCAGCGACTCGGAGCTGCTGGTGTCGTTCGACGACGACGGACGCGCGGCGGTCCGCGCGGCGATCGCCGGCGTGAAGCCGCGCGGGCAGACTCCGCTCGGCTACTCGCTCGAGCAGGTGGCGGCCGACTTCGGCGACTTCCCCGGCGAGCGCGCCGTGGTGCTCGTCACCGACGGCCTCGAGAGCTGCGGCGGCGACCCGGCGGCGGCGGCGGCGGCGCTCCAGCGCGACGCGCGGATGCCGGTGCACGTGATCAGCTTCGGCCTCGGCAGCGCCGACGACGAGGACGTGGCCAGCCTGCGCGCGATCGCCGCCGCCTCGGGCGGGCGCTTCCTGGCGGCGGGCAACGCGGACGAGCTGCGTGCGGCGCTCTCCGAGACCGTGGGCACACCGTTCGAGGTCTCGCGCGACGGCGCCCCGGTCGCGCGCGGCACCCTCGGCGCCGACGATCGCTTCCGGCTCCCGGAGGGCGAGTACCTCGTCACCTTCCAGAGCCAGCCCGAGCGCCGCGTGCCGGTGCGGCTGACCTCCGAGGAGGCACTCGCCCTCGTCGTCGAGCGCGAGGGCGACGGCGTCTCGCGCCGCGACCGGCGCACGCCGGCCGAGTACCACGTGTGCGCCTCGGCGGAGGTCGCGGCAGACGAGCCGGACGACCCGGCGCTGCCCGCCAGCCCCGCGCGCTAGCAGTTCGACTTCGTTCGGCTTCGCCTCACTGCGCGCGCCCTCCGGGCGCTAGCGAACGGCGGCGATGGAGAGCGCCACGAGCTCGTCGGCGATGCGGGCAGAGAGATCGCGGAAGGTGCGCTCCTTGACCTTCTCCACGTAGGTCTCGGGGTTCGCGAAGATCGCGTGCGTCACGCGCGCCCGCGTCTCCACCCCGAACTCCCCCACCAGCCGATCGCCGTCGCGCAGCCGCACCAGGCACTCGGAGTCATAGGACTGGAAGTAGGGCACGATCGGCATCGGGACGAAGTAGAAGAAGCCGGTGATGGTGGCGCCGATGAACGCCCAGGTCACGGCCTCGTCGAAGTGGCCCACGGCCTCCACCTCGAGCACGACGGAGGGCGGATCGACCGGCTCGACCGGGTAGTGGATCTCGTCGAAGACGTCCTGGGCCAGCAGGGCCTCCCGCAGCACCTCGCCGAACGACCCGTTGCTCCAGTAGAAGCCCGCCTCGTTCACGCGCAGGAGCGCCGCCCCGCCGATCGAGCCGCTGCTCGACGGTTGGTAGCCGGAGGCTCCGGTCAGGAAGTGCCAGCAGCCGGTGTTCGCCAGCGCGAGCAGGCCGATCGCCGCGATCGTGAGCGTGCGCCGGGCGCGGATCAAGGCTCCTCCTCGCCGCGCGGCACCGGCTCCGACTCCACCGTCCAGTCCAGATCGTTCCCGTCGCGGGCCTGCTCCGGAAGCGCGAGGAAACGGCGCGCGCAGCCGGTCGCGAGCAGGGCCAGCATCAGGATCAGCGCGATCGCGCGGCCGGACCTCATCCGTCTGCGCTCCGGATCCGCGCCAGCGCGGGCGACGACTCGATCGTCCAGCCGATCGGATCCGGCCGGCCCAACCAGGGGTAGCGGTTGAGCAGGGAGATCACGGCGGCGGTCATGTCGCGCACCGCCCGATCCGTCGCATCCTGCAGCACCGACTGATAGGTCGCCGTGGCTCCGCCGAGCCGGGAGCGCGAGCTCTTCACGAAGAAGGTCCGGCGCGCCCGAAGGCCGCTCGGGGTCTCTACGAGGAGGTCGATCTGGACGTCGGATTCGAAGAAGACGAGCGCCATCTGCGGTGCGCCTTCGAGCTCCAACGAGCGGAAGGAGCCCGAGATCTCGACGATCTCGCCCGCGGCCGTCGCCTGCGGATCGACGACCGTGAAGCCGGCGTGCTCGAGCCCCTCGCCGAGCCGATGCGCCATCCAGAACAGCGGCGCCTCCGAGCAGCCGAGCTGGTTGCGGATCGGGGGCTTGCGGGTCCGGCGGCGGCCGGGGCCGTGCGTCCGGGGCGGAGGCGGCGCACAATCGGGCGGCGGCCGGTGGTCGGCGAACGGCGCGGCGACCCGGACGAGCCGCCCGTCTCCACCCTGGAAGTCGAAGACCGGGGGACCGCTGGGCGCCACCAGGCCGGTGGTGCCCGAGCAGCTCGCGAGCAGCAGCCCTGCGAGGAGCCCGCCGGCCACGAGCACCGCGGTGCGCCATGCCGCACGAAGCTCGACTCGAGAACGGTTCCGAAGGAAGGTCCGATGCCAGGTCCCAATCCCGATCCGCGCTGCCAACGCCCCTCGCTTCCGGCCCGCGCACACTCTGACCAGGAGCGGACGCGATGTCAAGCATCGAGCCGCCTGGGCTACGCTACGTGCCCTCCATGACGATCGAGCGTGACGAGTTCGGCTTCGACGCCCCGGTCCCGCTCGGCCATCCCGGCCGGCTGGGGCTCGAGCAGGGACACCCGACCGGACCCGAGGTCGGCGAGCGACTGCCCGACTTCCACCTGCCCGACGCCTACGGCCGCGAGGTCGCGTTCCACGCCGACCGCGGCGACGCGAAGGCGGTCGTCGTCTTCTTCCGCTCCGCCGTCTGGTGACCGCCCTGCTGGACGCAGCTCGGTGAGCTGCGCGACGCCTGGCCGCGGTTCGAGGCCGAGGGCATCCGGGTGTACGCCGTCTCGTACGACGACCGCGAGGCGCTTCGCGAGTTCGCGGACAGGCAGTCCATCCCCTTTCCCCTGCTCTCCGATCTCGGCAGCCGCGTGATCCGCGAGTACGGGATCCTGAACGACCGGATCGGCGAGGACGACGCGTTCCTCTACGGCATCCCGTACCCCGGTGTCTACGTCTGCGACGAGGACGGCGTGGTCGTCGCCAAGTTCTTCCACGACACCTACAAGAAGCGCGACAGCCCCGAGACGCTGCTCGATGCCGCCCTCGGTCGGATCTCGCTGGCGGCCCACGCGCCCCGGGTCACCGCCGAGGACCCCGAGGTGCGGATCACCGCGGCGATCCACGGCGGCGCCGGGACCGTGCGCCAGGGCATCATCCGCCGGCTCGTGGTCCGCTTCGAGCCGACCGACGGCCTGCACCTGTACGGGCGACCGGTGCCGGAGGGGATGATCCCGACCACGGTCACCGCCCGCGGACCGGACGGTCTCGTCTTCGGCGAGGCCGACTACCCGGCCACCGAGCCGCTGCGTCTTCCCGGTCTCGACGTCGAGCTGCCGGTCTGGAAGGGCGCCTTCGACGTGGTGATCCCGTTCCATCCGGACGGCCGGGTCGCCAGCGAGACGCGCCCGCTCGACCGGGATTCGCTCGAGATCGAGATCGACGTGCGCTACCAGGCCTGCGACGACGAGACCTGCCTGCT
>JASJBO010000172.1 GCA_030066475.1 Myxococcota bacterium
GCCGAGCCGCCGCCGGGGGACCGACGGCGGCTCGGCGCGAGGGGCGTTCGAGCCCAGCTCAGGCGCCCCGGTCCTCGTCCACGACCTCGAGGCTTGCCGCCTCGCCCGCCCCGTCCGGAGCGTGGAGCGCGACGGCGGGCGGCAGGATCCGCTCCGCGAACAGGCGGGCGGTCGTGATCTTGGCGCGCAGGAAGGCCCGCTCGGCGGCGGGCGGCGTCGCGCCGGTGAGGAGTCGGCCGGCGCAGACTGCGGAGCGCGCCAGCAGGTGCGCGCCCACGACCGCACCCAGCATGCGCAGGTAGGGTCTCGCCGCCACGGCGACGTGGTCCGAATCGCGCAGGACGCTCTCCAGGACGCAGAGCGTGGCGTCCTCGAGCACGTCCACCGCCGGCTCCAGCTGCTGCCGGATCGAGGCGAGGTCGGTCGCGATCCCGATCGCGGTGACGTCGGCCCGCGGCAGGCTGGCCGTGTCCCGCGCCATCTCCTGGATCAGCTCGCGAATCCGTACCCCGCCGTCCAGGAGAAGCCTGCGGCCGACCAGATCGAGCGCCTGCTGCCCGACGAAGCCTGCGCAGCTCGTGCGGCTCCGCCGGTCGGGCGAGGGCAAGCTGGCGCCCGGCTCCTTCCCGTCGGCCATGCCTGCGAAGATCCGCATCGCCATCGAGACGACCTCGTCCCCGACCTCGGTGCACCACCCGTTCACGACCGGGGTCAGCAGCTCCGCGCGCCGCTGGGCGGCGATGCGCGTCTGCGGCTCGCGGTCGTGCTGGCCGCGGTCGAGCAGGTGGGCGGTCACGTAGGCCAGGGCGCGTGCCGCCTGCACCCCGCACCGCATCGCCGCGAGCGTGCGCCGCACCTCGGGCTGCAGGACGAACCGCTCGGGCTCCCCGGGCGCGCGGCGCCGGCAGCCGTCCTTCGCATGCGCGAGCGCGTGCTGGTAGGCGCGCTCCGCGATCGCCACGCGGGAGAGCCCCGTCGCGATCTGCGCCGTGCTGGCCATCGCCAGGACCTCGCGCACGCCCTGACCCTCCTCTCCCACCTGGCGGGCCACGGCTCCGCGACCCGCGTTGCCGAACGTGACGATGCCGGTGCGACCGGCATGGCCCCTCGGCTCGGACTCGAGGCAGACGCCGTTGCGCTCGCCGCGCACGCCGTCCTCGGTAAGGAGGTGCTCCGGCACGAGGAAGAGGCTGGGGCCCTGCTGCGCGTCGGTCGTCCGGGCCAGCACCAGGTGCACCAGGTCTTCGGCGAGGTCTTCGTCCTCGAGGCTGCTGAAGATCTTCTCGCCAGAGATCCGGTAGCTGCCGTCCGGCTGGCGCTCGGCTCGGGTGGCGGGGCGGCAGGCTTCGGCGCCTGCGTGGGGCTCGGCCGCGCACAGCATGGCGGACCACTCGCCGTGCAACAGCCTGCGCAGGTACGGTTCGTTCTGCTCGTCGGTGGAGTGATCGAGCAGCAGCCGCACCGCGTGTCGCGAGGCACCCGACAGCAGCGCCAGGCTCGGACTCGTCGACACCAGCATCTCGTCCACCGCGGCCTGGGCGCAGGCGGGAAAGCTCGCATCCCCGCACTCCAGGTGCGGTGATCCCGGCCGTCCCCCGTCGATCGGGCGCAGCGCCCCGCCAGCCGCTCGGCTCACGGTCGCCGCCTTGTTGCTGCCGAGCCGCTTCGCCGCACGGGTGACGATCCCGGCCGCGAGACCGTCCGAGCCGACCACGTGCTCGAGCACGAACCGGATCTCGCGCAGCGGCGTTGTGTAGCTTCCACGCATGCGGTGCCGGATAGCCCAGATCCGAATGGCGGTCTTCCCGGTGTCGCAGAATGCGAATCGGTTTGACACATGGAGCGACGCCGGTGCGTCCAGGGTGACCGGACGTCGCCTCCTGGGAGGGATTCCTGCTCGGTATCGGGCTCTACGGCTCGTCCGTCGACGGCGCGGCCGGCCACTTCAGGTACTCGGGCGGCCAGTTGTCGGGCTCGCCGCGCGGCTTGTAGCGGGCGTAGAGGGCGCGCTCGATCCGGACTCGGAAGGCCAGCTCATCGCCCGAGGTGGTGGCGCCGCCCGCGATCTGGGCGGCCGCGACGCGTTCGACGGCGGCCGGCGCCGGATCGTGCTCGGCGCGCCCCGCCAGGTAGAACTCGTCGTCCACGTCGGGAGCCGGAAACGAGTGCAGCGCCACGCGGCCGTCGCGCAGCAGGTCGCCGCGCTTGGGCGAGGGTCCGATCAGCAGGTACAGGTCCTCGCCGACCAGGTTCACGCAGACGGGATGGACGCGCGGACCGCCGTCGGCGCGCACGGTGGCGAGGTAGGCCAGGCCGGGCCCGAACTGGAAGAGGCGCTGCTCGCCCAGCCGGGCGATCTCGGGTGCCGATCGCGCGAAGTCGGACCAGCGCGACCCACGCGGTGCAGCGCTGTCGTCTGCCTCGTTCATGCCGCCACGAAGCCCGCCGCGGAACCGGACGCTCGGGCCCGACCGCGAGTCCTCGCGACGATGGTGCCACAAGACGCGCCGACGGACGCGCTACGCTCCTGCGCCGTGGTGCGGAGATCGATGTCGTGAAGCCGCAGACCACCGGTCTGCTCCTCGTGGTGGCGCTGCTGCTCGGCGGCTTCCTCTATCTCTACGAGATCCGGGGCCAGGGTTCGGGCGGCGAGCCCGGGGGGCTGGCGTTCCCGGGGCTCGAGGCGTCGGACGTGACGAGCGTCGCGATCGAGGTCGACGGCACCGTCGTTCGCGCCGAGCGCCGCGCGGGCGGCTGGCGCGTGGTGGAGCCCGTCGATTTCCCGGCCGACGCGGCGACGCTCGACGGGCTGGCCAGCGCGCTGGTGGGCCTGCCGATCGAGGGCGAGATCGACGACCCGCAGGCCCTCGCGGCATACGGTCTCGGCGCGGCGGCCCAGGTGCTGCGCTTTCGCGCCGGCAGCGAGGAGCACGCGCTCCGGCTGGGCAAGCAGACGCCCGTGGGCTCCAACGTCTACGTCCGCGTGGACGGCTCCGACTCGGTCCTGATGGCGCCGCAGACGGAGGCACTCGCCAAGGAGCCGGACGACCTGCGCGACCGGCGGGTGCTGCCCTTCGACCCCGCCACCATCGATCGCATCGAGGCGAGCTGGCCCGGTGGGAGTGTCGTGCTCGCGCTTCGCAACAAGGTCTGGCGTCTGGTGTCGCCTCTGGAGGGGCGCCCCTCGGTGGAGACCGTGGCCGAGCTGCTCGCGACGCTCTCCTCGCTGCGCGCCGAGGGCTTCGAGGACGCCCCGCCGCCCGCTGCCGAGTCCGGTCTCGACGCCCCGGCGTTCGCCGCCGTGCTGAGTGGGCCCGCTCGGGCCGGGGCGGGCGCGCGCCGCGAGCTGCGCTTTGCCCTGGGCCGTGTCACGACGCCGGAGGGCCAGCGCCTGGCGCGGGGCTCGCAGCCTTCGCTCTACCGCGTTGCCGCCGAGCAGCTCGACGCCCTGCCGCGCACCGTGGTGGCGTACCGCTTCCGGCGCCTCGGTCGCTTCGAGCTGAAGGAGGCGCAGCGCTTCGAGCTCGTGTTCCGCGATCCCGGCGCCGAGCCGCTGCGGGTCGAGGGCCGGCGCGACCGGAAGTGGAAGACGAAGCCCGAGGCGATGGCGGCGGGCAACGCGTCGCGCCTGCTGCGCGAGCTGAGCCGGCTCGAGGCCGCCGACATCGTGGCCGAGACGATGACGGACGACGAGCTGGCAGCGGTCGGGCTGCGGCCGCCGCGCGTCGCCATCACGGTGTGGGGTGCGAAGCAGGAGGGCGGTGAGGAGCGGGCGGTGGCCGAGATCGACCTGGGCGCGGTCGAAGAGGACGGCGGGATCATCGCGCGTGCCCGCAAGGGCGGGTTCATCTACCGGCTCGACCCGTCGGTGGGCGAGCGCGTGCCCGTGAGCGAGGCGGTCTACCGCGGCCGCTTCCTCACGGAGAGGACTCCGTCCCGGGACTCGTAGCCGCTGGCTCGGGTGCCGAGCACTCGTGCCGAGCCGGGACCGGTACGCGGCCTACTCCAGGTAGGCGATCGCCTCCTCGGTCGCCTCCCGGATCTCGGGGTCGGGGTGCTGGAGGAAGGGCTTCAGCTCGGGGACGACCCTCACGTCGCCGGTGAGCTTGAGCGCGTCGATGGCCTCGATCAGCGCGCCGCGCTCGCCGTCCTGCGCGGCGTGGAACAGCGCCAGCACCGCCGCAGCGCTGTCCTGGTCCTCGAGCAAGCCGATGGCCGCCTGCTGCAGCTCGGGATCCGAGTCGTCGGCGGCCAGGCTCAGCAGGGCGTCGAGGCCGACCTCCTCGGGCCCGGCTTCCTTGGCGCTGTCCTCCTGCAGCCGCGGGTCGGCGCCCTCGAGGGCTTCGAGCTCCCGCTGCAGCTCCGCTTCGAACTCGCGGCTCTGCTCGTCTTCCGGGTCGGTCGCTTCCGCTGGAAGCGTCACGCGATCCCCGTCGCGCTCGACACCCGGTCGTTCCTGCGAGGGCAGGCTGAGGGCGTGCTCGGGGGCCTCCACCGCGGCCGGCGGGCCGGCGGCCTCGTCGGGCGAGCATGCAACCATCGCCGCCGTCAGCGCGACGGCCAGCCACGCCCGGGTGCGGTGCCGCGACGCGCTGCTCTGGTGGGATCTCTCGCTCGGTCTCGTCATCGGCCGTCACCCGTCCTCGTTCGGCTCGAGAGCGTCGGATCATACCCGTTGCGCGCTGCTACGCTCGGCCGCCGATGACGCCTTCCGAGACCGGGACGTCGCGATTGCTCTGGCTCGCCGTCGCGCTCTCCGGTGCCGCCGCCCTGATCTATCAGGTGCTGTGGGTGCGCCAGCTCGGCGACGTGCTCGGCCACGGCACGATGGCCGTGCTCGTGGTGCTGAGCGTGTTCTTCGGGGGCCTGGGCGTCGGTGCGCGCTGGCTCGGCGCGCGCGCCGACCGCGCGCGCGCGCCGCTGCGGCTGTTCGCCGCGCTCGAGCTCGGCATCGCCGCCTGCGGCCTGGCGTTCGTGCCGCTCGCGGCGGCCCTCGCCGCGGCCTACGTCTCGCTCGCCCCGGCCGAGCTGCCGGTCGGGACGGCGCTGGCGGTCAAGACGCTGTGCGCGGTGGCGATGCTGGCGCTGCCGACGGTGCTCATGGGGGGGACGCTGCCCGCGGCACTCCGCGGTGCCGGCGCCGAGTCGGCGACGCTCGGTCGCACCGTGTCGCGGATCTACGGATGGAACACCTTCGGCGCCGCGTGTGGCTGCGTGCTGGTGACCTTCGCGCTGCTGCCGCTGGTGGGCGTGTGGCCGGCGCTGCAGGTGGCCGGCGCTGCAGGTGGCCGCCGCGCTCAACGCCGCGGCCGCGGCGCTGGCGTGGAGGATCGCCGGCGCCCGTCGGGAGTCCGCGGAGTCCCGCCCGCGCTCCGCTCCGGACGTGTCGCCCGCGGGAGCCGATGCGGACGCACCCGCCGGCGCGGCGCGCCTCTACCTCGTCGCGGCCCTCGGCACCGGCTTCGTCAGCCTCGGCCTCGAGCTCGCCTGGACGCGCGCGCTCGGCCTGCGCATGACCAGCTCGGTCTACAGCTTCGCGATCATCCTGGCGGCGTTCCTGGTGGCGCTCGCGGCGGGCGCCTGGGTGGTCGCGCGGCTCGACCGCCGGGTCGGGATCACGCGCGCCTCGTGCGGCGCACTGATCGGGCTCGGCGCGGTCGGCGCCTGGCTCTCGATCCGCGTGCTCGCCTGGCTCGGCGAGAGCGCTGGCGCTGCGAGCTTCGCCGGCGTGCAGGCGCGCGAGCTCGCCACGGCGTTCGCGGTGATGGCGGTGCCGGGCCTGTGCCTCGGCGCGAGCTTCCCGGCGCTGATCCGGCTCGCGAACCGCGAGCTGGCCTCGCTCGGCACCGACGTCGGGCGGGTCTACCTGTGGAACACGGTGGGCGCCGTCACGGGTCCGCCGCTGGTCGGCCTCGTTCTGCTGCCGCGGCTCGGCACTACCGCCACCATCACGCTGCTGGGCGCCGTGTCGCTGGGGCTGGGCCTGCTCCTCGCGCGGCCGCGCCCCGCGCACACGGCCGCGCTCGTCGCGGCCGGCGGCGCGCTGGCCCTCGCGTGCTGGGCCGACCTCCGCTTCTGGAACGCCGCCGACGGCGACGTGCTGCGGTCCTACCGCGAGGGGCTCGGCGCCAGCGTCGCGGTGGTCGACCGCAAGGACGGAACGCGCCTGTTGAAGGTCGGCGCCTACCGGCTCGGCGACGACGTTGCCGTGTACCCGCAGCGGCGCCAGGGCCTGCTGCCGCTGCTGCTCCACCCGGAACCGAGCACGGCGCTGATGCTCGGCCTCGGCACCGGCACCTCCACCGCTGGCGTGCTCGGCCACGGCGGCGTCGCTGTCGACAACCTCGAGCTCTTGCCCGACGTGGTCGCCGCGCTGCCGTGGTTCGAGCACGTGAACGACCAGCTCGCCGAGCGCGCGCAGCGCGACTCCGCCGTGCGCGTGCTCACCGTCGACGCGCGCCACTTCGTGCGCGCCACCGAGCGCCGCTACGACGTCGTGATCGGCGACCTCTTCGTGCCCTGGCGCCGCGGCGAGGGCGCCATGTTCACCGTCGAGCACTTCCGCGCCGTCCGCGACGTGCTGACCCAGGGCGGCCTGTTCGTCCAGTGGCTGCCGCTCTACCAGCTCGGCGAGGAGGACCTGGCGATCATCGTGCGCACCTTCTGCGAGGCGTTCCCGCACGCCTCCGCCTGGTGGCTCTACTTCAACCCCCAGTCCGCCACGCTGGGGCTGGCCGGCAGCCGCGAGCCGCAGCGCATCGACGCGTCGGCCTACCGCGCCCGCATCGGCCAGCCGCGGCGCCAGCGCTTCTTCGCCGAGAACGGCTTCGACTCGCTCGGCAAGCTCGCCGCGAGCTGGATCGCGGGGCGCGACACCCTCGTGCGTTGGGCCCGCGACGCGCCGATCGAGTCGCGCCTGCGCCCGCAGACCGAGTTCGGCGCGCCGCACCGGAGGCTCCGCGGCACGCGCGAGCTCGTGCGCCGCAACGTCGAGGTGCTGCTGGGCTGGAGCGAGGACGCCGACGGCACCGAGGCGGTCGCGGGCTGGAGCGACGCCGACCGCGACCTCGCCCGGCGCTACCGCACCGCCGCGCGCCACTACTTCCAGGGACGCCTCGCTCTCCTGTTCGACAGCTCGGGGCGAGGCGCCCTCGAGCAGTACCTGGCGGCACTCGCCCTGGCCCCCGACTGGATCTGGATCGAGCGCAACGTCCAGCGGACGGCGGACCGGGCGATCGAGGCCGGCGAGCTCGACCTGGCCCGCCGCGCGGCCGACGCACTGCTCGCGCAGCCGCCGAGCGCGCCCGCCGGCCACTACCTGCGTGCACGCCTCGCGCTCGCGGCCGGCGACGCCGGCCGGGCGCGCGACGAGCTCATCGCTGCGCTGGGGCTACGCCCGGGGCACGGCGAGAGCGCAAAGCTGCTCGCGCGGCTGCGCTGAGTGGGCGGGCGTATGGACGAACCGAGAGCAGGCCAGGGCCTCGGCCAGCTCCGACCATTTCCTGGCATGTCGTAGAATGGTCAAGACCATTCGACGACCCTACTGCTTCTGGTCGGCCCCTTGAAACACACCACCCCCGCTCGGCTGGGCTCCAACGACCTCAGAGTCGCAGCTCGATCCCTTCGCGGTTCGCGAAGTCGGCCACCAGCCGCAGGTTCGCGCCCAGCGCACGGACGAACGCTCGAAGGCTCGAGCACCGCACGTCGGCGCAGCGCTCGAGCTTGGAGAGGTCGGACTGCGTCATGCCCATCCGCGCGGCCAGCTCGGCCTCCGTAGGGCCGCAGCGCCGACGCAGCTCGGCAAGGCGCAAGGCAGGGGGCCGCAGGCCGCGCTGCTCGAGAGCGCGCTCTGCGCGGTCAACGTCTTCCTGCTCGGGCGCGCCGGCGCTTCCGTCCGAGACCCGGACGCGCGTCCTATTGCAGGAACCACGGCAGCACGCGGAAGCCCTTGAAGTCGAAGGAGCCGGTACCGCCGTGCACGAGCACGCCGTCGCGATTCGGGTTGTCGGGAATCCCGGTCCACCAGGCGAGCGTGTCCACCGCATCCGACGCCACGGTCTCGCCCGCCTTCACCTCGATCGGGACCAGGCGCGGATCCGTTCCGGCAGTCGTCTCGAGCAGGATCTCGATCTCGTGGCCGGTCGAGTCGCGCCAGAAGAAGAGCCGCGCGTCCTCGCGAACCGCGGCGAAGCTCTTGACCAGCTCCGAGACCACGAACGACTCGAAGATCGCGCCGCGCAGCGGGTGCCGTGCCAGCGTGGCGGGGTCGTGGATGTCGAGCAGGTAGCAGACCAGGCCCGTATCGAGGAAGTGGAGACGGGGGCGCTTGCGCAGGCGCTTGCGGTAGTTGGCGTGGTGGGGCGGGAGCCTGGTGGCCAGGAAGCCCGTCTCGAGGGCGGACAGCCAGCGAGTCGCCGTCGTGCGCGCAACGCCCGCGTCTTCGGCCAGTCCCACGAGGTTCAGCTCCTGACCCGTGCGAGCGGCGGCGAGACGCACGAAGGTCTCGAACGACCGAGGGTCTGCGACCTGCATCAGCTCGCGAAGGTCGCGCTCGACGTAGGTGCGGAAGTAGTCGGCCAGCCACTCGCGCGGGTCGAGGCCGCGGTCGTGTATCCGTGGATAGAACCCGGCCCAGAGCGTCTCCCACAGGTCGGCGTCGGGAGGATCGCCGGGCCGGACCCGGGGAAGGGCCGATGTGTCGAGACGAGGTCGGCCGTGGAGCTCGGCCAGCGAGAACGGGTACAGGCGCAGCAGCGCCGTGCGGCCCGCCAGCGTCTGCGAGACGGATTCCATGAGCAGCAGATTCTGCGAGCCGGTGAGAACGAACCGCGCGGGTCGCGGATCTTCGTCGACGAGGACCTGGATGTAGGAGAGCAGGTCGGGCTCGCGCTGGATCTCGTCGAGGATCAGCCGCTCGCCTTGCGCGAGGAGCGCACGCGGGTCCTCCCGGGCGCGTGAGCGGATGTCGGGGGCCTCGAGCGAGAGGTACTCGTGCTCGGGGAAGCACGCGCGCACGAGCGTCGTCTTCCCGGACTGGCGCGGTCCCGTGAGGGTGACCACCGGCGCCGAGCGAGCCGCCTCGGCGAGGCGCGGGGTGAGGTGGCGAGCGATCACGCCAGGAACGGTGCCCCTGGGGCATGATCGTGTCAATATCACTTTTCAAAAGTCATTTAGACACGATTCATGGTCCCAATGGTTCTCCCCTTCGGGTTCCCCGAGGGGCCCGATGGGAGCACTCGGACTCGTGGAGCCGCATGATCGCGAATGCTACTGACTATCTCATTAGTCAGTGACGCCCGATCGAAGGACATCGGCAGGAGGCAGAGCGCATGCGGATCGTGTTCGAGCACATCTACCACTGCGAGCCCCAGGCATTCTGGGCGCATCACCTCGACGAGGCGTCGCGGCGCGCGAAGGAGGTCGACGGCTGCGGCGCGGTCTCGTTCCGGTTCCTCTCCGAGGAGCGGCAGGGCGACGCCGTGGTCGTGCGCTCCGAGATCGTCGAGGTGACGGACGCCCCCGCCGTCATCCGACGCATCGCTGGCGAGACCACCCAGGCGATCGAAGAGATCCGCTGGAAGGAGGGCTCGAACCGCGCGACCGTGGAGATCACTCCCGCCGTGATGCCCGACCGGGTGCGCATGTCGGGCAGCCTCACGACGGAGCCGCACGGGGATGGCCGCTGCAAGGTCGTCCTCGACCTCGACGTCACCGTCACGCTGTTCGGCGTCTCGGGCACGATCGAGAAGGTGCTCGCCGAGAAGCTCCCCGGGCGTCAGGAGCGGGCGGTGTCCTGGTTCAACGCGAACCTCGGATCCTGACGCCCTGGGCCGCGCTGCCCTGCAGGTGTCGCAACGCGTGGGCCAGCGACGGTCGGTGCATCGCGCACGAGCCAAGGGTACCCGTCTGGGAACACGGCGCGGCCGGCCCGCTCGCTCGGCGCGGGCCGAGCTCCCGGTGTTGCTCTGTCGCTCCCGGCACACGGGTTCGGCGCCCGGAGCCAATCGTCTCGGAGCTACAAGAGCGGGCGCATCAACCGCGGGGGGACCACGTCTTGCGTCGATTCAACCTCGGACGGAGCTTCCAGACGCTCGTCATCGCAGCCGCGGCCTGCGGCTCGGTGGCCTGCGGCCAGATCGAGATCCCGGTCGATCTCGCCCTCGCGGGCGACAGCCAGATCACCATCGACGTGCCGGTCTTCCAGCCGCCGTTCAACCTGCTCACGAGCCGGCTGACGGGCGGGGCCGAGACCACGCTGGTGGTCGACCTCGACCCCTTCCAGCTCATCACGCCCGAAGGGCTCGCCGCGGCGATCCGGGTCGACGACATCCTGATCGCCGGCGAGGAGATCCTGATCGGGGGTGCGCTCCCGACTGGCACGATCTGCGTGGTGCCCGACGAGATGGCGGCGAGCGGCGGCCTGGCGCTGATCCAGCCGCTCCGGAGGCAGCTCGCGCTGCAGCTGACGCTCGCGACCGAGATCCTGCTGACGGATCCCATGCTCGAGGACCTGGTGGGGACGTCCGTCGATCTGCCGTTCGCGGCCGAGGTCGATGTCGAGATCCCGATCACGCTCTCCGAGGTGTTCACGTTGCTGGCCGGGCTGCTGAAGACCGGCAAGCTCCTCGGGCTCGAGGTGACGCAGCAGCTCGTGTCGACGCTGCCGCCCGACACGCCCTTCCTGGGACCGGCGCAGGTGACGACGGCGCTCACGCTGGCCGCGGTCGAGCAGATCCCGGCGGACCCGCTCCTGGCAGACTGCGTCGACTTCCTGGCGGGCCTCTAGTCCCAGCAACGTCCTGGGTTGCGCGGGCAGGCCGCGCGGGATGCGCTTCAGGTCTACCCGTGGCGTGACGCCGGCTGCGTCTGCGCTGACGGCGATCGAGCGGTCCGGTACGCCGCGGGCGTGGTGCCCGTCCAGCGCCGGAATGCGCGGATCAGCGTGCCCGGACCCGAGAAGCCGCAACGCGCCGCCAGCTCCTTCAGGGGCAGGTCGCTGCGGATCAGATCCAGGGCGAGCTCGCGTCGCACCTCGTCGAGCAGCTCGCTGAACGATGTCTGCTCGGCCTCGAGCCGGCGCTGGAAGGTCCGGCAGCCCAGGTGCAGCTCGGCGGCGATGGCGTCGGCCTGGAAAGCCCCGCTGCACAGCCGGGAGCGCAGCCGCGAGCGCACCTCGGCCGCGAAGCCCGGGGTGCGCAGACGCTGGAGCTCCTGCTCGGCCAGCGCCTGGAGCTGCCGCAAGAGCTCTGCGCTGTGGTGGGGCGACGGCTTCAGCATCACTTCGCGATCGATCAGCAGCTCGTTCGCGGCCTGTCCGAAGCGCACGGGGCAGCCGAAGACGGCCTCGTGCTCCCGCGAGCTTCCCGGGTGCCGGTGCTCGAAGCCGATGCGCCGCAGCGGCAGCAGGCCGCCGTGGACGAGTCCGTGCACGCGCTGGATGACGCGCGCCGAGAACTCCGTGGCGTGCCGGGAAGGGGCCAGATCGCCCCGGGACTCAACGAAGCGGTAGCTGAACACCTCCCCCTGATCCTCGAGCTCGATGGAGGCTCCCTGCATGAGAATGGGAATCGTCGGGCGAATCGCGAGGATCCCCTGGCGCAGATTCCGGCCGGCGAGCAGCATGTGCGCGTGCAGGTGATTCAGCCGGGGCTCGAGTTGCCGGGCGACGCGCAGACCGACGTGGCGGTCGCCGCTCTGCTGCTCGGCCACGGCCCACAGTCGGGTCAGCACGTCGACGGGGTTCCGGGCGTCCGGATCGACGAGCGACGCGTACGAGACGTCGAGGGCCTGGCACATGCCGTGGACGTCGAGCCCGAGGCCTTCGAGACCCCGCACGATCATCTGACTCCACGCGCCGCTCGCGGTGATGTCGCGTCGCATGCCCTCGCTCCTGCGCGCGCGGCCCGAGGCCGCTGACTGACTCGTCGGTAGAATTTAGGGCACGCAAGCCGCACCAATAGCCCCCAGAACGAGGGGGGGCAGCCACCACAGAGAGCCTGTCGCCCAGGGCTCACTCGGATGTCGCGTTGGGAGAACTCGGGCTTCTCGCCCGGGGGAGGGAGGGAGAGCGGCAAGGCGCTCGGGCGCCGCGCGCCTCAGACGCTCCAGTCCTCGTCTGGGATCGCGAAGAACGCATGCTTGCCGCGGGTGATCGGCCCGAGCAGCGCGGTGGCGGTCGGCAGGATCTGCTCTGCGTAGAAGCGCGCGCTCGCGATCTTGGCGCGCAGCGAGGCTGCCCGGCGACCGTAGAGGTCCGGGTCCGCCAGGAGGTCGCTCGCGCGCCGCGCCGACAGCGCCAGCAGATGGGCGCCCGCGACCGTACCCAGCAGTCGCAGGTACGGTGTCGCCCCGGCACCGGCGCTCTCGGGTTCGGACGCACGCTTCTCGAGGATCCAGCGCGTGGCGGCTTCGACCGCAGCAACGGCCGGCTCGAGCTCGCGCCGGATCGCGCCCAGGTCGGCCGCGCGCCCCTGGGTGGCGACGCCGGCCCGGGGCAGGCTCGCTGTCGCGGCCTTCACCTCTTCGATCAGCGTGCCGATCGTGGCGCCTCCGTCGCGAGCGAGCTTGCGGCCGATCGGGTCGAGCGCCTGGATGCCGCTGGTGCCCGCGCCGATCGGGCCGATCCGCGCGTCGCGGAAGAGCTGGGCGATGCCGGTCTCCTGGGCGTAGCCCATGCCTCCGAACACCTGCATGGCGAGCGACGTCACCTTGCTGCCGACGTCGGTGCACCACGTCTCGACGATCGGCGCCAGCAGGTCGGCGCGCTGCTGCGCGGCGTGGCTCGCCGCCGCGCCCGGATGCTCGCGCGCGCGATCGATCAACGCGGCGGTCACGTAGACCAGGGCGCGCATGGCATCGATCTGGCAGCGCATCGTCATCAGCATGCGGCGCACGTCCGGGTGCCGGAGCGTCGGCACGGGCTCGGCCCCGTCGCCTGCGATCGCGTGGCCCTGGCGTCGCTCCTTGGCGTGTGCGACCGCCTGCTGGTAGGCCCGCTCGGCGGTCGCCAGGCCCGACAGTCCGACCCCGAGCCGCGCCCTGCTCATCAGGGTGAACATCGGACGCAGGCCCTGGAACTCCTCGCCCACCAGGTCGCCCACGGCCCCCTCGCCCGAGTCGCCGAACGAGAGCCTGCAGGTCGGGCTCGCGTGGAGGTCGAGCTTCCTCTCGAGCGAGACGCAGCGCACGTCGTTTCGCGCGCCGAGCCGGCCGTCGTCGCCGACGAGCCGCTTCGGGACGATGAAGAGGCTCAGGCCGCGCGTTCCCGCCGGCGCCTCGGGCGTCCGGGCGAGCACCAGGTGCACGACGTTCCGGGTCAGGTCGTGCGCGCCGAAGCTGACGAAGGTCTTCGTGCCGAAGAGCCGGTAGCTGCCGTCGGGCTGGCGCTCGGCTCGGGTGCGGACCTGTCCGCCGTCCGAGCCCGCCTGGGGCTCGCTGAGGCACAGGGTGGCCGACCACTCGCCGCTGACCAGGCCTGGCAAGTAGCGCCACTTCTGCTCCTCGCTGGCGTGGTCTAGGAGGAGACTGGTCGCGTCTCGGGTGAGGCGCGTGAGCAGCGAGAGGCTCGGGTTCGCTGCGGCCATCATCTCGTCCACGGCCGCCGTGACGCACGCGGGGAACGCCGCCCCGCCGAACGACGAGGGAAACGGCAGACCCGTCCAGTCCCCGTCGACGATGCGACGGTGGGCCGCCCGCATCACGTCCGGGAGCCGCACGCTGTCCCGCTCGAGTCGGCAGCCTTCGGCGTCGGCCGAACGGCTCGTCTCGGCCATCTGCTCACCGAAGAGCTTCGCCGCCTCCTCGAGCACGGCGGCGGCAGTCGCCAGATCGGCGTGGCGTCTTCCGGAGAGCACCGCGAGGCCATCGAGGTCGACCAGGTGCTCGAGCACGAACAGCATCTCGGAGACCGGGGGGGTGTAGTCGCGTCCCATGTCTGCTGCAGATAGCGGACGCTACAAGGCCGGTCGGCACCGTGTCGCGACGGGCGAGTCGCCGTGTCGCCTCGGGGCGATTCGCCCCGCGCTGTCGCGGGCCGTGCTTCAGAGAAGCTGCTCGAGGATCTGCTCGGGAACGCGCGCGCGCTGCTCGGGAAAGCGCTCGAGGATCCGCGAGATGTCTGCGAGGTCCTTCTGCCTCTTGCTGGGGCGCCGGGTCGCGTCGAGCGCGGCCCAGATCTTGCCCTCGAGCACGTCTTCGAGGCGAGCGACCGGGAGCTCGAGGCCGAGCACCGTGCGGACCTCCGACCGCTCCGGGTACGACGCGTAGCGGGGATCCGTCTGGAACTGTACCCGCAGATCGGAGCCCGTCACGGAGACGTTGATGCTGTGGGCGAACCGCTCGACGTGGAACTCTGGCGCCAGCAGTTGCTCGATGCGCTCGGCGTCGGACGTCGTGATCGCCAGATCCAGGTCGAGGCTCACCAGCGGCTCGACATAGGCGTTCACTGCCTGCCCGCCGACTACGCAGTAGCGGACCTCATGCTCGGCCAGCGCGGCAATGAGACGCTCGAGGAGGTTTGCGGCGTCCACGGTGACGGCTTTCCAGAAGGCCAGCGCTTCCACGACGAACTCACTCTTTCCACCTGGCAGTATAGCCACCGTCGCGGGTACCGCGCCCTCGGTCGCTGGAAGCGGACCACGCCCTCCGCCTATCGAGAAGTCACCGCGACGCACTTGCCGCGAAGCGCCGCGCGCCGAGCGCTCTGGCGCACCTCGTTGTCGCCTCTGGTCTACCGGGATGGCGTGACTCGTCGATGCGCTTGTGGCTATCCCTCCGTCTCGGGCGCGGCCCGACGCCGGGCTGCCGCGGATCCTCGCCGTGGCCCGGCCCGAGCTGGGCACGACGGTTCCCGGCTCTCGCCGAGAGCCTTGCTGCACTGCAGCGTCGAGAACTTCCCAAGGTGACACAAGCAAATGTCTTTATAAGGGAGGCATCCCGCGGGACTCGCTCAGGATGGGGTTCGGAAACACCGCGCTGAAGGATTCGAACGGGCGCGATCGTACCTAGCTTGCGCCGGAAGGAGTACGGCGATGAAGAGGCTCTACTTTGCAGCGGCACTCGCTGGCGTCCTGTTTCTCGGTCTCCAATCCGCACAAGCGGAGATCGTCCAGGGAGAGCTCGGGGGGGCTCCGTGTTTTCCGATCATCGGCGATGGTCGGCTGACCCCCGCCTTCCCGGACACGGTGGCGCGCAACGACGTGTACGTGCAAGAGCAGCACACGCGTGAATTCGACATCCTGAGGTGAGCGGCGAACTCCCCAGTCCCGGCACTTCAGCTTCAATGTCTATGGCGTGGAGGGTGTCCCGGTTGCTTCGCTGGCGGATTCCGACATCACGCCGGACCCGGGAAGCATCAATCCGTACCAGGTCGGCGAGGATCGGAGTGCGGACAACCGCAGCTTCACCGTCTGGGTGGTCACGGAAGGCGTCCAGGCGCCGGCGGGAGCGAGCAACGTCATCGTGGTGCCGGCCGAGCTCGAGAGTGTCGGCGTGATGACCCGGGTGTACCGGGTCGACCGGGATTTCGCTTTCGAGAATGCTCCCTGCAGCGGCCCCGAGACCTACGGCGGTTGCCCGCCGCAGATCGAGTCCTTGAAGGCCGATCTGACCTCGGGGGAGACGCCCGAGTCCCTCTGGCAGCATCTCGACGAGGTCCTTGGTGCGGTGAGCGGCGCGGTCATGAATTCGGACCTGGCCGAGTACTGGAGCGGTACCCAGGCGCTGTACGGCGACGAGATCGTCTTCCATCGGTACGGCAGGCTCGCGTCGCTCTTCCCGAGCGAGTTCAATCACTACGTGTTGGCGTCCGTCAAGCAGAGCTATGCGTCCAAGGTCGCGGTGCTGACGTTCGTTCCGCCTACGTTCGAGGACACGTATACCGGCCGTGACATGGAGGGTGGCAAGGACGTCCGCTACTGGTCGTTCTGCGTAGGGGACTGGGCCACCAGCGGCACGACGGACTGCCTGATCGACGACGAGGCGGTGAAGAACCCGCACGGCACGGTCACGATCGCCATCGGGCCGACCTACATGAGGCCCGTCATCGAGAACGCCGGGTTGAACTACCTGCGGTGGGGCACTCTCACGCGGCCGCTGCTGATCCACCGCCACATGCTGGCCGACGAGTCCTTCGAGGGCGCCATCGGCAACGTCCCGCTGTTCCTCGCGCCGCCTGCGCAGGATGGAGCCCGGAGGGACTGCTACGAGGATCACGCTGCCGTGCATTTCATGGGCGAATACGCGCCGAGCGGCCGGGTCTACCGGACCATCGAGTTCCTCCGCTGGCTGCGGAGTCGCTAGTCGGGAGCGCAAAGCCCCACCCGGGGGGGAGGGGCTATATTGACTGTCTAGTTAGTCAGTGTAAGCTTGCGCCGACCGACTGAAGTCGAGCAGGGAGAGCCCGATGCAAGCCAAGCCCCGACGAGACTGGCAGACCGCGCTCTGCGCGGGCGCGCGCTGGATGATCAACCCCGTCAGCGAGATGGGC
>JASJBO010000173.1 GCA_030066475.1 Myxococcota bacterium
CCGGCAACGACTCCCTACGCGGGCACCCCCGCAAGCGGAGGCGAAGCCGAAGCGCGCAGCGAGCCGCAGGCGAGCGAAGTCCATCAATCCGCGACGACGAGGACCACGGACGGCGACAGTCGGTCGACCATCTCGGTGAGGTTGCCGCCCGAGCCGAGCTCGACGTGCTCGTCCCAGTCCTGGCCGAGCTTCCAGCTCAGCGCCTGGTGGGCGAAGTCGGACTTGAGCGCGTAGTTGACGTTCTGGGGCACCACGCCCGCCGTCTTGAGGGTGAGCATCGGGTGCAGCATGGACGTGATCACGCCGACCACCGCGCCGTCGCCGTCGATCAACGGGCCCCCCGAGTTGCCCGGCTGGATCGGCACGTCCACCTGCGTGTAGCGCGCGTCGCCGCGCAGCCCGGTCAGCGAGTTGACGCGACCGAAGGTGGCCTTCTGCTCCTGGCCCTGGAGCTGCACCAGCGGATAGCCGAGCGTGAAGACCTCCTCGCCGCGCACCAGCTCGTGCTTGCGCCGCAGTGGGAGCGGCTGGCCGATCGCCTCGACGCGCAGGATGGCGAGGTCGTTCTCGGCGTCCTTGCTGACCACCTCTGCCTCGAGCACCTGGCCGTCGTGGAGCTTCACCTGGATCCGAGCGGCGTGACTCACCACGTGGTGGTTGGTCACGAGGTAGCCGTCGAAGCGCACGAAGAAGGCGGTGCCGGTGCTGACGGAGGGCGTCCCGCCGGCTTCGGCGACCAGGTCGCGCGGGGCCGGCAGCCTGGGCTTGCCGGACTGCGCGGCGAGCGCCTCGGTCAGCATGACCTCGGCCCGCGATCGGGAGCCGCCCCAGGCCATGTGGAGCGAGTGCCCGTCGGCGTCGGCCCCCTGTCCGTAGCCGCCTCCGCACTGCGCGTTCGAAGACCACTCGAGCGCGATGCGGCGCCCGTTGCTGCAGGTGAGGCGGGCGTCGCCCTCGATCCCGTCGCAGCGCAGCGGCGGGTTCGCCTCGGGCGGCAGGATGCGCGGGTGGTACGAGCCCACGCAGCGCACGTGGTCGGTGCGGCTGCGCAGGTCGAGCTCGCCGCCCTGGAGATAGCGCCCGCTGGCGCGGGCGAAGCCCTCGAGCACCTCGTTGTAGTCGTCGAACCAGAGCACGACGGGGGTGGCCGCGTCGTCGGCGGGCCCGGCGTCCCGCCCCCCGCTGGCGCAGTGGACGAGGACGGCGGCCGAGAGCAGGAGCAGCAGGCGGAGCGCTCGGGGTCGCATCGACCCGGAAGGTGAGGAACGCGCGCCGCCCGCGCAACGGAGCCCGGCGTCCGGGCCGTCCGGGCCACGCGACGTGGTAGGCTCGGGGCGTCGCCCACCTGGAGGAGTCGACATGTCACTCGCCATGACCCGTGAGGAGCGCGAGGCGTTCCTGGCCGACCTGCACGTCGGCGTGATCAGCATCGCCGAGGAGGGGCGCGGTCCGCTCACCGCGCCGATCTGGTACGACTACACCCCGGGCGGCGAGCTGTGGGTGATCACCGACCGGACCTCGCGCAAGGGCCGCCTGATCGAGGTCGCCCGCCGCTTCAGCCTGTGTGCCCAGACCGAGGCGCCGCCCTACAAGTACGTGAGCGTCGAGGGGGAGGTCGCCTCGATCGAGCCGGCCGACCTCGAGAAGCACACGCGCCCGATGGCGCGCCGCTATCTCGGTCCCGAGCTCGGCGACCGCTACGTCGAGGCCACGGCCGGCGAGCGCGAGGCGGGCGGCAGCGTCGTGATCCGCATGCGCCCCCGGCGCTGGCTCACCGTCGACTACGCCAAGCAGTTCCAGGTCTAGCGCCACGGGCGCCAGCCGTCCGGTTTTCCCCCCGCCGCCTCGCACGGCGGCTTGCTGCGCGTGGACGCGCCAGCCTATGCTTCGAGACTCGTCGGGGCCTTCCCCCGTTCGACGCAAGGAGCAGTCATGTCCCCCACGACTCGGCGCCTTCTGACCCTCGCCCTGGTTCTGGGCTTCGTCTGCACGCTGTCGGCGTGCGTGTCGCGGGGCACCTACCCGCCCGCCGGATTCCTCAGCGAGACCTCGGGCATGACCGACAGCCAGCGGGACGACAAGTTCGAGCAGGAGTGGGTCTCGTCCGACAAGCAGCAGGTGATGAAGCTGCGCACCTTCAAGCGGATCCAGGTGCGCCCGCTCAACGTCGAGCACCTCACCGACCGCGCCGACTTCTCGCAGGCGGACATCGAGAAGCTCCAGCGCAGCTTCCGCGAGGCGTTCGAGGATCGGCTGGGCCAGAGTCACACGCTGGTGCCCGCGAACGCCGCGCCCGACGCCGACACCCTGGTCGTCGACGCGGCGCTGACCAAGGTCTACCAGCCCTGGCGCTTGATCAACGTGATCATGACCTTCGTGCTCAGCCCGATCTCGAACGGGGGCGCGGCCATCGAGGCGCGGCTCGTGGACGGGGGCAGCAACGAGTCGCTGGCGAAGTTCGCCGAGGAGCAGAAGGGTGCCTGGCACCTCGGCTCGATCCTGATCGGCGGCTACTTCAAGTACTACGACGCCGAGAAGGTGTTCGCAGCCTGGGCCAATCGCCTGGACGAGTGGCTCTCGGAAGAGTCCTAGCCCGGCGCCAGAGCCGCTTCGTCAGACGCTGCGGGCGGGGTCCGCGCCGGCGGCCGGGGGAGCGCTCTCGGCGTCTTCGGGTCCCGTCGCGCGCTCGCCGAGCAGGCGCTCGCCGGCGCCCTGGAAGACCTTGAAGAAGACGGGCACGAAGCTGACCGTCAGGAAGGTCGCCGCCACCATGCCGCCGAAGACCGCCGTGCCGACGGCCTGGCGGCTGGCCGCGCCGGCGCCGGTGGCCACCAGCAGCGGCAGCGTGCCGAACACGAACGAGATGGTCGTCATCAGCACCGGGCGGAAGCGCAGGCGCGCCGCCTCGAAGGCGGCGTCCTCGAGGCCCTTCCCCGCGGCCCGCTGCTGGCGCGCGAACTCGACGATCAGGATCGAGGTCTTGCTGGCCAGGCCGATCAGCAGCACCACGCCGATCTGGGTGTAGACGTCGTTCGCCATGCCGCGGGCCATCAGGGCCACGACCACGCCCAAGATGGCGAACGGCACCGAGAGCAGGATCGACGAGGGCGCGGTCCAGCTCTCGTACTGCGCCGCGAGCACCAGGAACACGAAGGTGATGGCGAGCGCGAAGATGAAGATCGCCTCGTTGCCCACCTGCCGCTCCTGGAACGAGATGCCGGTCCAGGCGTAGTTCATCTGGCTCGGCAGCTTGCGCTCGGCCATCTGCTCCATCAGCGAGAGCGCCTGTCCGGAGCTCACGCCGGGCATGCCCTGCCCGAAGATCGGCGCCGACGGGTAGAGCTGGAAGCGCCGCACGATCTGCGGTCCCAGCGTCTGCTCGATGTCGACCAGCGCACCCATCGGGACCATGCCGCCGTCCTCGTTGCGCACGTAGAGGCGCCGGATGTCGGCGGGCGTCACGCGGAAGCGCGGCTCGGCCTGGACGCGCACCTGGTAGACGCGCCCGAACTTGTTGAAGTCGTTGACGTAGGTGGAGCCCAGGTAGGTCTGGAGCGTGTCGAAGACGTTGGCGAGAGGCGCGTGCATGCGCTTCGCCTGGGTGCGGTTCACGTCCACGAAGAGCTGGGGCTCGCTGGCGCGGAAGGTGGTCGAGAGGCCGGTGAGCTCCGACTGGGCGTTGCCGTCGCGGACCATCTCTTCGACGATCTGGGCCAGGACCGCGTAGCCTAGGCCGCCCGTGTCCTGCACCTCCATCTGGAAGCCGCCCGCGTTGCCCAGCCCGAGGATCGCGGGCGGCGGGAACGCGAACGCCATGGCTTCCTGCACCTCGTCGAACTCCCCGTACAGGTGCGCCAGGATGCCCTGCGCCGACAGGTGCGGCTCCGCGCGCTCCTCGAAGGAGTCGAGCGTCAGCCAGGCGGTGATGGCGTTCGGCAGGTTGGTGCTCTCGAGCACCGAGTAGCCGCCCAGGGTCACCCAGTTGTCGATGCCCGGGGTCTCCTCGAAGATCCGGCTCAGCTTGTCGACGGCCTCGCGCGTGCGCTCCTGCGAGGACGCCTCGGGCAGGAAGGCGCCGGCGACGAGGTAGCCCTGGTCCTCCTCGGGCAGGAAGCCGGTCGGAATCGAGCCGAAGCCCGTGACGGCCAGGAACGCAATGCCGCCAAACGCGACCATCGTGAATGCCGCCTTGCGGATCAGTGCGCCGACCACGCGGCCGTAGCCCGCCGCGAGCGCATCGAAGCCGCGGTTGAAGCCGCGGAACAAGGCGTTCTGCCGCTCCGGCTTGGGGCGGATCAGGATGGCGCACAGCGCCGGGCTCAGCGTGAGCGCGTTGATCGAGCTGAACACCGTGGCCGCCGCGATGGTGAGGCCGAACTGGCGGTAGAGCTGCCCGGTGATGCCCGGCAGGAAGGCCGTGGGGATGAACACCGCCAGCAGCACCAGGGTGGTGGCGATGACGGGGCCAGTGACTTCCTCCATCGCCTGGATCGCGGCCTGCCGTGCGGGCATTCCGTCCTCGACGAGGCGCGCGGTGTTCTCGACCACCACGATCGCGTCGTCCACCACGATACCGATGGCAAGCACCAGGCCGAAGAGCGTGGTGAGGTTGACCGAGAAGTCGAGCATCCCCATCACGAGGAAGGTGCCGATCAGCGAGACCGGGATGGTCGCGGCCGGCACCAGCGAGGCCCGCCAGTCCTGCAGGAAGATGAAGATCGTGGCGAACACCAGCAGGGCGGCGACGAACAGGGTGGTGTAGACCTCGTCGATCGCCTGCCGTACGAAGCGGGTGGTGTCGAACGGGATTGCGTACTCGACGCCGGCCGGGAAGCGCTCGCTGAGCCGCTCCATCACGGCCTCGACGTCGTCGGCGAGCTGGAGGGCGTTGGCGCCGGGGAGCTGGAAGATCAGCAGCGAGACCGAGGGCCGGCCGCTCAGCTCGGAGAAGACGTCGTAGGTCTTGGCGCCGAGCTCGACCTTCGCCACGTCCTTGATCCGGGTGACGCGACCCTCTTCGCCGGCCTTGACGATGATGTTCTCGAACTGCTCGACGTCGGTGAGGCGCCCGAGCGTGTTGATCACGAACTGGAAGTTCTGGCCCGTGGGCGTCGGGGGCTGTCCGATCTGGCCGGCCGCGACCTGCACGTTCTGCTCGCGGATGGCGTTCACGACGTCGGTCGTGGCGATGCGGCGCGACTCGAGCTTCTCGGGGTCGAGCCAGACGCGCATGCTGTAGTCGGACTGGGGCAGGACCTCGACGTCGCCGGCGCCGTACAGGCGGGCCAGCTGGTCCTTGACGTTGATGATGGCGTAGTTGGCCAGGAACAGGTCGTCGTGGGTGCCATCGGGCGAGATCAGGGAGACGAGCTGGACGATCGCCGTGGACTTCTTCTTGGTCGTGACGCCCTGGCGCCGGGTCTCCTCGGGCAGCTTGGGCAGGGCGATGGCCACCCGGTTCTGGACCAGCACCTGCGCCATGTCGACGTCGGTGCCGACCTCGAAGGTGACGTTGAGCGTGTAGGTGCCGTCGTTGGTGTTGGTCGACGACATGTAGAGCATGCGCTCGACGCCGTTGATCTCCTGCTCGATCGGAGCGGCCACCGTCTCGGCCAGCACCTGGGCGTTGGCGCCCGGATAGGTGGTCTTGACCTCGACCGTGGGCGGGGCGATCTCCGGGTACTGGGAGACCGGCAGCACCTGCAGCGTGATGCCGCCCGCGATCATGATCGCGAGCGCCAGCACGGTCGCGAAGATCGGGCGCTCGATGAAGAAACGCGACACGCGCGGGCTACTCCGTCTGCGTCCCGGTCGGCGCCAGCGTCGCCGTCTCGGTCGGCTTCGCCTCCGCGGGCTTCTCGCCCTCGGTCACGGGGTTGACGACGCCCCCGGGCCGCGCGAACAGCACGCCGTTCACGATCACCCGCTCGCCGGACTCGATCCCGCTCTCGACGACGCGCCGGCCCTCGACCTTCGCGCCGAGCTTCACGGGGCGGTACTCGACCACGTCGCCCTCCCCGACGACCAGCACGAAGTTGCCGCTCTGGTCCTGGCCCAGGGCGCGCTCGCTGACCAGCAGCGCGTTCTCGCGCACCTGGTACGGGAAGCGCACGCGGGAGAACAGGCCGGGCAGCAGGTAGATCGGCTCGGGGTTCGGGAAGACGCCGCGCACCAGGAAGGTGCCCGTCTCCGGGTCGACCCCCTGGTCGCTGTAGTCCACCACCCCCGTGTGCGGGAAGCCCTCCTCGTTGGCGAGGCCGAGCTCGAGGCGGATCTGCGCCTCGCGCTCGTCCCGGTTCTCGACGGTGCGGGCCTCCTCGGTGTTCTCCATGATCCGCAGCAGGTCCCGCTCGCTCACGTCGAAGTTGACGTACATCGGATCGTACTGGACCACGGTGGTCAGCAGCGTGTTCTCGTCCGCCCCGACCAGGTTGCCCACGTCCACCAGGCGTCGGCCGGCCCGGCCCGTGATCGGCGACACGATCTTCGTGTAGGAGAGGTCGAGCTCGGCCGTCTGGAGCTGGGCCAGCGCCTCGGCGACCCGGGCGACGCCGGCGTCCCGCTGCGCGCGCGACTCCAGCACCTCGAGCTCGCTCACCGCGCGCGACTGGTAGGCCTCCTCCATGCGCTTCAGGGTGGCGTCGTAGAGCCCGACCGCCGTCCGCGCCACGGCGACCGCCGCCGCCGCGCGGTCGACGGCGGCCCGGTACTCGCGCGGGTCGATCTCGAACAGCAGGTCGCCCTCCGAGACGATCGTGCCTTCGTCGAAGTGCCGCTTGAGCAGGAAGCCCTTGACCCGTGCACGGATCTCGACGGTGGCGATCGACTGGGTCGTCCCGCTGAACTCCAGGAAGTCGGTGATGGTCTTCTCGAGGGGCTTCGCGACGGTGACGGTCGGCGGCGGGGGCTCGACGTACTCGTTGGCGCCGCTGCACGCGAGGGCGAGCAGCGCAGCACCCAGCAGGGCGGGGCGCGCCGGGGGGCGACAGCGCATGGGGGATCTCCTCCGTGTCCGAGCTTACCACGCCCGCGATGGCGCCCCAGGGGTGGGACCGCTCCAGCGCGGTGCCGGCACTTCGACGCCGGCGCAGGGATGGCTACCGTCTGCGGGCTCGAAGCCCACGGAGCCGCCCATGCGATCAGTCGTCCTCCTGGTTCTCGCCGGCCCGCTGTGCCTGGTCGGCTGCCGCTCCGCCACCCTCGAGCCCGTCGAGGTCGACAAGCTCCCGGTGGCGGTGAGCTTCACGGAGGACGTTCAGCCGCTGCTCGACCGCCGCTGCACCGTCTGCCACTCCTGCTACAACGCGGCCTGCCAGCTCAAGCTCGGCTCCTACGAGGGGATCGACCGGGGCGGCAGCAAGCTCCCGGTCTACTCGTCCTCGCGGCTCGTCCACCAGCCGCCCACCCGGCTCTTCGTCGACGCGCAGACGACGCCGGAGTGGCGCACCCGGGGCTTCCACAGCGTGACCCGGAACACCGCGGCTGGGGGCGCGAACGACTCGATCATGCTCCAGCTGCTCGACGCGAAGATGCGGAAGCCGATCCCGCGCGGCGACTACTACGCCGAGGCCAACGACCTCACCTGCGCCGCCAACGACCGCGAGCTGGCCGGTTTCCTGGACAAGCACCCCGGCCGGGGCATGCCCTTCGGCTTCCCCGCGCTCCAGCCCAAGGAGTTCCGGATCCTGTCGACCTGGCTCCAGCGCGGTGCCCCCGGCCCCACCCCCGAGGAGCAGGCGCGCCTGACGTCCCCCAGCCGCGTCGTCGCCGGCGAGATCGACAAGTGGGAGCGCTTCCTCAACCGCGACGACGCCAAGCACGCCATGACCGCGCGCTACCTCTACGAGCACCTGTTCCTGGCGAACCTCAACTTCCCGGCGGGCGGCCCGCGCGAGTTCTTCCGCCTGGTGCGCAGCGTCGATCCGCCCGGCACGCCGGTCGCGAGCGTGATCGCGACGGTGCGGCCCTACGACGACCCGGGCGTGGACGCGTTCTACTACCGCTTCCGGAAGATGCACTCGGCGATCGTCGACAAGACGCACATGGTGGTGCAGCTCGACGACACGACCCTGGCCCGCTACCGCGAGCTCTTCATCGAGCCCGACTGGCTCGAGGAGCCGCACCGGGTCGCGCTCGACGACCGCACCGGCGCCAACCCCTTCCTGATCTACGCCCAGATCCCGCCGGTCTCGCGCTACCGCTTCCTGCTCGACCACTCCGACTACATGATCCGCACCTTCATGCAGGGCCCGGTCTGCAAGGGGCAGATCGCGCTGAACGTGGTCCACGACCACTTCTGGGTGCTGTTCCTCGACCCCGCGGCCGACCTGACCGTCCAGCACCCCGCGTTCCTGGTCGAGCAGGCCGCCGACCTGCGCCTGCCCACCGAGCAGGGCAGCACCGAGAACCTGCTACTCACCTTCAGCAACCGCTACCGCGCGCGCTACGCGCGCTTCTTCCGCGCCAAGCTCGACCTCTACGAGGAGCACGCGCCGGAGGGCTTCGGGATCGAGGCGATCTGGCAGGGGCGGCGCGCCGAGGACGCGCCGCTGCTCACCGTCTACCGCCACTTCGACAGCGCCTCGCTGCACCGCGGCGTGCGGGGCGGCCTGCCCCGGACGGCCTGGGTGATCGACTACCCCCACTTCGAGCGGATCTACTACGCCCTGGTCGCCGGCTTCGACGTGTTCGGCAACGTGAGCCACCAGGTGAACGTGCGGCGCTACATGGACTACCTGCGGATCGAGGGCGAGCTGAACTTCCTCGAGTTCCTGCCGCTCGCCGACCGCATCCCGATCCTGCAGTCCTGGTACCTCGGCGACCGCGCCTTCGAGAACGTGAACCACCGCGAGGTCCGCTCGAATCGCCCGACGCGGATCCGCTTCCGGACCGACGACCCGAAGCGCGAGCTCATCGAGCGGGTGGTGGACACGCACGTGCTGGAGTCCACCGGCATCGAGTTCGACGAGGTCAACTACCACCGCGCCGGCGTCGAGGTCGAGATGCCCGACTCGTTCGCCACGGACGAGGACATCCTGAACGGGTTCCGCGCCCTCACGGCGCCCGGCACCGGCTTCATCCGCTACAACAACGGCTTCGGCGCCAACCTGATCTACGTGCGGGTGCGCGCCTACGAGGGCGAGGACCACGCATTCTCGATCGTCATCAACCGCTGGCACGACAACGTGAACTCGATGTTCGCCGAGGCCGACACCCTCGACCCGTCGAAGGACACGATCGACTTCCACTTCGAGCTGATCGGCTCCTACCCGAACTACTTCTTCGACCTCACCGGCGACGACGTCCCCGACTTCTTCGACCTGCTGCTGAACTTCGAGGAGACCCCCGCCTACGAGGCCAAGCTCGACCGCTACGGCGTCAACCGCGCCGACCCCGCGTTCTGGCCGCTCTACGACTGGTTCCAGCAGCGGCACGACCGGGCCGACCCGCTCCAGGCGGGCCTGTTCGACCTGAACCGCTACTACCACGAGGCCGTCCCCGAGATCGTGCGGTCGGACTGAGGGCGCGCGCCGGATCGGACGGCATCCCGGGGCGCTCCCGCGGGGCGGGCCCGCCGAAGCGCCGAATTCGCTTGCGGTGCCGCCGCCTGGGAGTGCACAGTGTGGGAGCCGGGTCCCCTGCCCGGGCGCTCCCCCTGCTTCCCTGCTGCGGCGCTGGATCCGCCTGGGCGAGGGCTCGGGAGGAGGTGTGCCATGGCCATCGCAAGCCGGGTGAAGTGGTTCCTCGACACGCGCGGCGTCTGCTACGAGCTCGTCCACCACGACCCGTCGAGCTCGAGCCTCGAGTCGGCCCGCGCCGCCCACGTCCCGGGTGGACGGGTCGCCAAGTGCGTCCTGCTCGAGGACGAGCGCGGCTACCTGCTGGCCGTGGTTCCCGCGTCGTGCCGGCTGATGCTCGACGAGCTGCGCGGTCAGCTGCGCCGCCGCGTCGAGCTGGCCACCGAAGCCGAGCTTCCCGCGCTGTTCGCCGACTGCGAGCTCGGCGCCGTGCCGCCCCTGGGTCGCATCTACGGCATCCCGACCGTGATCGACGACAGCCTGCTCCGGCTGCCCGACGTCTACTTCGAGGCGGGAGACCACGAGGAGCTGGTGCACGTCTCCGGGCTGGCGTTCCGCGCGCTGCTCTCCGGATCGGCGCACGGCCGCTTCAGCCGCCCCCACTGAGCGTCGAACGCCTGCGGACGACGGGCGATCCCGGGCCAGCCGTTCGCGCACGGCGGGGCGCCTTGTGGCGCACCGCCGCAGGTTCGCCATGCTCTCCACCCCGGAGGGCCGGACGGCTCGGCACTCGCATTGCGAAAGGGATCGCAGACCTCCGGAGACAACGAGGAAGGACCCCGGTCATGCAACGCCCCACCGCGCCCGTCGCCCTGTCTCTTCTGCTGCTCGTCCCGCTCGGGTGCGCCAGGACGCTCCCGCAGGTCCGCCCGGTGCCGGTGGAGCCCGTTGCGATGGCCCCGGGCGAGTGGCGCGTGGTCGACCACGTCCTGATCGTCGCCGACGCGTCGGGCACCATGTACTACCGGGGGACCTTCCCCGAGGCGAAGGCCGTCACGCAGTCGTTCGTCGCCTCGATGCCCGAAGCCGACGCGCGCGCCCGGAGCCGGGGCCCCTACGAGGCGGCACTGATCGGTTTCGGCGGCGACGAGCGCGCGAAAGCGCCGCTGTCGAGCTTCGACCGCGCCGCGCTGCAGTCGGTGGCGGACGATCTCGACATCCTCGGCTCCGTCAAGTTCGGCACGGGCGGCACCACGCCGCTGCACGTGGTGCTGGCCGAGGTCCGGACGGAGCTGGCCGGGCGCACCGGTCGGGCCGCCCTCGTGATCGTGACGGACGGCCTGGTGGACTCGCCCTACGAGGCCCAGCGCCAGGCGACGGAGATGGCCGCGGGCCGTCCCGACGGAGTCTGCATCCACACCGTGCAGGTGGGCCGCGACGCGACCGGCGCGGCGTTCCTCGAGCGCCTCTCCCAGACGACCGACTGCGGATCGACGCGCACGGCCGCGAGTGTCGCCAGCACCGCGGCTCTGCAGAGCTTCACGCACACCGTGTTCGCGGGCGCCCCATCGGAGCTGCCGGCCGTGAGCGCGGCCGGACCCTGCGAGGGCGTGATCCGCCTGCGCGGGATCCAGTTCGAGTTCGACCGCACCGACATCACGCCCGCCAGCCAGGCCGTCCTGGGCGTGGCCGCGGACCGGCTGCGCGAGTGCCGGAGCCTCGTCGTGGACGTCGTGGGCCACACCGACTCCACCGGTCCGGCCGCCTACAACCAGGGGCTGTCCGAACGGCGCGCCAGCTCGACCGAGTACTTCCTCCGCGAGGCGGGCGTCGACGGCCAGCGCCTCGAGACGCAGGGCCGCGGCGAGAAGGATCCGATCGCCTCGAACGCCACCAGCGAGGGCCGGGCGCTCAACCGGCGCGTGGAGCTGATCCCGCAGCGTTAGACGGCTCCTTCGGTGTCGGTCAGGACCAGGGTCAGCTTCAGCAGGCCCGTGAAGACGACGATGCCGGCCACGAAGGCCCGCGGGCGGCGCTCCTCCGGCAGCTCGAGCAGCACGACGTGGATGATGACCGAGCCGCCGAGCCATGCCGACAGCACGGCGTGCGCGACCGGGGGCACCAGGTCCAGGAAGCCCACGCTCCAGCCGGCGGTCAGCGCGCCGGCGAGCGCCACGCGCAGCCATCGCCAGGAGCGCGGCAGACCCTCGTAGACGGCCAGGTCGATGCCGATCAGGTGCAGGGTCAGCGCCGCGGCGAACAGCGCGAGTGGCAGCGGCTGGGATTGCTGGGCACCGACCAGGTCGCCGATCAGCGCGCAGTAGAGCACCAGGCCCGCCACGGTGAGCAGGCCGGACGTGCTGCGCAGCGTCGCGTCGTCCTCGGGCTGGGTCAGCGTGTTGAGCATGTAGTAGGCGACGAAGCCGCCGAGGCCGACCAGATAGGCGTGGTGGTAGAGGTAGGCGACCAGCGGCCACTCGGAGCTGGCGGCCTCCAGCATCGCCTGCTGGGACGCGAGCTTGGGCAGCACCATCAGGAACACGTATGCCGCGGCGACGCCGCCGGCGAACGAGCTCAAGGCCCGGCGCCGCTCCGTCGCCAGCGCGCCGAGCCGGTGCGCGAACGCATGGACGGACAGCATGGCGAGCAGGGCGGTGAGCTTGGCGGCGTCCACGGTCCCTTCCGCCTCGACCCCCGCGCGCGGCGGCGGTGCCGCGGGCTGCCTACGGGCTCCAGCCGCCTCCGAGCGAGCGGTAGACCGCCACCAGGTTCTGGCCGACCAGGCCGCGGCTCTGGGCGAGCTGGTCCTGGCGCGTGAACAGCGAGCGCTCGGTGTCGAGCACGTTCTGGAAGTCGGTCAGCCCGGTGCGGTAGAGCGTCTTGACCAGCTCGACCGCCTGGGCCGAGGCGATCGCCGAGCGCTCGAGCGCGTCGCGGCGGTTCTGCTCCTCGACGAACGCGATGATCGAGCTCTCGACGTCTTCGAGGCCCTCGAGCACGGTCTGCTCGTAGCTGGTCAGCCTCTGCTCGGTCAGGGCGTCCTGCACCCGGATGTTCGAGCGGATGCGCCCGCCGTCGAAGATGTTCCAGCTCACGCTCGGACCGATCTGAAAGGCGCGGCTGGCCCACTCGCCCCAGTCCGTGAAGTCCGTGGCCGTGAACGCGAAGGTGCCGAGCAGGCTGAAGCGCGGATACAGGTCGGCGGTCGCCACCCCGATCTGCGCCGTCTGCTCCGCCAGCTCGCGCTCGGCGCGGCGGATGTCCGGGCGCTGGCGGACGAGCTCGTGCGGGAGTCCCACCAGCACCTGCTTCGGCAGGGCCGGGACCGGCGCGCGCTCCGACAGCTCGGCGTGCAGCGCCGCGGGCGGCAGGCCCAGCAGCACGGAGAGCCGGTTGATCTGCTGCACGAGCTGCTGGCGCAGGTTCGGCAGCAGCGACTCGGTGAAGCCCAGGTTCTCCTCGGCCTGGCGCACGTCGAGGTCGCCGACCAGGCCGGCGCGGTTCCGCTCCAGGACGACCCCGAGCGTGCCGCGCTGGGCCGCGATGTTGGCCTCGTTGAAGGCGATCCGCTCCTGGAGCGCGCGCACGTTGATGTAGCCGATCCCGATCTCCGCAAAGAGCACCACCAGGGTGTCGCGGTAGTCCTCGACCGAGCCCTCCAGGCCCGCCGTCGCCGACTCGACCGAGCGCCGGATCCGTCCGAAGAAGTCGATCTCCCAGCTGCTGACGAGGCCCGTGCTGTAGACGTTGTCGGTGTTGCCGCCCAGGGCCGTGCTGTTGGGGAACCGCGTGCGCGCGTAGCTGCTCTGGTTGTCGATCGTCGGGAACCACTCGCCGCGCGCGACACCGCGCCGGGCGGCGAACTCCTCGATGCGCGCCAGCGCCAGGCGGATGTCGAGGCTGCCCTTCTTGGCGCGCTCGATCAGGTCGGTCAGCTGGGGGTCCTGGAACTGGGTCCACCAGGTCTGGAAGTCCGACTCGCCCCGGGCCAGGCCGCGGGTGAGCTGGACGTGCCACTGGTCGGGGGTCTCGGGAACGGGCTCGACGTAGTCGGGGCCCACCGCGCAACCGAGGGCGAGCAGCAGCGCCAGCCAGGGAGCGGTCCGGAGCGACGGGCGGCGCGTCTCCACGTCAGAGCTCTCCCAGCGGGCGCCGCAGCCGTTCGATCGGCTCGCTGATGCAGAGGTCGAGCACGTCCTCCTCGCCGCCGAACAGCCAGCTCACCGGATAGGCGGGCACGAGGATGACCGCGCTCACCACGACCTGGACCGCCTGGAGCGGACGCAGGATCGCCGCGTCGAAGGCCTTGCGCCCGGCCTCGATCGCGCCGGACTCCTCGCCCTCGCGCGCGGCGGCCGGCGCCGACGCCAGCAGCAGCAGGGCGACCAGCAGGGCCAGCGCTTCGAGCCAGCCCGGGCGTCGCGCCGCCCGGCCCGGTCCTCCCGCGCCCACCGCCCGTCGACTCCCGACGTCTCGCTTCGTGCCTCGCGTCACGTCTCGGCCTCCCCGACCTTGCCGCCGACCACCGCGGCCGGATTATCGTGGCACAGCGGCCCGGGAGGCGCACGGGGAAGGGCGACGCTCCCCCGTCAGTCGTCGGCGCTCTCGACCCAGGCTTCGAGGTCCTCGGGGAACTCGATGCCGTTGTCCCGGATGCTGCCCATCATGCCGGCGAAGTTGGCCTGGAACATGTCGTCGAAGTGGGCGGCGATCCGGTCGGAGAGCAGGCCGATGGCGCGGAGCGTGGGGATCACGAAGCCGCGGATCGGGCCCGCCCGGCCGCCGGCCCGCCCGAGCAGCTCGGCGATGCGCTGGCGCTCCTTGGCGAGCTCGCCCATCGCGTAGGCCGGGTCGACGCCCGCCTCGCTCCAGAGCCGGAACACGCTGTCGCGCATGGTCATGCCGCCGCGCGAATCGATCAGGCGTCGCGCGGCCTCGAAGGCGAAGTCCTCGATGCCGGCCCGCTCGGCGTCGGAGAGGGTCGGCACGACCTCGTTCAGGTACTTGACGCCGTAGCCGGTGTGGCGCGCCTCGTCGCGCGAGACGTAGGTGAGCAGCTCCTTGAGCAGCGGCTCCTCGGTGCGGTTGCGCATGTCCCGGAAGCTGTAGAGCGCGAGCCCCTCGGTCACGACCTGCATGCCGACCAGCTTGTGGAGCCACTGGTCGGTGGCGAGCACGTCGTCGAGCAGCTGCTTCAGCGCCGGGGCGATCGGCTGGACCTCGTCGAGCTTCTTCACGTAGGCGGCGAAGACCTCGACGTGGCGCGCCTCGTCGAGGGTCTGGGTCGAGGCGTAGAACTTGCCGTCCATGTGCGGCACGGCGTTCACGAGCTGGGCGGCGACCATCAGCGCGCCCTGCTCGCCGTGCAGGAAGTTCGAGAGCATGAAGGCGGCGCTGCGGCGCGCCACCTCCCAGCGCGTCTCGGGCGCCAGGCTGCGCCAGAAGTCGGTCTCCTGGATCGGGATGCCGCCCATCGAGAAGGTGCGCGAGAACGACTCGCGGTCGATCTCGCGCTCCCAGTCGAGCTGCTTCATCGCGATCCACTGGCGGTCGAGCGCGTTCGCGTAGAGCGTGCGCAGCTCGTCCACCTCGGGCTCGTAGTTCCAGTTGTAGACCGCCTCCATGGCGGCCTCGACGCCTTCGGTCTGGACGGGGTGTCGGTCGGGGAGCTCAACGGCCATGGGTCGCCTCCGGAATCTCGGGGTCGGGGGAGGGCGCGCGGCGGGCGTGCGGAGACGGGACGCGCAGCGTTCGGGTGATGGCCTGGGACCGGATGGGGAGGGCCGTCACGGTCGGCTCAGCAACCTCTCGGGGCGCTCCGAAAAGGGGGAAGCTCCGTTCCGTTCGATTCTACCGATCGGTAAGTCGGGGTCAATGGTTTTCGTCCTCGAACACCACTGCATCCGGGAGCTCGTTCGGGTTGCGGGGCGGCGCCGGGACGTGGTGGCGGAGGATCTCGCCGCAGCGCCGCACCGCGGCCTCGAGGCCCTCCGCGGGGCGGCCGCTGCGAAGGCCCTCGACGGCCAGCTCGACGACTTCCTCCCAGGTCTCGTCCGGGTCGAGCACGGAGTCGATGCCCTCGTCGCCCAGCACCACCAAGCGGCGCTCGAGCAGCGCCACGAACAGCAGGATGCCGGTGCGTCCTTGCGTGCGGGTGAGGCCCCGCTCGGCGAAGCAGCGCCGCGCGCGCTCGGCGACGCGCCGCTCGACCAGCGCCTCGGGCAGCAGCGCGCGGCGCACGGGATCGAGCCGCGCCAGCCCGTGGCCCAGCGCCAGGGCCACCGCCTGCGCCGCCAGGTAGGTCCATGCGGGCAGCGGCGGGGCGAAGACGGCCAGGCCCAGGTAGGCGAGCGCCGCGCTGGCCACGCCCAGCCGCCAGCCCGCGCTCCCGTACTCGTCGCAGGCCCGAGCCACGGCCACGACGATCTCGCCGCTGGTCTCGCGCTCGGCCTCCACGACCACGCTCTCCAGGTGGAGACGGGCCGCTGCGTCGAGTCCCCGCACGCCTACCAGCTCCCCGAGGCGCCGCCGCCGCCGAAGCCGCCGCCCCCGCCGCCGAAGCCGCCCCCGAAGCCCCCGGAGCCGAGCCCGCCACCCCAGCCGGCGCCGAGGTAGCGCCCACGCCTGCGGCCGCCGCTCCCGACGCCCGGCCCGAGCCAGCCGAGCAGCGCGCCGAGCGCGACGCCCGCCGCGGCCCAGCCCAGGCTGCGGACCAGCAGCCAGACGAGGCCGCCGCTCACCAGCCCGCCGAGCAGCGCACCCAGCCAGCGCAGCCTTCCGCCGCGAAACGGCGACCAGAGGAACGAGCCGAGGATCGCCGCGAAGCACAGCTCGCCGATCGGAGGGCCGCCGCGGCTCCCCGGGCGTCGCCAGGCC
>JASJBO010000169.1 GCA_030066475.1 Myxococcota bacterium
AGCGGCCGGGACAGGTCGGCGAGCAGGGCGGGGGCCACGCGCTTCGCCGCCTCGAGGATCGCCTCGACCCGCTTCGTCTCGCCCCGCCCCGCCGCGCGCTCGAGTCCGACTCTGAGCGAGGCGGCCGGCTCCGCGAGTCCGGCGTGCAGCTCGAGCACCAAGGGCACGCACTTGTCGTGCACGAAGTTCCACAGGTCGTGCTCGCCCCGCTTCAGCGCGACGACGGTTTCGAGCGTGGCGCCGTGCTCGACGAGCCAAGCCGCCAGCTCGGCCTCGCCCGCGCGCAGGGCCGAGGTGAGGATGTCCGCGTCCGCGAACTCGACGGGCGGTGAGACCTGCGCTCCGAGCTCGAGCAGCCGCTCCGCGATCTTGCCTTCGCCCCGCTTCATCGCGTCGCCGAGGGGGTAGCGACCGTCCGCGTACTGGAGCTGGGCCAGGCGCGGATGCGCGTCGAGCAGCGCATCGCACCGCTCGCGATCCCCCTCCCAGATCGCCTCGTGGAGCTGGGGAAGAGCGGCGGCCTCGGCGGGAGTCGGCTTCGGGGGGGAGCTCGACTTCGGACTCATGGAGCCTCCGTGGAAAGCCGGATCGGTCCGACGAGCGTTCGCCTTGAAACGCGCAGCTCGTGCGCAACTTCGCCGCGCCGCCTCCACCACCGAGAACCCCGAGCCGCGCTCCTGGCTATCATGCTGGGGGCTCGACGATTCGGCTGCGAGCCCGTTCGGAGGTTGCTCGTGGAGCTCTCACGCGTTGCGAAGACCCTTGGGGTCGGGCTCCTCGCCTACGTGGGCTTGGTCGTCGTATTCGAGACGTTACTCGGGGTCCTGCAGCCCGAGACCGGTGACACCATCGTCATCACGACGACGAACGCCGATGGTGTTTCGAGCGACCGCGTGCTCGGGCGCGACTTCGCCGGCGGGAAGCACTACGCGTCTGCGAACCACTGGCCACGCGCCTGGTACAACAACGCGCTGGAGAACCCGCGCGTGCAGGTGACCATGGACGGCAAGACCGCCGACTACGTCGCGGTTCCGGTCGATGATGAAGAGCACGAACGGGTCGCGGCGGAGATCGGCAATGGGATCGTGTTCAGGATCATGGTCGGGTTCGCACCGCAGAGATTCCTGCGCCTCGATCCCGTCGAGAACCGCTGACTTCAGCTGACGAGCTTGCCGGCTGCGCAGCTGATCAGCTCGCGTGCGGCGGCGACGGGGGATCGTCGAACACGGTCCCCCCGGGCACGAGCGCGCCGAACCAGGCGCGAGACGGCGATCCGGGCTTCGCTCACATCTCGGCGATCAGCCCCGCGGCGCTGTACCAGGGGGTCGGTCGCCCCACCAGCGTGTGCGTCGCCGCTCTCGATCTGCACCGCGGCCCTCGCCGACGCGGGCGAGGTGCGGCCTGCCGTCCGCTCGGGCAAGCGGGCGGCGTTGCCAAAGCAGCACGTCCTCCTCTACTGTCGGCTACGTGGATGGTCACCGCGCGTCGGCGGAGCAGCTCCGCGCCTCGCTCGACCTGGCCTCGCCGCCGGTCGCGATCGCGTTCCGCAACGAGGTCCCGCCCGGAGTGCCGCGCTTCGACGGCATGGTCCCGGCCGGGTGCCGCTTCTGGGAAGAGGCGACGACGCGCACCTTCGTCACGTCCGCGGCCGATCATGCGCTGTGCTCGATCGGCATCTACACGCACAACCTCGCGGACGCGCCGGCGTCGCAGGAGGCGGAGCTGAAGGCGACGCTGGAAGCGATGACGGGGCTCGACTACGTGCGTGGCGACGAGGTCGCGGCCATCCCCGTAGTGGCGCAGCAGTCGAAGCACGTCGTCTACGGCCCGCTCGCGGAGTTTCCGGTCGAGCCGGACGTCGTCCTGCTCTTCGCCAACGCCGAGCAGGGACTCGTGCTGAGCGAGGCGACCGAGCGCATCGACGGCGCCACGCCGCCCGCCATGGGACGCCCCGCGTGCGCGGTGGTTCCGCAGGTGCTCGGCGGCATGAACGCGGCCGTGAGCCTCGGGTGCTGCGGGGCCAGAGCCTATCTCGACCTTCTCACCGACTCGGTGGCGCTCTGGGCGCTCCCCGGCCGAAGGCTCGCCGAGTATCGAGAGCAGATCGCGGTGCTGGCGCGCGCGAACGACGTCCTCACCGACTTCCACGTGCAGCGACGTCGGGACGTCGAATCGGGCGAGCACCCGAGCGTGCCCGAGTCGCTGGCGAAGCTCGGGTGACGAGCGGAGGTCGCTGAAATGGCGTTTCGACTGTTCCTCTCTGCGCTCGGCCTCGTCTTCACGGCCGCGAGCCGGTGGAGCGAGGCGTTTCGCCGGCAGCTCACACGAGACCTGGTCATCGAGCTGCGCTCGGACGATGGTGTCGCGCGCCACTTCGTCTTTCGCGACCGCCGCGCGACGAGCCAATCCGGCCGCGCCACATCGCCCGACTGCGCGATCCGCTTCGCGACGGCGGCTCAGGGATTCAGAGCACTGTCGGCGCACGACGGTCCACACCGACTGCTCGCGGGCATGATCGAGGGAACGATCGCGATCGAAGGACGCACGACCCTCATGCCGTGGTTTCAGGGACTCGTCCCGGCGGCCATCCCGCTGATGCCCGTGCTGCGTCTCCCTGCGACGCCACCGCAACCCTATGTCCGACCCGGCGCATCGCCAGAGGTAGCGAAGCGCATCACCATCGAGCCCGCCGCCGTCGCGCTCGACCCCACGTGGACGGACGCCGCCGCCGCCCGAGAGCGCCTCCTCATGATGCGCGTGGCCGCCGGCGAGTCCGTGAAGCCCTTCTGACGATGAGCGCAACGCCGCACCTCTCCGATCGATCACGCGGCTGGCTGCGCTTCGTGTGGGACAAGGCGACGACACCCGACGACTGGTCGAGCGCCGGCACGCCGAACCCCTGGTGGGACCGCGACAGCACCGCGCCCATGTGCGCGTTCCCGCGCTTCGACCTCGGCGAGACCGCCTACATCCTGCCCGTGCTCGCCGACCAGACGCCCGCCTGGCGCGAGGTCTACACGCGCATCGCTGACGAGCTGGTCGGCCGCCACACGACCTTCTGGGCGGCGATCGACTGGCTCACACTGATCGGCCACGACCCGGACCAGGCGAACTACCCGCCCGAGTGGCTGGGCTTTCTCCCCGAGCGGCTGCGCGGCCGCTACGACGCGCCCGGCTGGACGGGGAACGGCATCGAGCCCTGGGGCCTGCAGCCCGATCCCATCGGTTCCGACGGCAACCTCTTCTTTCGCGGCTTCTTCAATCTGCTGCTGTCCGTCTATCGCTCGGTCTCGGGAGACGAGAAGTGGGAGCGGCCGTTCGACGTCGCCGGCTACCAGGACCGGCGCTTCGAGTGGACGCACCATGACATCGCCGAGTTCCTCTACCTCCAGTGGAAGGACCGCCCCCAAGGCCCGCACTGCGAGAACACGAAGATCTGGCCATTCTGCCTGAGCGCGGCGGGCCTCGGACTGCAGCTCTATGACGGCGTGGCCGGCACCGCATTTCACGGCGTCTACGACGAGTGGGTCGAGTACGCGAAGCAGCACTACCTGGTGCGCGACTCGAAGGGCGGCCTTCAGAACTTCCCCTTCTACTACGACCCGATCGAGGACGTGATCTGTGGCTTTCCCGATCCACTGGTCGCGATGGCGGCGCTCTCGATCACGCCCTACCTCGTGCCGCAGCACCCCGAGTTCGGCCGCTACCTCTACGAGGAGGCCGTGCGGAAGCTCGGCTGGAACGATCCCTCGAAGCCGATCGTCGAGCTCTTTCCGGACCCGCGCTTCATCTCGGTCGCCCTGCTGGTGGCGCAGGACCTCGGCGACGAGACCACGGCCAAGCGCCTCGCCCGGCATGCCGAGGAGAAGTTCGACCCGCGCTGGTTCGGCGAGGAGAACGATCGCTTCGGCTGGTGGTTCGGCCTCGACGAGCCGTGGCCACGCGGCCAGCTCTCGGCGCTGCAGATGGTCTGCGACGCGGCGGGCCCGGGGGCGTGGTCGCGCGCGTTCCGCGAGCCCAACCTCCAGAAGTTCGACGAGCCGACGGTCGAGGGCGTTGACTATCCGTCGCTCGCGATCCGCCGCGCCTGGAACGACCCGGACGAGGGTGTACTACTGGTCGGCACGTGCGTCGGCACGCCGTCGCGGCGAGGGGTCGCGACGACGTTCCGTGTCGCGCAGCTCCCCGAGGCGTCGTGCACCCAGGTGTGCTGCGACGGCGAGGCGTTCCCGCGCTGGCGCGTGATCGACGAGCGAACGATCGAGATCGAGACCGACGTGGACGCCCACGAGTTCCGGATCGCGACGCGAGTCGAGGCCGCCCGCGACCCGCGGGACGCGGGCGCGCGGGGAACGGCGCGGAGTGAAGAGGCCGCCGATCCCGTGACGGCCAACCGTCGCGACTACGCGCCGGCCGCCGCCGCGTCATGCTCGTGCTGCGCGGTGGGTGCCCCCTGAGGAATGCGACACGTGTGATCGGGTAGGTGGGTCCGACCCACTCCCCGCGCGTGTATCCCACTTGCATCCCGCCGAAAACCGGTCCAGCAGCGGAATCAGTGGCTTCTGGCGGAGCGGACGGGACTCGAACGCGCAACTTCCCCGACCGCCCTCCCCTGTTCCCGGGGACCTGGCGCGACGCTTGCCGAGGGAAGCTGCTACCTGGGTGGTACCTGGTCCGAGCGGGTTGGGGGATTCGGGGGTCGCCCTATTGGATCCGTCTGCGACAGCGATAGGCGCTCGGCGATTCCCCGGTCCAGCGGCGGAAGGCGCGCACGAAGTTGGCCTCGTTCGCGTAGCCGAGCTCGGCGGAGATCTCCGCGACCGAGAGTGTCGGCTCCTGCAGCCGCGCCTCGACCGCCTCGAAGAGGATCCGATCCAGCAGTCGCCGAAAGCTCATGCCCTCCTCGCTCAGCCGCCGCCGCAGCGTACGTGGGCTCGTCTCGGCGATCTCGGCAGCGAGGTCGAGCGACAGGTGCTCCGCGCCCACGAGGGGCGCGAGGGCCTGCTGGAGTGATCCCGCGAGGTCGTTGGCCGCAGCCGGGATCTCGGCTCCGGCGGGAATCGGATCGCTCGGCGTTCCGCGGGGGAGGCGAAGGTCGAGCAGCTCGTAGGGCACGGCGATCGCCAGCCGCCCGCCTTCGAAGCGAACGGAGCAGCCGCCGAGATCCTCGGCGCGCAGCAGCCAGTCGGAGGCGGCCGACTCGGCCCGGACCGCCGGCGGAATCCAGGAGGGCCCGGCCGCGGTCCGCACCACCCGGATCATCGCCCCGAGGGTGTACTGCTCGCCCTGCCGCTCGCCGACAGGGTCCTTCGGCGGCAGGTGGCGTCGGCGCCAAAGCCAGGCGTGGTCGGCCCCGTAGTCCACGCCGGCTTCCAGGAACGGGATGTCCCCGATGGCATGGGCGCAGAAGCAGTGCAGCGCATCGCGGAGCCGCCAGCAGCGGGGAATCAGCTCTCCCCAGCTGCCGATGTGCGAGCCGGGCGCCCGAAGCACGGCGCGGAAGGCGAAATCGTCCATCTCCAGCGTGCGCGCCGCGCCGGCGAGGAAGCCCAGCAGTCGCCGTGCGGGCAGGAACAGGTGCCCGGGCTCCTCCAGTCGGTCTATGACGTCCCCTTGGACGAGTCTGCCTGGAATCAGAACCAGGGCCTCGATTTCTCGGAAGTCCTCCGCCTGGAACTCAACGTGAGTACGGGGCAAGCTGACTTCGTCGAGATCGACAACATCGCGACGGTGCCGGAGCCGGGCACGGCCCTGCTGCTGGGACTCGGTCTCGCCGGCCTCGCCGCGACCGGCCACTCGCGGCGGCGAGCGACCCGCGAGACGAACTAGGCCCGTCCACCAGCGGCGGCAGCGACTCCATGCTGCACCGCTTGCCCACCTTTCGAGCCCCTGGAGGAGACCCCTGATGCGTTGTCGAACTCTCGTCCTCGCTTCCATCACGCTCTTCGCGTTCGCCTCAGCAGCGAACGCCGCCAGCGTGACCTGGTTCTTCTCCGGGAACAGATACTCGGGCAGCTTGCCCGGCGATACCGGCGATCTCTCCGGTGAAGTTACGGTCACCTTGGACGACGAGGGAACGCCGGGCAGCGTCGACATGCGCGTCGATGCGACCGACCTTGCGGGTCCGGACGACGCGATCACGGCCATATGGCTCAATACCGCCTTCGACAGCGACACGATGTTCGTCCAGGTGAATCCGACGACTGGCGGCAACACCTACGACAGCAGAGCGAACAACGAAGACGGCTTCCCCGCCGGAAATACCGATCCCAATTTCAACGACGGGCCCCTTTTCGATCTCCGTCTACTCTTCAACACACCCACTGGTGGAGGGGATCTGCTCGGCGTAGACAACCCCATCTTCGAGGCGACGTTGACGCTCATGGGTGGTGACCTGACCATGAGTGATTTCTTCCCTGAGCTATCCACCGAGAATCCGAATCCGATGGGCGACCAGGGGCCCTTCCAGATTTCGTTGCGCGCGGTCCAGACGCCTGGCGGTGGCGACGGCCATTTCGCAGGGGTCGTTCCAGAGCCCTCGACCGCCTTGCTGCTGGGCGGCGGCCTGGCCGCATTGGCCTCGTACCGGCGCAAGCGCTGAGGGCGCATCTGCCCGCCCGATGAAGATCGCAGGCCGACTTCCCCGCGCGGCGCCTCGGGCAGCCCGGGGCACGCCTCTCACCCTCGGTACGCAGTCGGCGAGAAGCGCCCCAGGATCTCAGCGATGCTGGCCACGGTGTGGTTCTCCGGGAGATGCTGCGCCGCAGGGAAGCAGGAGAGTAGGCGGCCGCGGCACACCTACGACCCGCCAAACGGGGGAGTGCCGGGCGCGCGGTAGCGATCGAGCGGGCTGCGCAAGGCGTCGCTGCCGTAGTAGCGCCCGCTGCCTTCGACCTCGCCGAAGAGCAGGTGGAGCGGGCAGCGCGCGCCCTCGGCCGGCGTCTTCATGCCCATCTCCTCGGGGCTTCGGCCACTCGCCGCGGGGTGGGGCCAGGTCATGTCGGTGGCGATGTAACCGGGCGTGCAGGCGTTGATGGCGAGGTTCGGATGCAGACGCGCCAGCACGAGTGTGTAGGTGTTGGTGCAGGCCTTCGAGAACCCGTAGGGACTGCCGTCGCCGAGCCCCCGGGCCCTGAAGGCGGCCGCGTCGGGGAGGCCCAGACACTCGTCGATGAATGCCGAGAGCGCCTCCCAGTCGAGCTCGCGATCGAGGAAGAAGCGCTGGCGCTCGGGGCTGCACTTCGCGACGAAGTTCGGGCCGGACGCCGAGGTGACGTTGACGATGCGCCCGCACGTGGGGTCGAGCAGCGGGAGGAAGGCCTCGCACACCCGCTGGACGCCGCGCGTGTTGACCTCGACGACGGACGCGAGGTCGCTTCCACCGAGGCCGATGCCGGCGTTGTTCACGAGGCCGTAGAGCGGCTGCGGCTCGCCGTCGAAGCGGCCGGCGACCTCGGCAGCGGCGGACCGGACGGACGCCTCGCTCGCCACGTCCAGCGAGAGCACCGACACGCGCTCCTCGAAAGCGGCCTCCGAAGTGATCAACGACTGGCGGGCCGCCTCACCGCGCTCCGCGTCGCGCGAGCCCAGGAGCAAGAAGGTGTCGTCGTGCTCCGCCAGAACGCCCCGGGCAATCGCCAGCCCGATGCCCTTGTTGGCGCCCGTCACCAGGACTCGTCTCATGCGTCGGCCTCCTCGGCTGGGATCCTTCCCAGCCTGTAGGCTAGCGGGGCTCCTGTTGTGCCGATCGGGACCGGGCTGGCATCCTGCGGCGCCGATCGACGCTCCGGTCGCACCGTCGGGCGCGGCCTCGGCCACGGGCGAGATCGTCTCGAGCATCGTCCCCACTCCTCCTCGGAGTCCGTTAGCATCTCGCGCTCGATGCGCGAACGCGTCTTCGGAATCGAGACGGAGTACGCCGTCATCCACCATCCCGGCCGGCGCGAGACGCCGCGGCCGACCAATCTCGAGATCTACGGGCTCTTCGAGTCCCGCCTGGGGCGTCACCTCGCCAGTCTCCCGCGCGCCTTCTCGCTCTTGCGCTCGAAGCCGGGGCGCTTCCTGGAGAACGGCGCGTCCTTCCACTACGAGGCCACTCCGAAGGAGTTCGAACACGGCCTGCTCGAGATGGCCAGCCCGGAGTGTCGGGACCCCTTCACGCTCCTCTGTTGCGAACGGGCCAAGGACGCGTTGGTGGAGACGCTCTGTCGGGAGGTCAACCTGAGGCTGGCCGGGATGGGCTACTCGGGGGAGGTCCGGATCGGGAAGAACAACGTCGACAGCCAGGGCCACACCTTCGGCTCCCACGAGAGCTACTGGGTGGAGGATCCTCTTCCCCTCCGCCGCAAGCTCCTGCTGCTTCCACTCTGGATCGTCCTCTGGATCCTTTCGCTCCCGGTCTTCGCATGGCTGCTCCTGGCCGTGCTGGGGATCCTGTGTGCAGTGCTCGCGGTATTCCTGGTGCCCGGGGTCGGCATGCTGTTGTCAGCTCTCTCCAAGCCGCTGGCTCGCGTTCAGCGGTCAGCGGCGCTCGGTCTCCGCCGGGCTGCCGCGCGACTGGCGGCGGTCCCGAGGCGGCTCATCGAGTCGGTCCAGTCCCGCCCGGGTGAGGTGGTGCGCCGACTCAGCTGGATCGAGCTGCCGCTGCGCCCGCTGATCTCCTTGCACTCGTGGATGCACAACCGCTTCCACTTCCAGCGATTCCATCGGCACTTGACCGCCTTCCTCGTGACGCGCACCCTCTTCACTGGCGCCGGCTGCGTGGTTCTGGACGGCGGGCCGCCCTTTCGCCTGGCCCAGCGTCCCCCCTTCCTGCGCAGCCTGGCGCGCGTCTTCACATCCGGCGAGAACCGTCCCCTTTACGAGAGCCGCGACGTGTTCTTCCGCCCCTGGAGCGCTCTCGGCAGCCGGCGTCGCCTGCACCTGATGATCGGAGACGCGAACCTGTGCGACTGGGCCCTGGTGCTTCGCACCGGCGCCACCGCCCTGGTACTCGAGGCGATCGAGACCGGCGCCTCCGCAAGCTGGCCCGAGATGGTCGACCCGCTCCGCGCGCTACGCGCGCTGAGCGCCGACCCGGAGCTGGGCCTCCGCTACCGGCTCTCGGACGGGAGCGAGCTCTCCGCCCTGGAAATCCAGCGCCGCTACCTGGACGGAGTGAGAGCGGCGCTGGCGGCAGAGATCGAATCCGAGGGCTGGAAGTCGGAAGTGATGGCGATGTGGGAGGAGACTCTCGACCTGCTGGAGCGGGATCCCGACGAGCTGCGGGACCGCATCGACTGGGTTGCGAAGCGCTCCCTGATCCGACGGGAGATTCCCGACCCCGCCGACTGGGAGGCGATCGGGCGCCAGGGGTCCAGGGTGCTTCGCGCCCCGCCGGCTTCGGCCGGCGGGGATTCCCGTCTTCGCGACTTGGCGTTTCGCGCCCTGCGCGCAGATCTCCGCTATCACGAGCTGGGGCCGCGGGGCGGTCACCGCCACCTCGAGCATCGCGGGGAACTGCGCAAGCTGGCGGAGCCGGAGCGGGTCGACCGAGCCCGGTTGCAGCCCCCCACGGACACCCGAGCGCTTGCCCGGGGTCGGGCGATTCGCGAGGCGCACTCGCGCTCCCTCGCGGGAGCTGCGACCTGGCACCGGGTCCGCTTGGGCCGTTTCGACTGGCGCTGGTATCCGGACCCCCTCGATCCCGGCACCGCGCCCAGTTGACCCGCGACCCAGCCCTCGGGATGGCCGCCGATCGCGCGTCGTTCGTGACCGGAAGCTGCCTGGTCTGCGACGGCGACAACCTCATCGGCTCGCACCTGCTCTGAGACGCGACCGGACGCCACGCCCCTCGAAGATGTTCGCCCGTCGAAGGAATGGCACACGGGCCGTCGATCTCCATTCGCGGGATGGGTGCTTTCCCCGATTCCTCGTGGGGTGAGGCCCCTGGTACGCTGCGCTCGGAGTCGAATCCCCGTGCGGGGTCGGGCGCAGGGGCGCCCGTTGATGGCTCGGAGGGAGCGCCAATGACGAAGAAGCGACGGCGTCCCACACTCCTCCGGCAGCCGCCTCCTTTCTGCACGTGTGCCGTGGCCCTGCTGTTCGCGGCGGGTCCGGCGGCCGCTCAAGGCCGCGTCTCGCTCGAGGTCGTCGCCCTCACGGGCGATGCCGCGCCCGACGCCGGCACCGGTGTCTTCTACGAGGGCTTCGATGCTCCCCTACTGCGCGGCGATGGGAAGGTGGGATTCCGCGCCGACCTCGAGGGGCCCGGAGTGACAGTCGCCGACGACTCCGCGGTCTTCGGGCCAGACGGCTCCGGTGATCTCGTGCTCCTGGTGCGCGAGGGGGACCCGGCCGGGCCCGGAAGCGTCTTCCGCAGCCTCGATCTCGCGAAGCCGACCGACGCCGGCATCTACCTCGTGCCGGGGACGACGGGGTTTCCTCACGACGGGATCTGGCGGACCGTGCCTCTGGGAGGCCCCGACCCGATCGCCCGCCAGGGACTGCCCGCCCCGGGCACCGGGACGACCTTCAGGTTCCTCGCGTCGCCCGCCCTCAACGAGGCGGGAGCCGCCGCCTTCATTGGCAGCTTCGAGGGCCGCTTCGGCGCGAGCAGATCTGGCATCTGGCGCATCGACCCGGCCGGCGCCCTCACCGAAGTGGTGATCGAGGGCGATCCGGCGCCCGGCTTCTCGACAGGCACCTTCGAGTTCTTCGCCTTCCCCATCGTGCTCAACGACGCCGGGAGCATCGCCTTCGGCGCCACCTTGGATTTGAACCTCGGCGGCGCGGGCCAGGCCGACGAAAGGGTCCTCTGGTTCCAGGCCGACGGGGGACCGCTGCAGCGGCTCACGAGCGAGAATACGGTCGCTCCCGGTCTCGATCCGCTGGGGGGCTTCCTGCTGTTCGGCACGCCGCGGCTCAACGCGCTCGACGAGGTCGCCTTCACGGCCCAGGTGTTCGGCTCGGGCGTCACACCGTTCAACGACCGCGGCATCTGGGGACCCCACGCCGGCGGCCCGTTCACGCTGAAGGTGCGTGAGGGCGATGCCGCGCCCGGGACGGAGCCGGGCACCGTGTTCGACGACTTCATCGAGGTCCTGTTGAGCGACGCGGGCTCGGTGGCCTTCCTCGGTTCCCTCAGCGGGCCCTCGGTCGTCGGCGGCAACGACCAGGGGATCTGGCTCGCCCTTCGCGACGGCTCGCTGCTCCCACTCGTTCGCGAGGGGGATCCCGTCGACGATCAGCCCGCGGGAACGGTGATCGACATCCTCTCGACGCTGCTGGTGAACGAGGCCGACGAGATCCTGTTCTCGGCCGTTCTCGCGGGCGGCGGCACGGACTCGTCGAACAACTGGGGGGCGTTCGCCATCGACGGAGCGGGAAACATCGTGACCCTCTTGCGCAAGGGCGAGGTGCTGGAGGTGGCGCCGGGCGACCTCCGAACCGTCGAGACGCTCTGGTTCCAGGACGACTACTCGAGCCTCTTTGGCCTGCGCAGCTGGAACGACGCCAGCCAGGCGGCCTTCCGCATCGTGTTCGCCGATGACAGCGAGGCGATCGTCGTCGCCACGCTGGGCCCTCCGGTGGCGGTCCCCCTGCTCGGACCCGGCGGGCTCGTCGTCCTGGCGGCGCTCCTGGCGTGGGCGGCTCTGCGACCGGCTGCGCCGACCGACCGCGCACGTACCCTGCTCTGGCGTTCGACGACCTGAACGTGAATCTGGCGCGGGAGTGGGGCAACGGCCCGCGAGGAACCCCCCTCGATCGACAACGGAGGATGGCGGGGCGGACGGGAACCCGAACCCGAAACGCGGAACGCATCTGCGACCCCGTTCCAGTTCCAGTGACCTGGAGCTATCGATAGCCAATTGGCTATCGTCACACCCATGTCGATCGCGAGCATCGTCCGGGAGGCCCGAAGGCGCGCCGGGTTGAGCCAAGCGGCCCTCGCCGAGGCGGCCGGCGTTCCGAAGTCCACCGTGGGCAGGATCGAGTCCGGGACGCGCGCGCCGTCGACCAAACTCGTGGAACGGCTCGTTCGGGCGGCCGGGCTCGAGGTCACCGTATCCCTTGCCGAGCCTGACCCGGGCACGGACTCGATGTTCGAACGGACGCTCCGTCGCACACCCGCGCAGCGGCTCGCCGATGCGACCCGAGTAGCCCGCTTCGTCCTGCGCGGCAGACGCGAAGTCAGGGCTTCGGCCGATGGCTAGCGGCGACTTCGATCCCGAGCGGATGCTTTCCGTTCTGACGGCGGAAGGCGTGCGGTTCGTGCTGATCGGCGGGATGGCAGCCGTCCTGCATGGCGATGTCGGCGTCACCGTCGACCTCGATGTGGTCCCGGACCGCGACGCAAAGAACCTCGAGTGCCTGGCGCGCGCACTACGAGCGCTGGGGGCGCGCATCCGAACCGAGAGCGAGCCCGAGGGCCTGGTCTTCGACTGCTCGGCCGACTTCTTCGGAAACCTCTTTCCGAACTCGATCGTGAACATGACGACGGAGGCCGGCGATCTGGATGTCACGTTCTGCCCGAGCGGAACCGAGGGCTTTCCGGACCTTCGGCGCGATGCGGTCGAGATCGAAGCGGCCGAGCGGCTGCACATCCTGGTTGCATCGCTTGCAGACGTCATTCGCTCGAAGGAGGCCGCTGGTCGGGAGAAGGACCGCCTCGCCCTGCCCCGCCTCCGCAGGCTGCTGGATCGTCTTCGCGAGGACGAGTAGCGCGCCACGCCGCGTTGGGTCGTTCGGATCCAGGACCCCGCACAAGGCCCTGTGGCGCCTCGCCCAGGTCCAGCCCCCCGATCGACTCCACGGTCGGATTCTCCTGTTCATCCGCCGGCGCGCGGGAAACGGGCGCCACGCTCGCGTTTGGGCGCCGGACCGGAAGCCGAAGGGCCTAATCCAGAATCGGGTCGAGCCGGTAGAAGAGGAGGTTCTCGTCGTTCGGATCCTCGCCCGCGGTGACCATCGAGAGCCGCAGCAGGCGGCGATGCATGATTCGGACGAGGTCTTCGTCGCGCCCAGGGTCACCAGCCGCGATCACCTCCATCACGGCGGCGTCGGCAGACTCGAGATCCGGATACGAGTGACCCGTGAGCTGGCCGATGTCGGCGGCGGTCTCGCGTTCGAACCAATCGCGGTATCGCGCGTGGTTCAACAGGAACTTCGGGATGGCACCGAGCAGGTCGCGCTCCCACGTCGCGAACGCAGTGGACGTAGGAAGCCGTCCGATGTCGACTAGAAGCTTGCGAAGCCCGGAGTCCTCGAAGCGCTTGACCTCGGGCTCGGGCAGGCGCAGGTCCGTGTCGAGCGTCCGGCCCTCGAGTTCGGCCATGGCCTCGAGCCCTCTCCGCGTGATGCTGCAGTACTCGAAGACGCCCTCGATCCAGTTGCCGCCGATCGTGTCGGGGTCCATGAAGGTGAGCGCTGCGATCGAGGAGAGCTGCATGAAGTTGACGGTGTGGTAGCCAACCACGCGCAAGTCCACTTCCTGACCGCTCGCCTCCGCGTAACGCCGGTAGAGCGCAGGAATGTCGCCCATGTCCTCGTAGGGATGGCGGCCGCGAAAGCAGGCGAGATCCCAGTGGGTGTCGCCGATGGCTGCGATCTCGAAATCGAGCAGCCCGGCCACTGCGGCCCCCGCAGCCATGAACTGGCCCGCGTCGCCGGTGATGAAGCTGGGCTGCGTCCGGTGCTCGGGCACGTTGCGCCGAAGCCACGACTGCAAGAACTCGAGCGGCGGATCGATGTTTCCCGTCGCGACGCCGTAGCGATACATGCGCTCGGTCGCCGTGAGCGCGATATCGGCGGCCGTCTCGGGCGCGGCCATTCCGCGGATGTGCGCGAACTTGTCGATGGGGACGCGATGAACCGCGGCGAGGTGATCCATGTAGTTCAACATCGCCTGCCAGCGCTCGCCGCTCATGCTCGGCGTTTCCTCGAAGGCGGTGTGGAGCATTCCGGGCGCGCGCTCTTCCGTATCGATCCAGTCCATCACGAAGGCCTTCGGCGAATCCATCCAGCCGTAGACGTGCGGAACCTTGATCCCGTTCTCCTCGAGCACTTGCATGACGTCCATCTCGAACCGCAGCGCGTTCTTGCCCGCATTCGGCCGGTTGCCGCGCACGAAGATCGCGCCGGTCTCGCCGCCCTTCTCGTACGTGACCTTCCAGCACGGGCGCCAGCGTTCGAGGCGCTCGATCTCGCGCACCTTCGCGCCGAGCGTGTCCGAAACCCACTGGGCAATCCCTGCGTGCTGACTCGCCTCGAGGGCGTCATGACCCTGGCCGTTCACAGTCGTGCGGTGTTCCACCCCTGCAGTATGACCAACCGAAGCGCTGGATCGCCAGTTCTCGAAGGCCTCACGAATCAGCGCGATGTCGAGCGACCCTCCAACGCCGACCGGTACGTCCCTCGCCATCAGAAGGATTGGGGGATTCCGACCACCGGCTGTCAGGTCGAGGCTGGCCGCGCTCAGCGAATCGAGTCGCTCAATGCGGCGCTCATGGACGCCGGGAACGCCACGATCACGATCCGCTTGAGGGCCAGCACGTCGTCCGTGCCCCACGGGCAGCGATCCAAGAGCGTCAGGAGCAGGCCCGCCACGAAGAGCGAGGCAGAGAAGGTCAGGAGCACGCGGATCACATAGGCGCCCAGGTGCTCGCGCAGATGGTGCTGGTAGAAGTTGCAGTACACGAAGGCGGCGATGAGGCCCAGCGAGAACCCACCGAGCACGCCAATTCGCGCCGTCGACAGCTGCTCGGCCAGGTTCCAGGCCTCCTCCGTCAGCGAGACGGGGACCGAGAGGACCGCGGCACCCACGAGGATCTGGATCAGGTCCGCGGACTTGATCTCGACCATGAGCGGCGTGACGGCGTGGTGAACGATCCGACCCGCCTGATCCACGATCGGCGTGAGCTTGTGCAGGTGCCCTCCGACGCGGACAAGGGAGTGATCCTGGGTATCGTGCTCGGCCATCGGGCTCCTCCGCCGCTCGCCGGCTACTCGCCCGTCGATCGCGCCGGCTCGCTGCCCCGCGACGGGTTCGGGTAGTCCTTCGGCATCGTCCAGAAGTTGAGGGTCTCGTGCCGGAGCGGCCGGGCCGGCTCCCCGGGTCGGTTTCCCCCCTGCAAGATGAGAATGAGGTCCGAGCTCGCGGCCGGGCTCGAGCGGTAGTAGGCGTGGCCGATCAAGCCGCCGACGCCCTCGACCTCGACGATGTTCACGTTGGTCACTTCCGTGAAGATCTGCTGCTCGCGCTCGCCGAGGTCGGCTCCCTCCACCCGGCCGAACCGGGTCCCGCTCATCAGCGTCTGGGAAGCGCCCAGGGCCTTGTCCGCCTGGGTCGTGTAGATCGTGATCTGGCCGATCGCCGGGCCGAACTTCTCGGCCATCAGACGCTGGCGCACGACGTCGAGGTCGAGGTCGGGCGCCGCGAGAACGAGGTTGGCGATGCGCAGGCTCTCGCGCGGGTTCCTGCCCGCGGCGCGGGTTTCGATCACGAGCTCCCGCAGGGCGGTGGTGACCACGTCCGTCCCCCGGCTGTGAGCGAGGACGTGGATCCGCTCGACCTCCGGCGACGACGCCAGCAGCCGCAAGAACTCCTTCAGATGGAAGATGGTGAACTCCCCCGACTCCCGGTCGATGAAGTAGCCGAACAGGCCACCGTGCGCGGCGGGCCAGCTGTAGAGCACCGGCACGCCGCGACGCCCGAGGAAGTGCCACACCTCGGCCTGGGCCCGGGCGGCGAAGTCGAACGAGTTGTTGAAGCCGTGGACGTAGACGAGGACCTCCTTGTCCGGCACCGTCGCCAGGCGGCGATGGAGATGCTCCAGGAAGTCTGCCTCGGCCCGCTTCTGCTCGGCCCGGACCTCGGGGGCCTCCACCGTGTCACCGCCCTCGACGGTGAAGGGTCGCGGAGTCGCGGGGAAGCGTCCGTGCTCCGTGATCGAGCGGACGTGCACCTTGGGGTTCCGGGCGCGTTGCTTCGTCCCGCTGACCTCGACGAGATCCTCCCAGGAGATCTCGTCCCCGATCTCGACCGTCACCGAGCCGTAGGCGGCCGAGGCAGAGCGGCGTGCGCCGTAGGCCAGGGCGCCGTCGACGGTCTCCGGCGCCCGGTCGGTGACGTAGAGCAGCTCCAAGCGACTGCTCCGAGCGGCCGCCGCCACCTGGCTCTCGGGATAGCCGCCGCTGCGAACGTAGAGGTTCGGTGTCGGCATCAGGGGATGGCCCGTGGCGCAGCCGACCGATGTCAGGACCAGCAGGGTCGCAAGCGAGCGCAGCACGCTGAATCGACGCCCCTGGCTCCCAGAACACACCCCGGCGGGGTAGCCGAGCCCGACGGCAGATTGGCAGGTCATATCGGATCCTCGATGGCTTCCACGATCGATCCTTTTCGCTCAGCGGCCGGCGGCCGATCGCTCCTCTCGTGAGATGCGCTCCTGCTCTGCGACCGCGGCGTGGTGGGACCGCTCCCCGTCGCCGTCGCAACGGCGACGATCGATGTCGGCGATGCGGGGAGTGCGCCCGTAGAGAAGGAGCCGATCGCGCTCTCGGATCTCGGTGTCCTGGGCCGGCGCACCGATGAACTGGCCTCCCGGGCACTCGATCCCCAGAACGAGCACACCCTCCTTCGACAGGCCCGCCTCGGCGAGCGTCCTGCCGCACAGCCACTCGCCGGGCTGCACGCGGAGGTCCGACACGCCGTAGTCCTCGCGGAGGTGGAGGAGGCGAGCGTAGTCCCGGGC
>JASJBO010000170.1 GCA_030066475.1 Myxococcota bacterium
CGGCTCGCTGCGCGCTCCGGCTTCGCCTCCGGTCTTGGTGGACTCCGCTCGCCTGCGGCTCGCTGCGCGCTCCGGCTTCGCCTCCGCTTGCGGCTTCCCCCTGCGATCCTGGCGGAGATGGCTACGGGAGCTCCGGTCGTGAGGCCGTCCCGCCGGCCTGCCAACTCGGTCCGAAGCCGCCAAGGCCGCCCGCGCAAGCGCCGCCGGTTCCTCCGGCGGCGCGCGCAGCGAGGCGAAGCCGAGCGAAGTCCACTAGGGTCGGAAGGATGACGGGGCCGCCCGCGTTCGCGCAGCGCTGCACCGGCCGCACGCTGCGGGTCGACACGCGGCACGGCGGACGACGCGGCGCGGAGTGGATCGAGCCCGAGGCGCTGTCCCTCGAAGGCGAGTGGTCGGGCGGGCGGACGCTCTGGGACGCACCGCGCGACGTGGGTGACTACCGCTGCGTGCTCGAGTCGGACGCGGGCGAGCACCTCTTCACGGCCGGCTACGGCTCGTTCTTCGGCGAGTGGGTGACCACGCGCGAGGCCGAGACGCGGGAGCGGGTGTTCTCCGAGTCGGTGCGGCTTCCCGAGCCGCGCGGCCGCGCGCTGCTCCGCTTCGAGCGGCGCGGCCGCGGCGGCGCCTTCGCCGCGCTGTGCGAGCAGCGCCTCGAGCCGGGGACGGCCACCCCAGCCGGCCCCGCGCCCGAGGCGACGGTGCGCGAGCTGCTGCGGAGCGGCCCTGCGGCGGCCAAGGTCAACCTGCTGTTCGTCGCGGAGGGCTACGACGAGAGCGAACGCGAGCGCTTCTTCGGCGACGCGAGCGGCCTCTGCGAGATCCTGTTCGGGACCGAGCCGTACCGCTCGCGGCACTCCGACTTCAACGTGCGCGCCCTGTACGCGCCCTCGGCCGAGAGCGGCATCACGGATCCCGGCAGCGCGGTCGAGCGCGACACGCTGCTGGCCGCGAGCTTCGACACCTTCGGGATCGACCGCTACATGCTGACCCTGCGCAACGCCGAGCTGCGCCGGCTGTGCAGCGGTACGCCCTACGACACCCTGGTGGTGGTCTGCAACACCGCGAAGTACGGCGGCGGCGGCGTCTACGACCAGTACACCTGCCTGGCCGCCCACACGGAGCACACTCGCTACCTGCTGCTCCACGAGTTCGGCCACTCGTTCGCCGGGCTGGCCGACGAGTACTACGCGGCACCGGTGACCTACGAGTTCTTCGAGGACGAGGCCGGCGAGCCGTGGCAGGCCAACGTGACCGCGGACCCGACCCGGCCCAAGTGGCGCGAGTGGATCGAGCCGGACACCCCGCTGCCGTCGCCGTGGGAGCAGCCCGCCTTCGACGCGCTGATGGCGCGGCGCGAGCGCGCGGTGTCGGCGGGCGGGTCGGAGGCGACCGCCCGGCGCCTGCTCGACGAGGCGGCCGAGCTGCTGCGCGCCCAGCCGCACGCCGGCCGCGTCGGCGCGTTCGAGGGCGCCTGCTATCGCGCACGCGGCCTGTTCCGGCCCGAGGTGGACTGTATGATGTTCACGCGGACCTGCGAGCGCTTCTGTCGCGTGTGCACGCAGGCGATCCACCGCCGCATCGACGAGCTCACGGGGTAGCGCAGCCTGGCGCGGATCGGCTTCGACGACAGCGCGAGCTTCCCGGCGCCGGGCACGGCGGCGCCGGCCGCAGCGCGCTTCGGCGGGGGCGGTCGCTACGTGGCCTACCTCCACGCGCCCGACCACGATCTGCGGCGCGAGCTGTGGGTGCTCGACCTCGAGACGCGCGAGCGGCGCCGGCTGCTGGCCGCCTCCGACGGGTTCGCCAGCGAGGGCGAATTCGCGCCGCACGAGGCGCTGCTGCGCGAGCGCGCCCGGGTGCGCACGCTCGGCGTCACGGGCTTCGGCTGGATGCCGCGCGTGGGCGCGCTGCAGGTGCGGCTGCCGGGGCGCATCGAGCTGATCGACCCGGCCGACGGGACGCGCCGCACCCTGCTCGCCACCGACGCCGAGGTGCTCGACCCGCAGCCGAGCCCCGATGGCCGGCGCCTCGCCTTCGTGCGCGACCGCGAGCTGTGGTGCGTGGACCTGGACGACGACGGCTGCGGCGTGGGCGCGCCTCGCCGCCTCACGGAGGGCGCCGACGAAGGCGTCTCGCACGGCCTCGCCGACTACCTGGCGCAGGAGGAGCTGGGCCGCAGCAGCGGCTTCTGGTGGAGCGCGGACGGCGAGACGCTCGCGTTCGCGCGCGTCGACGAGTCGGCGCTGCCCTGGACCTACCTGACCAGCGCCGACCAGACGGCGGTCGAACGGCACCGCTACTCGTTCGCCGGCGGCCCGATCCCCGCGTTCGAGCTGGGCCTGGTGGCAGCCGCGGGCGGCGCCCCGCGCTGGCTCGACGCGGCCCGCTGGGACGGGAGCTACCTGGCGCGCGCGGGCTTCGCGCCGGGCGGTGTCTTCGTCGCGCAGCTCCTGTCGCGTACGCAGCGCGAGCTCGAGCTGGTGGCCTTCGAGCCCGATTCGGACGAGCCGCGGATCGTGCTGTGCGAGCGCGGCGCGCCCTGGCTCAACCTGCACGACGACCTGCGCTGGCTGGAGAGCGGCAAGCGCCTGCTGTGGTCGCACGAGCGCGACGGGCTGCGCCGCCTCGAGGTGCGCGACGCCGAGGGCGGCGCGCTCCACCCGATCGCCGCGCCGGCGGGCATGGTCCACGGGGTGGTCGCCGTCGACGAGGCGGGCGGACTGGTGTGGTACGTGGCGGCGGACGATCCCCGCGAGCGCCACCTGTTCCGCGCGGCGCTCGACGGCAGCGGGGCGGCCGAGCGCTGGACCCGCGAGCCGGGCACGCATCGCGCCAGCTTCGGCCCCGGGCCGGACTGGTGGGTGCACGGCTTCGACAGCGTCTCGACGCCACCGCGCGTCACCCTCGAGCGCCTCGACGGCGGCGAGTCGTTCCCGCTGCACGAGGCGGATCCCGACCCGCGCGTGGCGCGGCTCGCGCTGCGGCCCCCCGAGCTGGTGGAGGTCCCGCTGCCCGGGGACGACGGCGTGCTGTACGGCGCGCTCTACGCGCCGGCCGAGCGCGGGGCGGGCGAGCGGCTACCGCTGGTCGTGTCGGTGTACGGCGGGCCCCGCGCCCAGGCGGTGGTGAACGGCTGGGGTCTCACCGCCGATCTGCGCGCCCAGCGCTTCGCCGAGTGCGGCTTCCTGGTGCTGAAGCTCGACAACCGCGGCGCCTGGGGCCGCGGCCTGGACTTCGAGGCGGCGATCGCGGGCCGCGCCGGCCAGCTCGAAGTGAGCGACCAGGCGCGCGGCGTCGCCTGGCTCGTGCAGCGGGGGCTCGCCGACCCGGAGCGCGTGGGCATCTGCGGCTGGAGCTACGGCGGCTACATGGCGGTCTCGTGCCTGGCGCGCGAGCCCGACGTGTTCCGGGCCGGCGCGGCCGGGGCGCCCGTGATCCGCTGGGAGGACTACGACAGCGCCTACACCGAGCGCTACATGGGCGTGCCCCAGGCGTGGTCCGAGGCGAGCCCCTTCCCGGCCGACTTCCACAACCCGGAGGGCTACCGCGAGGCGTCCCCGCTCGAGCACCTCGACGGGCTGCGCGGGCGCCTGCTCGTGGTCCACGGCCTGCGCGACGAGAACGTGCTGTTCCGCAACAGCGCCGCCCTGCTCGACGCGTGCGCGCAGCGCGGCCTGCACGTGGACCTGTGGGTGCTGCCGGGCGAGCGCCACTCGGTGCGCGAGCGCGCCAGCTGCATCGAGGTGGAGCGCCGCTTCTTCGAGCACCTGGCCGACGCGCTCGGCGTCGGCCCCGAGAGCCGACCCGACTGAGGCGCCCTACTCCAGCGCCTCGGCCCACAGCTCGTGCGTGGTGGCGCGGAAGTCGCGCTGCGGCAGCTCCGCGATCGCGCCGCGGTATCCCACGCCGTCCTTCACCACCTCGACCAGCGCGCCCTCCTCGAAGCGGCGCGGATCGGCCAGCACGTCGCGCTCGCAGATCAGCAGGTCGGCGCGCTGTCCCGGCGCCAGGGTGCCCGTGTCGGGCTGACCGATCTCGGCCGCGGGCAGGCCGGTCGCCGCGTGCCAGGCCTCGAGCGGCGTGAGCCCGTCGTTCACCAGCGCGACCAGCTCCATGTAGTTGCGGCCGTGCATGCGGGGCAGCACCGGGTCGGTGCCCGCCAGGATCTTGAGGCCGCCGGAGCGGGCGTGCTGGACCGCCTTGGCGTGCACGTCGCCCACCTGCTTCACCTTCTCCATCACGAAGGGCGACAGCCCTTCCGCGCCGGGCAGTGCCTGGATCACCCACGAGGTGGGGGTCACGGTGCAGCCGCGGGCGTAGGCGGCCTCGACCATCTCCTCGTCCATGTAGGAGATGTGCTGGATGTCGTGCACCCCGCAGCGCACGGCCAGCTCGATGCCGCTGCGGCTGTGGGCGTGGGCGGCCACGCGCAGCCCGCGCGCCTCGGCCTCGGTGCAGATCGCCTCGACCTCCTCGGGGCTGAAGTCCTGGTTCTCGAGCCGGTCGCCGGGGGAGGCGACCCCGGGGCTGGCGCAGATCTTGATCAGGTCGGCGCCGCAGGCCGCGATCTCGCGCACCCGGGCGCGGCAGTCCCAGGGGCCGTCCACGATGCTCGAGGGCCGTCCGGGCGCCTGGGGCCACAGCCGCGACAGCTCGCCGTGGCAGCGGTCGGGCCCGCGGAAGTCGGCGTGGCCGCCGGTGGTCGAGAGCATGCAGATCGCGATCTTCAGGCGCGGCCCGATCACGAGACCGTCGTCCACCATCCGCTTCATGTAGTCGGTGGCGCCGCCCACGTCGCGCAAAGTGGTGACGCCCCCGTCGACCAGCGTGGTGTGGAGGATCTTCTCGACGTAGAGCAGCTCGTGCGGGCCGGCCATGCGCGCCTCGTCCTCGTGCGAGAGGCCCAGGTGCACGATGTGGCCGTGGCAGTCGATCAGGCCGGGCGTGACGGTGTAGCGCGAGCAGTCGACCCGCGGCAGGCCGGCGTCCTCGGCCCGCTCGGCGTGCGGGCGGACCCAGCCGATGCGCCCGCCCTCGACCAGAACGTCCACGTGGCGGTGCACCGCGGCGTCGGTGCCGGAGGTCCCGTCGTAGAGGCGATCGACGTTGGAGAGGAGCACGGAGTTGACCATGGCGAGAGGGTAGCGCGGCCATGAAAGCCGGGGACAGCGGGGGTATGATGCCGCCCTTCCCTCCCGAGGAGAGCCAAGCCGCCATGCCCGACATCGAATCCCTGCTGAAGGAGAAGCGCGTCTTCAAGCCGGCTCGCGAGTTCGCGAAGCAGGCCAACTGGACGAAGAAGCAGGTGGCCGAGTACCGCAAGCTCGGCGCCCGCAGTCCGGAGCGCTTCTGGGCGCGCATGGCCAAGGAGAACGTGAGCTGGTTCACGCCGTGGAAGAAGACGCTCCAGTGGAAGCCGCCCTTCGCCAAGTGGTTCGTGGGGGGCAAGCTGAACGTCTCGTACAACTGCCTCGACCGGCACCTCGAGGGCGAGAACGCCTGGCGCCGCAACAAGGCGGCGATCATCTGGGAGGGCGAGCCCGGCGACACGCGCGTGATCACCTACGCCGAGCTGCACCGCGAGGTGTGCCGCTTCGCCAACGTGCTGAAGGGGCTCGGCGTCAAGAAGGGCGACCGGGTGGCGCTCTACATGCCGCTGGTTCCCGAGCTGGCGATCGCGATCCTGGCCTGCACCCGGATCGGCGCGCCCCACAGCGTGGTGTTCGGCGGCTTCTCGTCGGAGTCCCTGCGCGACCGCATCAACGACGCCGGCGCCAAGCTGGTGGTGACCGCCGACGGCGGCTTCCGGCGCGGCGCGCCGCTGCCGCTCAAGCCCGCGGTGGACGAGGCGCTGAAGGGCTGCGAGTGCGTCGAGAACGTCGTGGTGGTCGAGCGGGCGAAGAACCCGATCGACATGCAGGAGGGCCGCGATCACTGGTGGCACGAGCGGATGGCGGACGCGAGCGTGAAGTGCCCGCCGGCGAAGCTCGACGCCGAGCACCCGCTCTTCATCCTCTACACCAGCGGCACCACGGGCAAGCCCAAGGGCATCCTCCACACCACGGGCGGCTATCTGACCCAGGTCACCACCACGGCGAAGGCGATCTTCGACCTGAAGGACGAGGACGTCTACTGGTGCACCGCCGACATCGGCTGGATCACCGGCCACTCGTACGTCGTCTACGGAATCCTCGCGAACGGCGCGACGACGCTGATGTACGAGGGCGTGCCCACCCATCCGAAGCCCGACCGCTGGTGGGACATCATCGAGCGCTGGGGCGTCACGATCTTCTACACCGCACCCACCGCGATCCGCACCTTCATCCGCCTGGGCGACGATCATCCCAAGGGGCACGACCTCTCGTCGCTGCGCCTGCTCGGCACGGTCGGGGAGCCGATCAATCCGGAGGCGTGGATCTGGTACCACCGCGTGATCGGCGGCAAGCGCTGCCCGATCGTCGACACCTGGTGGCAGACCGAGACCGGCGGGATCCTGATCACGCCGCTGCCCGCTGCGGTCGACACCAAGCCCGGCTCGGCCACGCTGCCCTTCCCGGGCGTCGACGCCGCCGTCCTCTCCGAGGAGGGCGACGAGGTGAAGCCGCCCGACGGCGGCTTCCTGGCGCTTCGCAAGCCGTGGCCCGGCATGCTGCGCGGCATCTGGGGCGATCCCCAGCGCTACCGCGAGACCTACTGGGGCAAGTGGAAGGACGTCTACTTCGCCGGCGACGGCGCCCACCGCGACAAGCAGGGCTACTTCTGGGTGATGGGGCGCGTGGACGACGTGATGAACATCTCGGGCCACCGCATCGGCACGATGGAGGTGGAGAGCGCGCTGGTGTCGCACTCCGACGTGGCCGAGGCCGCCGTCGTGGGCCGGCCCGACCCCATCACCGGGACGGCGATCGTCGCGTTCGTCACGCCGCGGGCCGGCACGCCGGCCGGCGACCCGCTGCGCCAGGCGCTGCGCAACCACGTGTCGCGCGAGATCGGCGCGATCGCGAAGCCCGCCGACGTGCGCTTCACCGACGCGCTGCCGAAGACGCGCTCGGGCAAGATCATGCGCCGCCTGCTGCGCGACATCGCCTCCGGCGTGGAGGAGGTGGGCGACACCACCACCCTCGAGGACTACACGGTCCTGGCGAAGCTGCGCGACGAGGACTGAGGCCCGGCCCCGGGCCCCGGAAGGCGAATCGCCCCTGCCGGTCTCGGCCGGCAGGGGCGATCGCTTCTCGGGTCGGTCGGACCGCTACTGGAGCGGTCGCAGCTCCACCCGCCGGTTCATGGCCCGGCCATCCGGGTTGTCCCGACCGTCGACCTGGTTCGGCGCGATCGGCCGGGTCTCACCGAAGCCCACCGAGCGCAGCCGGTCGCGGCTCACGCCGCGCGCGACCAGCCCGTCCTTCACGGCACGTGCGCGCCGCTCGGACAGGCCCTGGTTGTACTCCTCCGGACCGATCGAGTCGGTGTGACCCTCGACGCTGACGCGCACGTTGCGGCAGGCCGACTGGTTCAGCGCGTCGCGCGCGGCGTCGAGGATGACCTCGCTCACGGCGTCGATCTGGTCGCTGTCGAACGCGAAGTTGACGCCCTGCAGACGCAGGGTCGGGCACTCGGGAGCGGGCGCGGCGCCGGCCACCACGTCGCGCACGAAGCTGCTGAGCGAAGACGCCGAGGAGACGTCCGACGCCTTGCGCGCGAAGCCACACTGGGTGACGCCGCTCAGGGCCGTCATGAAGGCGGCGCCTTCGGGGTCGTCACCCACGTGCACGGTGTGGAAGCAGACGTTGCGATAGCTCTCGGCCAGCGCCCGGGCGGAGTCGAGCGCCATGTCCGTGTCGTTGGGGCGGCCGTCGCTGAACAGCACCAGCGCCGACAGGCCCGACTGCCCCGCGAGCTGGGCACCCGCCTCGTCGAGCACCTCGTCGATCGGCGTGTGGCCGCCGCGGCCGTCGACCTCGCCCATGATCTCGACGGCGTCCACGGCAGCCGCCACCCGGGCCCGGTCGAAGGGCGCCAGCATCGAGGTCACGCGGTCGTTGCCACCGTAGCCGATCGAGCCGACGTTGTAGACGTTGCGATTGCGCGCCGGCTGGCCCTTGTCGGGCAGCGCCGCCACGAAGCCCTGCGACAGGGCCTTGGCCTGCGGGAAGGTCTCCTCCGCATACATGGTCCCGGAGGCGTCGAGGAGCACGAGCACCTGGTCGACCTCGCGCCATTCGGACTTCGACATGGTGATCGGCGACACGGACGGCGGTGCCTGAATGGGCAGTCGCGGGGCGGCGCAGCCGGCCGCCATCGCAACCAACAGAGAGACCGAAGCGAGCAGCGCACTCGCCTTAGCCCAGGTCGTCATCGGGGCTTCCTCCAAGAGACAAGAGGCGGGACCGTAGAAGAACGGGCCGCTGCCTTCCAGCTCCAGCCGGGTGATGAAACGGGCCCCAACGTAACACACGCCGGCCCCCTGGGGTGCCGGCGTGTGCTCGGATCGTTCCGGGCAGGGCTCCGAGCCCTGCGTGGCTGGCGTCAGAACTTCCACTCCCCATTCTGGTACGGGAAGATCTCGCTGATCGGCGAGGTGCTGAGGGGCCGGCAGTTCTGGCGTCCGGGACCCTGGCACTCGTGAACCGTCTCCGTGTAGTGAAGGACACCCACGAACGGGGCGGCGGGTCGGCCGGTCGACTTCAGCTCGGTGCGGTAGTCGACGCTCACGGTGCGGTAGCGGAACGGCTCGCGCTTGCCGGAAGAGGCAAGCCTCAGTGCGGGATCCGGCGCAGCTGGAACCTGGGCGTTGATCTTCGTCATCCACTGCTTGGCGAACTTCTCGAACGAGCTGTGCGCCTTCTCGGCTTCGCTCCCGCCGGCCAGGGCGGGCACCGCCAGCACGAGCGCAAGGGCCACGACGGCGCCGGCGCTCGACAGGCGGAAGAGGGGCAGGCCTCGGATCATGGTGGGGATCTCCTGCAATCCATGCTCCCCGGCCGCAGATGACACGACGGGCGACACCAGCGGCCGGGGGCTCTCGACCCCATCGGCAGCTCCGGCCTCGCCCTTTGATTCTGCCGCTTCGTGCTCCAGGATACTCCTCCGCGCGTCGCGTTGGAAGCGCACCCTGCGCCCGGGCCTTGCACGCCGGGCCGCATCGGCGCTGCCGATCGGTTGCGATGGCGCTGCACGCGGGAGGCTGCGCGCGAGCTGCGCGCTACGTTCCCGGACCCTCGTGCCCTGTGGGGGCCGAGCCGTCCGGAGGAACCGATGCCGTCCCCTCGCCATCTCTGGCTCCAACTCGCCGTCTTTGCCCCCCTCGTCGTGTTGCCGGTCGGCTGCCGTGACGCCGACGTCGCCCGCCTCGAGGCGGCCAGCGAGGCCGTCGCCGAGGCCCAGCAGTCGGTCGAGTCCGCCCGCGCCGAGCTCGAGGCCCAGCGCAGCGCGCTCGAATCGGCCCGCGAGGCGGTCGGCGCGGCCGAGAGCTCCCTGCGCGAGGCCGAGCAGCACCTCGCGGAGGCTCGCGCCGAGGTGTTCGAGCAGGCGACCGACACCGTGCTGTTCCGAGCCGTCCAGAAGCGGCTGCTCGACGAGGACCGCCTGGGCAAGGTGGCGATCGCGGCGCGCGTCGAGCAGGGCACGGTGGTGCTGAGCGGCGCGGTCCCCGACGACCGGCTGCGCCAGCGCGCCGTCGAGATCGCCCGGGACACACCCGGCGTGCTCGAGGTCGACGATCGCATCCGCGTGACGGCGAGGGCGACGCCCTGAGCTCAGGAGCTCGCTCGCACGCCCGGAGACCAGGTATCGCCGACGCGGGTCAGGATCACGGCCTCGCCGAGTCGGGGTCGCTCGCGCTCGAGCAGGCCCTCCCCGGCGAGCGTCTCGGCGATCACGCGCACCACGCCCTTGTGCGCCACCACCAGGGGAGAGTGGGCGGGTCCGTCGAGCAGGCGCTGGAGCCCGCGCTGGATGCGCGCCCGGAACTCGCCGCGCCGCTCGCCGCCCGGGTACTCGAAGCCGGGGGCGCCCTGCTGCCACTGCTCGTAGAGCACCGGGTCGCTGGCCCGCACGTCGGAGACCGCGCGTCCCTCCCAGCGCCCGAAGTCGACCTCCCGGAAGTCGGCCTCGATCCGGATCGGCGCGTCGCCGACCAGCAGGCGGGCGGACTGCCAGGCGCGGCGCAGCGGACTCGCGACGACCAGATCGAAGGGCAGGTGGGCGTAGCCAACCGCAGACGCCCGAACCTGCTCGCGACCCTCCGCGGCGAGGTCCGGGTCGCCGCTGCCGACCAGGTGCGTGGAGGAGCGGCCCGTGCTCTCGCCGTGTCGGACCAGCACGAGTCGTCGCAGTCGCGGCATCGCATCCTCTCGGCGGGTGGGGCCGCGAGGATGGAAGAGGGCCGAGAGGCCGTCAACGTCGCTAGACTCGCCCTGCGCACGCTGCGGGGCGCGCCGACGGGGGGTCGGACACAGCCATGAGACGGCGATGAGGCGGCCGTGACCGGAAGGGCATGGACGCTGCTGCTGCTGCTGCTGATCGCGCTGCCGGCCGGCGGCACGGCCGTGCTGCGCTGCGAGGCCGAGCCCCCGCGGCTCGAGCTGCCCGAGTCGCTGCTGGTGGGCGGGGCGGGCGCGACCGCAACCATCGCGGTCGAGGACGCGGGCAGCGGCCTGCGCTCGCTGCGCGTCGTGCTGGTGCACGCGCAGGGCGAGGCGGTGCTGCTGGAGCGGTCGTTCGCGCGCAGCCCGATGCCGCTCGTCGGCGAGCGCGTGGCGCGCGAGTCGGTCGAGCTGGAGATCGACCCGCAAGAGCTGGAGCTGAATCAGTCGGGGGACGCGGTGCTCCGGATCGCGGCGACCGACCACGCCTGGCGCAACCGCTTCGCGGGCAACCGGACCGAGGGGGAGATCCCGGTCACGCTCGACTTCCACTCGCCGAGGCTGCGTACGGGCCGCGGGCTGATCTACCCGCGCCGCGGTGGCTCCGGCATGTTCAGCTACGCCGTGAACGAGACGACGCAGCGCGACGGGATCGAGGTCGCGGGGCGCTTCTTTCCCGGCGTGCCTGCGGGACGTGGGCCGCTGGGAGAGCAGCGCGTCGTCCTGTTCGCGATTCCGGTCGACGCCGAGGAGAAGGTCAAGGTGCGACTCCTGGCGCGGGACCTGGCGGGAAACGGCGCGGGGCGGTCGGGCTTCGCGCGGGTTCGGGAGCGCGAGTTTCCGGAGACCCGCATCGCGCTCTCGGACCGCTTCCTGGAGGGCAAGGTGCGCGAGCTCGCGGCCGAGCTGGGCGTCGACGCCGAGGACCCGGTCGCGGCCTTCCAGGAGATCAACACCCGCGTGCGGGCCGAGAACGAGGCGCGCATCCAGGAGGTGCTGGCGGAGAGCGAGCCGACGCCGCTGTTCACGGGCGCGTTCGAGCAGTGGCGCAACTCGCAGGTGACGAGCGGCTTCGCCGAGCGCCGCGGCTACTACGCCGGAGAGGAGCGCGTGTCGGAGGCGGTGCACTACGGCTACGACCTGGCGTCGTTCTCGAACGCCCCGGTGCACGCCTCGGGCGCGGGTCGCGTGGTCTTCGCCGAGCCGCTCGGCATCTACGGCAACTGCGTGCTGATCGACCACGGCCTCGGGCTCGCCTCGCTGTACGGGCACCTCTCGGGCATCGACGTCGAGGTGGGCCAGCGCGTCGAGCGCGGCGACACGCTCGGGCTCTCGGGGGACACCGGGCTGGCGGGCGGCGACCACCTGCACTTCGCCATGCTCGTGCGCGGCGTCTACGTCGACCCGATCGAGTGGTGGGATGAGAAATGGGTGCGAGAGCACGCGGAGGCGAAGCTGGCTCGCGCGCGGCGGTAACGCGCGGCGGCGAGATGTCCGGAACGGGCTGCCCGCGAGGCGAGACTGGCGGACGTACGCCGCTGAGCGGCACGCGCGGCGTGCGCGCCGCACTGCTGCGCTGGTATCGCGCCAACCGCCGCGACCTGCCCTGGCGGCGCACGCGCGACCCCTACGCGATCTGGCTGTCCGAGACGATGCTCCAGCAGACGCGCGTCGAGGCGGTGATCCCGTACTACGAGCGCTTCCTGCGGCGCTTTCCCGACGTCGGCACCCTCGCCACCGCCGACCTCGACGACGTGCTCTCGCACTGGTCGGGCCTCGGCTACTACTCGCGCGCGCGCAACCTGCGAGAGGCGGCGGCGCAGGTGGTCGATCGCTTCGACGGGCGCCTGCCCGAGGATCCCGACGCGCTGCGCTCGCTGCCGGGCGTGGGCCGCTACACGGCCGGGGCGGTGGCCTCGATCGCGTTCGACCGGCCCGCGCCGATCGTGGACGGCAACGTGGCGCGCGTGCTGGCGCGCCTGCTCGACATCCGCGAGCCGATCGAATCGGCCCCGGTGCGCGCGCGGCTGTGGGAGGAGGCGGAGCGACTGGCCCGGGGGCCGGCGCCCGGCGACCTGAACCAGGCGCTGATGGAGCTGGGCGCGCGCGTGTGCACGCCGCGTTCGCCGTCGTGCGAGGCCTGTCCCGTGGCCCGGCACTGTGCGGCCGCCGCGAGGGGCGATCCCGCGTCGCTGCCGGTGCGCCTGCCGAAGCGCGCGCCGCGCCGGGTACGCGCGGTGGCCGCCCTGGTGCTGCGCCGCGGCCGCGCCCTGGCGGTGCGGCGCCCCGAGCGCGGTCTGCTGGGCGGCATGTGGGAGCTGCCCGGCGCCGAGATCGGGGCGCGCGAGCGCGCCGAGCCGGCGCTCCACCGCGCTCTCAAGGAACGCGTGGGCCTCGAGGTCGAGCGGGTGCGCGCGGTCGGCACGGTCGACCACGCCTTCACGCATCGGCTGCTGCGCCTGCGCGTGTTCCGCTGCGAGGCACGCCCCGGCCGGGTGCAGCGCGACGGGTATACCGCGCATCGCTGGCTCGAGCCGGCGGCGCTGGCCCGGCTTCCGGCCGGAAACGCCACGCAGCGCGCGCTGGAGCTGGCGCGCGGCGCCGATGCCTGAGTCGGGCGGTGGCGACGGCGACCGCGAGGCGCTGGAGGAATCGCGGCGCGGCGTGAAGCCGCTGCCCGACCGGGGGCGCGTGGTGGAGCGCGCGCGGCGCGCGCCGTCCGTCCGGCGCGGCCAGCCGGAGTCCGTGCGCTTCGAGCTGCTCGAGCGCGAGCCGGGCCTGGCCGGCCTGGCGCCCGGGATCGATCGCGGCCACCTGCGACGGCTGCGGCGCGGCGAGGTCGAGCCCGATCGCGAGGTCGACCTGCACGGCCTGCGGCGCGAGACCGCTCGGCGCCGCGTGCGCGAGGCGCTCGCCAGCGCGCTCGATCGCGGCGAGCGCTGCGTGCTGGTGATCCACGGCCGCGGACGCCACTCGAGCGAGGCGCCCGTGCTGCGCAGCGCCCTCCCCGAGTGGCTCGCGGAGCCCCCGCACGGCCCGCGCGTGATGTGCTTCGCCAGCGCGCCCGCGCAGCGCGGCGGCGCCACCTACGTCTTGCTGCGTCGAACGCGCTAGAGACGTATCCTCGGGCCGTGTCGAGCTCCTTCGGTCACATCCTGCGTCTGCACACCTTCGGCGAGTCGCACGGCGGCGCCGTGGGGGTCGTGCTCGACGGCTGTCCGCCGCGGCTGCCGCTGTCGGTGGAGGAGATCCAGCGCGACCTCGACCGGCGCCGCCCCGGCCAGAGCCGGCTCACCACCCCGCGCCAGGAGGAGGACCGCGCCGAGATCCTGTCCGGGGTGTTCGAGGGCGAGACGATCGGCACCCCGATCGCGATCGTGGTGCGCAACAAGGACGCGCGGCCGCAGGCCTACGAGCACATGAAGGACGTGTTCCGGCCCTCCCACGCCGACTACACCTACGAGGCGAAGTACGGCGTGCGCAACTGGCAGGGCGGCGGCCGGGCGAGCGCCCGCGAGACGATCGGCCGCGTGGCGGCGGGCGCCGTGGCGCGCAAGCTGCTGGCGAGCCGCGCGGGGATCGAGGTGCTCGCCTGGGTGCGTCGCGTGCACGAGGTCGAGGCCAAGATCGACCCGGCCTCCGTCACGCTCGAGGCGGTCGAGGCCAACCCCGTGCGCTGCCCGGACCCGGAGGCGGCGGCCGAGATGGCGGCCCGCATCGACGCGGCCCGCGAGCGCGGCGACTCCCTGGGCGGCGTGGTCGAGTGCGTCGCGCGCGGCGTGCCCCCGGGTCTGGGCGAGCCGGTGTTCGACAAGCTCGAGGCCGACCTGGCTCGCGCCGTGATGTCGCTGCCGGCTGCCAAGGCCTTCGAGGTGGGCAGCGGCTTCGCCGGCACCTTCCTGACCGGCGTCGAGCACAACGACCCCTTCGTGCCGGGGCCCGACGGACGGCCGCGCACCGGCAGCAACCGCTCGGGCGGCATCCAGGGCGGCATCAGCAACGGCGAGGACGTGCTGGTGCGCGCCGCCTTCAAGCCGACCGCCACGATCCGCAGCGCCCAGGACACCGTCGACCGCGACGGCAATCCGGTGGTGCTCGAGGCGCAGGGCCGCCACGACCCGTGCGTGCTGCCGCGCGCGGTCCCGATGGTCGAGGCGATGGTGCTGCTGGTGCTGGCGGACCACCTCCTGCGCCAGCAGGCGGTCCGCGACTGACCCATCGCTGTTCCGCCCGGGCCCCGCGGCCCGATCATCCCTGTTCCACAATGGAATGAGCGTTCCGCCCCCAAGGGGTCGGGTTGACGAGTTGCGCCCCAGCAGTGTAGATGGGGCAGACTGCACCACGGCCGGTGGCGCGCGAGGGCGTTCCTGCGCGCCCGCCTCTCCACGAGAAGCGGAACGAGGATCGACATGAACGGACGGAACCTCCTGCACCTGGTCGCGCTCATGCTGCTGGCGCTGGGCACCATGGCGGCGAACTGCGGACCCAAGCCGACCATCACGATCACGTCGCCGGCACACGGCGCCTTCTCGGGCGCCGCCAACATCACGATCGCCGGCACGATCAACACCCAGATCGCGACCTCGGAGGTCCAGGTCAACGGCAGCCTCGCCACGCTGAACCCCGACAAGACATGGTCGATCACCCTGCCGCTGGACGGCGCGGCGATCGTGAACCCCTTCCTCGCCAAGCTGGTCCGCACCACCGACGGCAGGGAGCTCGACCGCGAGCGCATCGTGGTGCACGCGGGCAGCTCGATCGCGGACGGAAACCTGACGCCCCAGGGCGTGGCGCTGCGGCTGAACGACTCGGGCCTCGACCAGGTCGAGCCGCTGATCGAGTCGGGCGTCAGCTTCGACATCGCCGGACTGCTCCCGGTGGGACTCCAGGTGATCAACGACTTCTGCGCGATCGACGGCGGCTTCCTGGGCTGCCTGGGCTCGGTCGACGTCTTCATCGCGAATCCGCCGGCCAGCTCGACCGGCTTCAGCTTCGACGCCAACTCGCAGACCAACGCGGTGGACGGCTTCATCGACATCTTCAACGTCGAGGTGAACATCGACATCAACGGCTCGGGCCTGGCGCCGAGCTGCGATTACCGGATCACCTCGAGCCTGGTCGAGCTCGACGGCCTCTACGGGCTGCAGCCGGACTCGGTCGATCCCTCCAACATCGACGTCAACCTGCTGGGCAGCATCTCGAGCAACCTGGCCAACTTCAACGCCACCCCCACCAGCGGCATCTGCGACTTCCCGCTGATCGGCAACCTGATCGACCTGATCATCCAGGGCAGCATCGAGCCGGCCGTGCAGACCGGGCTCGAGAACTTCCTGAACGACCCGGACGGAGGCGGTCCGGCCGACTCGCCGATCGCCGACGCCTTCGAGGTGGCGCTGGCCGACATCTCGATCACGGGTCCGATCGGCACCGCGCTCCAGGTGCAGCTCGAGTCGCCGCTGTTCGACGTGTTCGAGGACACGGTGGGCATCACGCTCGACTCGGACATCCGCGTGCAGTCGAGCATCGGCGGCGGACCCGGGCAATGCACGCCACCCGCGGGCGCCCCCGACCTCGCCGCCTCGTTCCACGTGAGCGAGGCGTTCCCGGCCTTCGGCGCCACCACCCCGGTTGGCGGCCTGCCCTACGACCTCGGCCTGTGCATCTCGACCTCGGGCTTCAACCAGCTGCTCAAGGCGCAGACCGAGTGCGGCCTGCTGCTCACCGAGATCACCGAGTTCGACTTCGGCGGAGGCCTGGTGCCGATCACGGCGGGCACGCTCGCGCTGCTCGTACCCGAGTTCTCCAGCTTCCCGCCGGGCCTGGAGCTGGTGATCCGCCTCACGCCGAGCCTGTCCGCCCTGCTGACCGGCAACGCCGGTCCGGGCGGCGAGATCGGCGAGATCCGGATCGGGCAGTACATCATCGAAGTGGTCGGTCAGGACAGCCTCGGGCGGGACGTGATCTACCTGCGCGGCGCGATCGACTTCCGGGCGGGGCTCGACTTCGTCTTCGACGACGTCGTGGGAGCCCTCGTGTTCTCGATCGGCTCGGTCACGCCGGCCGACATCACGGTGAGCCTGCTCAACAACTTCGTGCAGACCAACGAAGCCGTGCTCCAGGTGGTGCTGCCGCAGATCCTGGCCCTGGTGCTGCCCGACCTGGCCGCGGGCCTGGGCAG
>JASJBO010000171.1 GCA_030066475.1 Myxococcota bacterium
CCGTGCGGCGCCGCCTGGAGCGCGCCGCGGTGGGGCTGCGGGTCGCCGCCGGGCAGCTCGACTCGCTCTCCCCGCTCGCGGTGCTGGGGCGTGGCTACGCCATCGCGCGCCGCGAGCCCGACGGCCGCATCGTGCGTCGGGCCGACGAGGTGGGGGCGGGCGACGCGCTCTCCGTACGCCTCGCCGATGGCGAGATCCGCGTGCGCGTAGAGTCCCGGCGATCCCCGGGATCATCCTAGAAATGCCTGTTGTTTCGGGGGGTTCGGGCTCCGCTCGCGTTGACGAGAGGGGGTGCTGGGCTAGCCTCCACGGATGCCGTCGCAGTCCGACAAACGGGACGAGTCCGCGCCCGAGCCGCCGTTCGAGCTCGGTCTGGAGCGCCTCGAGGCGATCGTGGACGGCCTGGAGGGCGGCGATCTGGCGCTGGAGGAGGCGCTGGCGCGCTTCGAGGAGGGCGTGCAGCTCACCCGTCAGCTGGGCGAGCAGCTGACCCGGGCCGAGCAGCGCGTCGACGTGCTGCTCGAGCAGGGCGCGGGGCTGGTCGAGCGGCCGTTCGACGCGCCGGAGGACGACGAGTAGTGGACGCGCTGGGGTACCTCTCGGAGCGCGCCGAGCTGGCGGATGCAGCGCTCGAGCGGGCGCTGCCGCCGGCCGACGCGCCCCCGGCCGCGCTCCACGCCGCGATGCGCCACCTCGTCTTCCCGGGCGGCAAGCGGCTCCGCCCGGCGCTGGCCTTCGCGGGTGCCGAGGCGGTCGGAGCTCCGCCCGAGCGCGCGCTGCCGGCGGCGGTCGCGGTGGAGCTGCTCCACACCTACTCGCTGATCCACGACGATCTGCCCTGCATGGACGACGACGCGCTGCGCCGCGGGCGTCCCACGGTCCACGTGGCGTTCGGAGAGTCGACCGCGGTGCTGGCCGGCAATGCGCTCCAGACGGCCGCCTTCGAGGCGCTGGTGCAGCCCTCCGGTCAGCACTCGCCCGAGCGCCTGCTGGCTGCGGCGCGGACCCTGACCCGGGCGGTGGGATCGCTCGGTCTGATCGGCGGTCAGGTCGACGACCTCGCGATGGCCCCGGGCGCCGCGAGCGCCGAGGCGGTCGAGTCCGTCCACCTGCGCAAGACCGCGGCGCTGATCGACGCGGCGGTCGTCGCCGGGGCGCTGCTGGGCGGTGCCGACGCGACCGGGCTCGAGCGGCTGAACCGCTACGGGCTCTCCGTGGGGCTGGCGTTCCAGATCGCCGACGACCTGATCGACCGCGACGACGGCGAGGCGTGCTCGCTGGTCGCGGCGCTGGGCGCCGACGCCGCGCGCCGACGCGCCGCGTCGCTGGTGGGCGAGGCGCAGGCGGCCCTCGACGCCTTCGGACCTGCTGCCGAGCCGCTCCGCGAGCTGGCCCGCTTCGCTGTGTGGAGGGATCGATGAGCGACAAGCTGCTGAAGCGGATCCAGAGCCCGGCAGACCTGCGCGCGTTGCCCGCCGAAGACGTGCCGCGCGTGGCGGAGGAGCTGCGCGAGGAGATCGTCCACCGCGTCTCGCGCACCGGCGGCCACCTGGCGTCGAGCCTGGGCGCCGTCGAGCTGATCACCGCGATCCACTACGTGTTCGACACGCCCACCGACCGGCTCGTGCTCGACGTCGGCCACCAGGGCTATCCGCACAAGATGCTGACCGGCCGGCGCGAGGCGTTCGAGGCGATCGGCCAGGCGGACGGCATCGGCAAGTTCCTGCGCCGTGGCGAGTCGCCCTACGACCACTTCGGCGCCGGCCACGCCGGCACCTCGATCTCGGCCGCCCTGGGCATCGCGCGCGCCAAGCAGCACCGCGGCGAGCCGGGCTGCGCCATCGCGCTGATCGGCGACGGGGGGATGACCAGCGGCATGGCGTTCGAGGCGCTCAACCACGCCGGCGAGCTCAAGCAGAAGAACCTGGTGGTGGTGCTCAACGACAACGAGATGTCGATCGCTCCGAACGTGGGGGCGCTCTCCTCGTTCCTGTCGCGCAAGATGTCGAAGCCGCTGGTGCGCCGGCTCAAGAGCTACGCGAAGGAGTTCCTGGCCTCGCTGCCCGGGCCCGACATGGTGCACTGGGCGCACAAGGCCGAGGAGTCGTTCAAGGTCTTCATCACGCCGGGGCTGCTGTTCGAGGCCTTCGGCTTCCGCTACGTGGGCGCGATCCAGGGCAACCACATCGACGACGTCGTCGAGACCATGACCAACGTGCGCCGCATGCTCGAGGGTGGGGAGGGGCCGATCCTGATCCACGCGCTCACCGCCAAGGGCTACGGCTACGCCCCGGCCGAGAGGGATCCGTTCAAGTACCACGGGGTCACGCCCTTCGAGGTGGGCTCGGGCGAGATGGCCAAGAAGGGCGCCGGGCCGCCGTCCTACACGCGCGTCTTCGCCGACACCCTGATCGAGCTGGCCAACCAGGACGATCGGATCGTCGGCATCACGGCGGCGATGCCCGACGGCACCGGGCTCGACCGCTTCCAGCAGGCCCACCCCGAGCGCTTCTACGACGTCGGGATCGCCGAGCAGCACGCCGTCACCTTCGCCGCCGGACTGGCGACCGAAGGCATGAAGCCGGTCGCCACGATCTACTCGACGTTCCTCCAGCGCGCCTTCGACCAGGTCGTGCACGACGTCTGCGTCCAGAACCTCGACGTGACCTTCGCGCTCGACCGCGCCGGCCTGGTGGGCGCCGACGGCGCGACGCACCAGGGCTTCTACGACCACGGCTACCTGCGCATGCTGCCCAACATGGTCGTGATGGCGCCCAAGGACGAGAACGAGCTGCGGCACATGCTGCGCACCGCGATCGAGCACCCGGGCCCGGCGGCGGTGCGCTACCCGCGCGGCGCCGGCTTCGGCGTGCCGCTCGATCCCCGCACCAAGACGCTGCCGATCGGCGAGGCGGAGCTGCTGCGCGACGGCGACGACGTGCTGGTCGTCGCGATCGGTCGCCCCACCCATCCGGCGCTCGAGGCGGCGGCCGAGCTGGCCTCGCAGGGCGTCTCGGCCGCCGTGCTGAACGCCCGCTTCGTGAAGCCGCTGGACGTCGAGCGGGTCGCGGCGCTCGCGCGGCGCTGTCGCGCGGTGCTCACGGTCGAGGAGGCGGCCGGGATGGGCGGCTTCGGCAGTGCCGTGCTCGAGGCGCTGGCCGCCGCCGGGGTCGCGGTGCCGGTCCAGTGCCTGGCGATTCCCGACCGCGTGATCGAGCACGGCAGCCCCGACGCCTTCCGGGCCGCGCTGGGGCTGGACGCGCCCGGCATCGCGCGGGCGGCGCTCGCGCTGCTCGGCCGCTCCTGAGCCGGCAGCCCGGCGCCTCCGCCGCCCGGCTCGACGAGCGGCTGCTCGCGGCGGGCCTCGCCGAGAGCCGCAGCGAGGCCCAGGCCCTGATCCGGACCGGCCGGGTGCTGGTCGACGACGTGCCCGTCGAGAAGCCCGGCACCCGGGTGCGCGCCGGTGCTGCGCTGCGCGTGCGCGGCGAGCGGCGTCGCTTCGTCTCGCGCGGCGGCGACAAGCTCGCCGGGGCGCTCGACGACCTCGGCCTCGATCCCACCGGTCTGTGCTGCGTGGACCTGGGCGCCTCGACCGGGGGCTTCTGCGACTGCCTGCTCCAGCGAGGCGCGCGCCTCGTGGTGGCGATCGACGTGGGCTACGGGCAGCTCCACCCGAAGCTGCGCGCCGACCCGCGGGTCGACGTGCGCGAGCGCACCAATGCGCGGCACCTCGAGGCCGGCGACCTGCCCGCGGACGTCGCGCTGGCCACCGGCGACGTCTCGTTCATCTCGCTGCGCCTGCTCTTGCCGGCCCTCGTGCGCGCGGCCCCACGTGCCGATTGGCTGTTGCTGGTGAAGCCGCAGTTCGAGGTCGGGCGGGACCAGGTCGGCAAGGGCGGGGTGGTGCGCGACGACGCGCTGCGCGCCCGGGCGGTGGCCGACGTGCGTGCGGCCGCCGAGGCGCACGGCTGGGAGGCCGCCGGCGAGGCCGAGAGCCAGGTGCCGGGCCCCAAGGGGAATCGAGAGGTGTTCCTGTACCTGCGCGCTCCCTGCCGTTGACGCCCCGGGGGCCGCGCTTACCCTCTGCACACTTGCACCCGCGCGCCGAGCACGGGCCTGTCGGGTGGCCAGTCGGGAGCCATGGAGGACCGCATGGAGATCATCGAGTTGACCGATTCGGCCAGCGAGCGGGTCCGCGACCTGCTCGATCGCGAGGGCAAGCTCGCGAGCCACGGCCTGCGGCTGAAGGTCGTGGGCGGCGGCTGCTCCGGGCTCTCCTACCAGCTCGGCTTCGACGACCAGATCACCGACAACGACAACGAGTTCCATGCCGGCGAGGTCCGCGTCATCGTGGACGACAAGAGCGCCGTGTACCTGGCCGGAACCACCCTCGACTACGTCGACACCCTCCAGGAGTCCGGCTTCAAGATCGAGAACCCGAACGCCAGGAGCACCTGCGGCTGCGGCCAGAGCTTCGGAGCCTAGGCCGCGACCTCCCCTCCGATCTACCTCGACCACCACGCCACCACGCCGGTGGACGCGCGGGTGCTCGGGGCCATGCTCCCGTATTTCCGCGACGACTTCGGCAACGCCGCGAGCCGCAGTCACGCCTTCGGCTGGCGCGCGGAGGCCGCCGTCGAGCTGGCGCGCGAGGCGCTGGCGAGCGCGATCGGGGCGGGCTCCGAGCGCGAGATCGTGTTCACGAGCGGGGCCACCGAGAGCAACAACCTGGCGCTGCTCGGCGTCGCCCGTGCCGGGCGAGCGGATCGCGACCACGTCGTCACCGTCGCCACCGAGCACTCCGCGGTACTCGACCCGTGCCGGGCGCTCGCGGCCCAGGGCTTCGAGGTGACCGTCCTGCCGGTGGATCCGCAGGGCCTGGTCGACCCCGACGACGTCGAGCGGGCGCTCACCGATCGCACGGCGCTGGTCTCGGTGATGGCGGCCAACAACGAGATCGGCGTGCTCCAGCCTCTCGACGAGATCGGCCGCCGCTGCCGCGCGCGCGGTGTGCTGCTGCACAGCGACGCGGCCCAGGCGGTCGGCAAGGTGCCCCTGGACGTCGGCGCGCTGCCGATCGACCTGCTCTCGTTCACGGCGCACAAGCTGTACGGGCCCAAGGGCGTCGGCGCTCTCTGGGTGCGCCCGGGGCGGCCGCGGATCCGACTCGAGCCGCTGCAGTACGGTGGCGGGCACGAGCGGGGACTGCGCTCGGGCACGCTGCCGGTGCCGCTGATCGTGGGCTTCGGCCGCGCGGTGGAGATCGCGGTGGCCGAGCGCGAGGCGGAGGCGAAGCGGCTCGCGGGGCTGCGCGACCACCTGCTGCGGCTGCTGCAGGCCGGCATGCCCGCCCGCGTCGGAGTGAACGGCCATCCCACGCGCCGGCTGCCGGGAAACCTCAACGTGCGCATCGAGGGCGTCGACGCGGACGCGCTGATCGCGGCCCTCGGCGACCTGGCCCTCTCGACCGGGTCGGCCTGCTCCTCGGCCGACCCGCGCCCGAGCCACGTCCTCAAGGGGCTCGGTTTGCCGGACGATGCGGTACGAGGCTCGATCCGCATCGGGCTCGGGAGGGACAACAGCCAGGCGGAGGTCGAGCGCGCAGCCGAGCGCCTGATCGAAGAGGTCCGGCACCTGCAGGCGGCGCGGACTCCCGCGCGGCCGGCGTAGCGCCGCCCTCGACACGGATCGGCACCCCGCTACCCTCGCCAACACCCCGGCCAGGGCTCGGACGGGCCCGGAAACCTCCGGAATATCGAGGGAAATCGGATATGGCTCACGGCCCTCCTCCCGGCCCGCCAGCTCCGCAACCAGGGTGGATCGAGAGACGGACAGCGGAAGTGACGGAACAGCGCGCGACCAACATCACCTGGCACGAGGCCCACGTCGGACGCGAGGACCGCGAGCGACTGCTCGGGCAGAAGGGCGTGACGGTGTGGCTGACCGGCCTCTCGGGCTCGGGCAAGTCGACCGTCGCCGTGGCCGCCGAGAAGGCGCTGATCGATCGGGGCCGCGCCGCCTACGTGCTCGACGGCGACAACGTCCGCCACGGCCTCAACAAGAACCTCGGCTTCTCGCCCGAGGACCGCACCGAGAACATCCGCCGCATCGGCGAGGTCGCCAAGCTGTTCACCGACGCGGGCGTGATCGTGTTCACCTCGTTCATCTCGCCCTACCGGGCCGACCGCGACCTGGTGCGCGAGATCCACGACGCCGGGCGCTTCGTCGAGGTGCACGTGGCCGCCGAGCTCGAGACCTGCGAGCAGCGCGACGTGAAGGGGCTCTACCAGAAGGCGCGCGCCGGCGAGATCCCCGAGTTCACCGGGATCTCGGCCCCCTACGAGGCGCCGGAGAAGCCGGAGCTGGTGCTCGACACGAACGACCAGAGCGTCGAGGAGAGCACCGCGCAGCTCGTCGGCTATCTCGAGGAACAGGGCTACCTCTCGTCGTGAGAGCTCTCGGCCCGTGGCTCGCGGTCGTGCTCGCGGGGGCCTCCCTGGCCTGCGCGACGCCCGGGGGCCCGGCCGCGGATCGCCCGGGCGCCATCGAGCGGCCCGACCAGCCGGCCGACTACGACTTCCTGGTCGGACGCGAGCACGAGCTCGCGGGCCGACCGCGCGAGGCGCTCGCCGCCTACCGGCGCGCGCTCGCCAAGGACCCGGATGCAGCGCTGCTGCACCGCAAAGTGGCCGAGCTGCTCGCGCGCAATGCCGACCCGCAGGCCGCACTGGCGGCCGCCGAGCGCGCCCACGAGCTCGATCCCAGCGACGACGGCCTGCGCCTGTTCCTGGGCACCCTCTACCGCTACCAGCGCGACGTCGAGGCCGCCGAGCGGGTGCTCCGAGACGATGCCGGCGCGCCCTTCGATGGCGAGGCCGCGCTGCTGCTCTACGGGCTCTACTCCGACCTGGGGCGACTCGAGGACGCGCTGGCGCTGGCGCAGTGGATGGTGCGCTCCGACCCCACCAACCTGCGCGGTCACTTCGCGCTCGCGCGCGCCTACGAGCGCCTCGAGCAGACCGACGACGCGGAGCGCGCGCTGCGCACCGCCCTCGAGTTCCAGCCCGACAGCCTGGCCGTGTACGGCGCGCTCGCGCGCAGCCGCCGCCAGCGCGGCGACCGCGAGGGCGAGATCGAGATCCACCGCGAGGTGCTGACCCTCCACCCGCACCACCATCCCACGCTGGTGGCGCTCGCCGATGCGGAGATCGCGCTCGAGCGCTGGGACGACGCGCGCGCCACGCTGACCGAGATCGAGACGCGCCATCCCGGGGACCTGCGCTCGGTGGCGCGGCTCGGCTACCTGCTGCTGGAAGCCAAGGAGTACGAGGCGGCCGCCGTTCGCTTCGAGCGCGTGCTGGAAGCGAATCCCGACCAGCACGAGGTCAGCTACTTCCTGGGCCTGGTGCGGCGGCGCGCCGGGGACTACGCGGGTGCGGCCGCCGCGCTCGAGCGCGTGACGAGCGACCACGAGCGCTGGGTGGACGCGCAGCTCCAGCTGGCGTCGATCGACGAGCGGCGCGAGGACTACGCGCGGGCCCTCGAGCGCGCCGAGGCCCTGCGCGTGCACGCGCCCTCCCGGCAGCTCGATCTGTACGTGGCCACGCTCCGCTCGAAGGCGGGCGACTTCGAGGGCGCCGTGAGCTTCCTGCACGGTCTGCTCGCGCAGTCCCCGGGCGACCCCGAGCTGCTCTACAACCTCGGCGTGCTGTACGGTGAGGCGCAGCGCACGGAGGAGGCCCTCACGTACATGCAGCGGGTGCTCGAGCAGAGCCCGGACCATCCTGGCGCGCTCAACTACGTCGGCTACTCCTGGGCCGAGAAGGGACGCGACCTCGACCGGGCCGAGGACATGATCGTCCGCGCCCTCGAGCAGCGCCCCGACGACGGCTACATCACCGACAGCCTGGGCTGGGTCTACTACATGCGGGCGCTGCCGCTGCTCGAGGCTGGCGAGTTCGAGCGCGGCCGCGCACTGCTCGAGCGCGCCATCGTCGAGCTCGAGCGCGCGGCCGAGCTGACGGGCGGCGATCCGGTGATCTCGGAGCACCTCGGAGACGCCTACTGGCGGCTCGACGACCACGAGCGCGCGCTCGAGTTCTACGAGGAGGCCCTGCAGCTGGAGCCGCGGGAGGGCGAGCAGCCCGAGCTGATGGAGAAGCTCGAGCGGCTGCGACGCGAGCTGGGACCGCGGTGAGCCGCGCGCTCGCAGCGCTCCTCTTCCCCCTGTCGCTCGCGCTGGCCTGTGCCCGGCCCGCCGGCGTGGTCGGCCCGTTGTCGCCCGAGGATGCGCGACCGCAGGCCCTGCTCAGCGCACTCGAGCGCGAGTCCGAGACGCGCTACGCCCTGCGCGGCGTGGCCCGGCTGGCGCTCGACGGACCCGGCGGCTCGGGGCGCGCCAAGCAGGTGCTGCTGGTGGAGCGGCCCGCGCGCCTGCGGGTCGAGATCCTCGGCTTCCTCAACCAGACCGTCGCGGTCCTCACCACCGATGGCGAGAGCTATCGCCTGTTCCAGGGCGACCGCGCCGCCGTGCGCGAGGGGCCCGTCCACGCCGGCCTGTTGCTCGAGGTGGCGGGCCTCGCCCTGAGCCCCGAGCTGGCGGTGCAGGTGCTGCTCGGCGCGCTGCGGCCTCCCGGCGACGCGCGGGTCGAGGGTGGCGCGCACCTCGAGGACGGCGGCATGCGCCTGGCGCTGCGCGGCGACGCCTGGACCGAGCGCCTCGAGCTCGACTTCGACGAGCAGGGCCAGCTGCGCCGCTTCGCCGTGCGCGACGCCGACGACCGCGCCGTGTGGGAGGCGCGCTACGCCGACTACCGGCCCGTGGGCGGCGCCCCCTTCGCCCACGAGATCGAGCTGCTCGACGCCCAGACCGGCTCCGAGGCCCGCGTCTCGTTCGGCGCGGTGGAGCTGAATCCCGCCCTTCCCCCCGGTGTCTTCGATCTGTCCTCCGGGGAGCTTGGATGAACGCGCGCCGGCTCGGCGTCGCGTGCGCGCTGGCGCTCGCGGTCGCCTGCACCAACAACCCGTATCCCGACGAAGACGCCACCCGCCAGGTGCTCTACAGCGCCTTTCGCGAGGCGCCGCGCACGCTCGACCCGGCGGTTGCCTACACCACGTCGTCGCACGCCATCACGGGCAACGTCTACGACACGTTGCTCGAGTACCACTACCTGAAGCGCCCCTACACGCTGATCCCCGGGCTGGCCCGCGCGGTGCCGAGCGCCGAGCCGCGCCCCGACGGCCGCGTGGCCTACCGCTTCGAGCTGCGGCCCGGCCTGATCTACCAGGAGGATCCCAGCTTCGAGCTTGGGGCCGCCGGCCGCCGGACGCGTCCGGTGGTGGCGGCCGACGTCGCCTTCGAGCTGATGCGGATCGCCGACCCGGCCGTGAACAGCCCGGTCGCCGACCCCTTCTCGAACCTGCTGGGCTTCGCCGAGTTCCGCGCCCGACTGACCGAGCGCCGCGAGAGCGACCCCGCCTTCGCGGCGCTGCCGGCGCACGAGCAGTATGCCGCGGTAGGTGGCATCGAGGGCGTGCAGGTGGAGGGCGACCACGCGCTCACCATCGAGCTGCGCGGCCCCTACCCGCAGATCCTCTACTGGTTCGCGATGCCCTTCACGACGCCGGTCCCCTGGGAGGCGGTGGCGCACTACGACGGCGATGCCGGGCGGCCGCGCTTCGCCGATCACCCGGTCGGGACCGGGCCCTATCGCCTCGCGCACTACGACAAGCAGTTCCGCATCGTGCTCGAGAAGAACCCCAACTGGTACGGCGTGCAGCACCCCGAGTGGCGGGCGCCGGCCGCGGTCTATCCGTCGGAGGGGGAGCCCGGCGACGCCGAGGCGGGCCTGCTCGAGGCGGCCGGCACGCCGCTGCCGCGCATCGAGCGCATCGAGCTGCGCCGCGAGAAGGAGTCGATCCCGACCTTCAACAAGTTCCTGCAGGGCTACTACGACAAGTCGGGGATCATCAAGGAGAGCTTCGACCGGGTGGTGCAGAACGACCGGCTCTCGCCCGAGATGGCCGAGGCGGGCGTGGTGCTGGCCAAGACCGTCGATCCGGGCGTCTTCTACCTGGGCTTCAACATGGAGGACGAGACGGTGGGCGCGCCGGCGGGCGACCGCGCGCGCCTGCTGCGCCAGGCGATGAGCCTCGCGATCGACGCGGAGGCCTGGACCGCGCTCTTCCTGAACGGCCGCGGCGTCCCGGCGCAGTCGCCGCTGCCGCCCGGGCTGTTCGGCTTCGAGGCCGACTACCGCAACCCCTTCCGGCAGGTCGACCTCGAGCGGGCGCGGGCGCTGCTGGCCGAGGCGGGCTATCCCGGCGGGATCGACCCCGACACGGGCCGGCCGCTGCACCTGACCTTCGACACCTACCAGACCACCTCGCAGCAGATGCTCCAGAACCAGTTCTACGTCGACGCCTGGCGCGAGATCGGCATCGACGTCGAGATCGCCGCCACCAACTACAACCAGTTCCAGGAGAAGGTGCGCAACGGGGCCTACCAGCTGTTCGCGTGGGGCTGGATCGCCGACTACCCCGACCCCGAGAACTTCCTGTTCCTGCTCACCTGCGACATGCGGCGCTCGCAGGGCGGCGGGCCCAACACGGCCAACTTCTGCGACGAGCGCTACGAGGAGCTGTTCGCGCGCATGCGCACCCGCGAGAACGACCCGGAGCGGCTGGCGCTGATCCGCGCGATGCGCGACCTGCTCGAGCTCGAGCGGCCCTGGATCGAGCTGTTCCACCCCGAGGCCTACGTGCTGTACCACGGCTGGCTCGAGCACGTGAAGCCGTTCGGGATGTCGTTCCCGATGGTCAAGTACCAGGGGCTGGACGTCGAGCAGCGCGCGGCCCGCCGCGTGGCCTGGAACCGCCCGGTGCGCTGGCCCGCCTACGCCCTCGGGTTGGGCGCGGTGGTGCTGCTGATCCCGGGCGTCGTCACCTTCCTGCGGGAGCGGCAATAGCGTGCTCGCCTACGTGATCCGCCGACTCGGCCACGGTGCCACCGTCGTGCTCGGCGTGCTGTTCTTCCTGTTCATCCTGTTCTTCGCGGTGACCTCGCCCGACGACGTGGCGCGCCGCGCGCTGGGCGACAAGGCGCTGCCCGAGGTGATCGAGCAGTGGAAGGCCAACCACGGCTACGACAAGCCGCTGTGGCCCTGGCAGGCCGCCGACAACCTGCTCTTCGACCACTTCCGCCGCCTGCTCACCTTCGACTTCGGCCGCAGCGACGCCGACGACGTGCCGATCGCGCAGCGCCTGCGCGCGGGGGTCGGCCCGAGCCTGGCGCTCACCGTGCCGATGTTCGTGGCCGGCCTCGGTCTCGGCGTGCTGCTCTCGCTGTTCGTGGCCTTCTTCCGCGACACCTACATCGACTCGATGGGGCTGTTCCTGTGCGTGCTGGCGATGAGCGTCTCGATCCTGCTCTACATCGTCGGCGCCCAGCTGCTGATCGCGCTGCTGCTGCGCTGGTTCCCGATCTCGGGCTTCGACCCCAATCCCGACGTGGTGGCGCGCTTCCTGGCGCTGCCGGTGCTGGTCGGGATCGCCTCGGGCGTGGGGGGCGACGTGCGCTTCTACCGCACCGTCTTCGTCGAGGAGTCGAGCCGCGACTACGTGCGCACGGCGCGCGCCAAGGGAGCGGGGGAGATGCGCATCATGCTGCGCCACGTGCTGCGCAACGGCATGATCCCGATCCTGACGCGCGTGGTCGTCGCGATCCCGTTCCTGTTCACGGGGTCGCTGCTGCTCGAGTCGTTCTTCGGCATCCCCGGCCTCGGCTCGATCACGGTGGACGCGATCCAGGGCAACGACTTCGCCACCCTGCGCGTGATGGTGTTCATCGGCTCGCTGCTCTTCGTGCTGGGCCAGATCCTGACGGACGTGAGCTACGCGCTGGTCGATCCGCGCGTGAGGCTGGGCTGAGCGTGCCGGTGCACTGGGTCTCGAACGCCGTGGTGGTGCTGCTGTTCGGCAGCGGGATCGCCCTGGGACTCTGGGTGCGCCGCAACCGGCTCTGGTCGGAGGCGCTGCGCGAGGTGTGGCGGCGCCGTCCGCTGGCCGTGCTGGTCGTCGCGCTCTACGCGGGCGTCGCGCTGCTCGACTCGGTGGCGTGGGTGGGCGGCGGCGACGAAGGGGGTGACGCGGTCGCCGCGCACGAGGCGCGCAGCCTGGTCGACCGCTGGCTCGCGGGCACGCGCGAGGCCTCGTACTCGGCGCCCTTCGCCGTGGCAGCCTTCTACGGCGGCGCGCCGCTGCGCGACCCGGGCGGACACTGGCTCGGCACCGACATCCTGGGGCGCGACGTGCTCTACCGCACCCTCAAGGGCGCGCGCGTGGCGCTGCTGATCGGCGGGGTCACCAGCCTGATCGCGATCCCGCTGGCGCTGCTGCTCGGCGTCACCGCCGGCTACTTCGGCGGCCGCATCGACGACCTGGTGTTCTTCGTGATGTCGACGCTGGCCTCGATGCCGGGCCTGCTGCTGCTGATCGCGCTGATCATGGTGCTGGGGCGCGGCACGCTCCAGGTGTGCGTGGCGCTCGGCATCACCAGCTGGGTCGGGCTGTGCCGCGTCACGCGCGGCGAGACGCTCAAGCTGCGCGAGCTCGACTACGTGCGCGCGGCGCGCGCGCTGGGCGTGTCCGAGGCGCGCATCATCTGGCGCCACGTGCTCCCCAATCTGGCGCACCTGGTGATCATCACCTTCGTGCTGATGTTCTCGGGCCTGGTGCTCTCGGAGGCGATCCTGGCCTGGCTCGGTATCGGGATCGACGGCTCCTGGGGCCAGATGATCGACCAGGCTCGCGACGAGCTGTCCCGCCAGCCGCGCATCTGGTGGAACATCACCGCCGCCGGCAGCGCGCTCTTCGGGCTGCTGCTGGCGGTGAACTTCGTCGGCGACGCGGTGCGCGACGTGCTCGATCCGCGCACGATCCGGGAGCGGACGTGAGCGAGACCGTGCTCGAGCTGGAGGGTCTCACCACGACCTTTCCGACGGCGGGCGGCGCGCGCGCGCCGATCGTGGACCGCATCGACCTGGCCGTGCGCGCGGGCGAAGTGCTCGCGCTGGTGGGCGAGTCCGGCTGTGGCAAGTCGATGACGGCGCTGTCGGCGCTGCGCCTGGTCCCCAAGCCCGGGCGCATCGACGCGGGTCACGTGCGCCTGGGCGGGCGCGAGCTGCTCGACCTGCCCGTCACCGAGATGCGCCGCGTGCGCGGCGCCGAGGTCTCGATGATCTTCCAGGAGCCGATGACCAGCCTCAACCCGGTGCAGACCGCCGGTGACCAGGTGGTCGAGGCGATCCGGCTCCACGAGCGCGTCTCGAAGACCGAGGCGCGGCGCCGCACGCTGGCGCTGTTCGAGGCGGTGGGCATTCCGGACCCGGAGGCGCGCCTCGACGCCTATCCCCACCAGCTCTCGGGCGGCATGAAGCAGCGCGTGATGATCGCGATGGCGCTGGCCGGCCATCCGCGCCTGCTGATCGCCGACGAGCCCACCACGGCGCTCGACGTCACGATCCAGGCCCAGATCCTCGAGCTGCTGCGCGAACGCGGCCGCGAGCTCGACACCGCCATCCTGCTGATCACCCACGACCTCGGCATCGTGAACGAGCTGGCCGACCGCGTGGCGGTGATGTACGCGGGCCGCATCGTGGAGGAGGGGACGCGGGTCGAGGTACTGGCGGGTGCGCGCCACCCCTATACCCAGGGGCTGCTGCGCTCGATGCCCTCGCGCGTGTCGCCCGGCGAGCGGCTCGAAGAGATCCCGGGGGTCGTGCCGTCGCCGTCGGACTGGCCGGCCGGCTGTCGCTTCTCGACCCGCTGCAGCCGCGTGCTCGACGTCTGCGGCGAGGCCGAGCCCGACCCGTGCGCGCTGGCGCCCACTCACCAGGTGCGCTGCCACGCCGTCGCCGCGGAGCTCGCGGGATGAGCGGGGGCCAGCCGCTGCTGCGCGTCGAGGGTCTGCGCACCTGGTTCCCGATCCGCTCCGGCGTGCTGCAGCGCGTCTCGGGCTGGGTGCGCGCGGTGGACGGCGTCGATCTCGAGGTGGAGGCCGGCCGCACCGTCGCGCTGGTGGGCGAGTCGGGCTGCGGCAAGACCACGGTCGGGCTCTCGATCCTGCGCCTGGAAGAGCCGCGCGAGGGGCGCGTGCTCTACGACGGCGTGGACCTGATGGAGCTCGATCCGACCGCCCTGCGCGAGCACCGGCGCCGCATCCAGATCGTGTTCCAGGACCCGTTGGCCTCGCTCGACCCCCGCATGCGCGTGCGCGAAGCGGTCGCCGAGGGCATGACGGCGTTCGGCATCGGCGCCGACGAGGCCGAGCGCAGCGAGCGCGTGGCGGAGCTGTTCCGGCGCGTGCGCCTCGACCCGGACCAGATGGACCGCTACCCGCACGAGTTCTCCGGCGGCCAGCGCCAGCGCATCTGCATCGCGCGCGCGCTGGCGCTCGAGCCGCAGCTGATCGTCTGCGACGAGTCGGTGTCGGCGCTCGACGTCTCGATCCAGGCGCAGATCCTGAACCTGCTGCGCGAGCTGCAGGACGAGCTCGGACTGGCCTACCTGTTCATCACGCACGACCTCGGGGTGGTGCGCTACCTGGCCGACTCGGTCTCGGTCATGTACCTCGGACAGATCGTCGAGCACGGGCCCACCGAGCGCGTGTTCGAGCAGCCCGAGCACCCCTACACGCGCGGGCTGCTGGCCGCGATCCCCTCGGTCGACCCCGCCCGGCGCAGCGTGGCGGTGCGCGTGCACGGCGACGTGCCGTCGCCCGCGCGCCCGCCCGCCGGCTGTCGCTTCCACACCCGCTGCCCCGACGTCTTCGAGCGCTGCGCGCGCGAAGCGCCCGGGCTGGTGCCGCTCGAGCGCGGCGCCGCGCGCTGCTTCCTGTGCGAGCCGGAGGCGGTCCGCACTGCTTGACACGTCCTGGTGACCGGGCCAAGCTGCGCGACCGCCCGCCGCCGTGCCGAAGGGAAGGGGAGATCCGATGCGCCTCGAGTACAAGTTCGAGCTCCAGGAGGTTCCGATTCCCCGCTTCGCGGTCGAGGCGGTGGAGGGGATCGGCAAGCTCTTCACGCTCGCCACCCTGGTGCTCAACGTGCTGCCCAGCAAGGAGCGCGTGGAGATCATCTTCCACGGCCTCAACCCCGAGGACCCGGCGCGCAAGATCGAGGCCTTCCAGCAGATCCTGGCCACCGCCAGCGACGCCGGCCGCCTGCGCTTCGACGGCGGCGACGGCGGGCGCATTCCGGGCTCGTCCAGCTACTTCCAGTGGCTGGCGGTGCGCACCGACTGAGCGGCCGCGCAGCCCGCCCCCGTCCAGCGGTGGCGGCGCTCGAGACTGCGCGCCACCAGCTCGCGGAGCGCCCGCTCGCGCGGCATGCGGAACGGCAGGGCGCGCGCGTAGCGCTCGAAGGCGCGTCGGCGCGCCGCATCGGGCACGTCGTCCGGCAGCGAGGCGTTGAGCTGGGCCAGCGCGCGCAGGCGCTGCCGGTCTTCGAGCCGACCCGGGAAGCGCACCCCCTCGAGGTCGATCAGCGTCGGCTCGAGCCGCGTGGCGCGGCGCTGCAGCAGGACGTGGGTGCCCTTCAGGTCGCCGTGCTCGATGCCCGCGCGGTGGAGCGCCAGGAGCAGCCGCAGCAGGACATCCAGCAGCTCGTCGGGGGTGACCTCGCCGCGCGTGACGGCGAAAGCCGCCTCGGGCGCCGGCCGCTGATCCTCGAGCAGCACCCAGGAGCACACCGGGAGGCCCAGGCGCCGGCGCTCGGCGAACGCGAGCGGTCGCGCTGCGCCGACGCCGCGCGCGAGCAGGCCGTGTCCGCCTCGCCAGGCGCGCCGGCCAGCCGAGCCACGCAGCGCGTCGCCCAGTGCGCGCGGCAGCCCGCGCCAGGGCGTCGCCTTCACGACCACGTGCCAGTCGTTCGCCGCGTGCGCGGTGATGCTGGAGCGGGCGTCCCGCTCGAGCCGTCGCGGGTCGTCCGGGGCCGCGAGGCACTGGCGGTGCTCGGCCAGCACCGCCCGCAGCGTCGCCTCCGGCAGCTCGCGCAGCCGCAGGCCCTGGAAGCCGTCGAGCCGCAGAGCGGCGGCGCGTCGTCCCGGTCGCAGCACGTGGCGCGTGCGCGAGCGGGCGTGCTCGCGGGTGCGCGCGTCGGCTTCACGCCCGGCCCCGCGCAGCGCACGGCGGGCCGCGGCGCCCCAGGGGCGCGGTCGGGCGAGCGCCGCCTCGCGCACGCGCAGCCGCGCGCCGATCGGCACGTGCGCCGCCAGGGAGTGCTCGAGATGCGCCAGATCGCGACGGCGCGACCGGCCGCGCCGTGTGCGGCGCGCGTGCTGCCAGTCGAGCAGCACGGGGCCCGCCTCCGCCACGCGCACGTTGCCGGCGTGGCAGTCGCCGTGCACCCAGCCGGCCTCGTGGACACGCCGCAGGGTCTCGCCCAGGGCTCGCGCGAGGGCTCGGCGCGCCGCGCCCCCGCCGTGCAGCGCGTCGGGGAGCGGCTGGCCCTCGACCCACTCCATGGCGAGCAGGCGG
>JASJBO010000195.1 GCA_030066475.1 Myxococcota bacterium
CGCCACGGCGCGCGCCAGCAGCGTCTTGCCGGTGCCCGGCGGCCCCACCAGCAGGATGCCCTTGGGCATGCGGGCGCCGAGCCGGCCGTGCGATCGGGGGTCCTTCAGGAAGTCGACCACCTCGCGCAGCTCGGCCTTCGCCTCGTCCACGCCGGCCACGTCGGCGAAGCTCACGCGGGTGTCCGACTCGACGTAGACCTTGGCCTTGCTGCGGCCGATCGAGAGCAGCCCGCCACCGGGTCCGCCCATGCTGCGGGCCATGCGGCGCATCAGGAACAGCCACACGGCCAGGAACAGCCCGATCGGCACGAGCCACGAGAGCAGCGTCGGCAGGAAGGTGCTGCGCGGCCGGCTGGCGTAGGTCACGCCCTGCGCGTCGAGCTGCTCGGCAAGGCCCGACTCGACGCGGTTCGTCACGAAGCGGCTCTTGCCGTCGGGCAGCGGCTCGTGGAGGCTGCCCTCGATCAGGTCGCCGGAGACCACCACCTCGGCGACCTTGCCCTGCTCGACCAGCTCGCGGAACTGGCTGTAGGGAATGCGCTCGACGGTGCGCATCGCCACCCACAGGTCGTGGAGCAGGAGCACGCCGAACACGGCGAGCACCAGATACACCAGGTGGAAGCGCGGGTTCTCCTGGATCGACGGGCGCTCGTCCCCGAGCGGCCGGCGCCGCCTGGATCGGCCCGTAGGACGGGAGCCCGCGCCGTCCGCTGGTCGGGGCGGTCTGGGCGGGCGCGGCGCTCGGGGCAGCTCTTCGGCCACGCTGGCATGGTAGCCGCGGGTGCGGGATCAGCCGAGCTTCACCGTCTCGCCCAGCTCGGGCGCCCGCGCGCGGACCCCGTGCTGCTCCTGGAGGCGCCGCCGCAGCGTGTCGGCGGCGACCGGCTCGCCGTGGGTGACGAACACCTCGCGCGGCGCGCGCTCGCAGGCGCCCACCCAGGCCAGCAGCTCGCCCTGGTCGGCGTGCGCCGACAGCATGTCGAGCTGGAGCACGCGCGCGCGCACCGGGACGTACTCCCCGTGGATCTTGATCGCCTCGACGCCGTGCGCCAGGGCGTCGCCGCGCGTGCCCGGCGCCATGAAGCCGGGCAGCAGGATCGTGTTGCGCGGGTCCGGCGCCAGCGCCTTCAGGTGGTGCAGCACGCGGCCGCCGGTCGCCATCCCGCTGGCCGAGACGATCACCAGCGGCCCGCGCCGCGCGCACAGGGCGCGCGACTCGTCGGGCGAGCGCACGTACTGGGGCAGATCGCAGACCGCCGCGCAGGCCTCGGCGTCGAGGCGGTGGTAGCCGGCACTGGCGCGCAGCACCTCGGTGGCGCGCGTGGCCATCGGGCTGTTCAGGAACACCGGCACGGCGGGCGTGAGCCCGCGCTCGAACACCTGGCGCAGGCAGTAGAGCAGCGCCTGCGCGCGTCCCACCGCGAACGACGGAATCAGCAGCACCCCGCCGCGCTCGAGCGTCTCCGACAGCACGGCGGCGATCGCCTCGACGGGATCGCCGGGAGCATGCGAGCGGTCGCCATAGGTCGACTCGACCACCAGCCAGTCGGGTGTGCCCGGCGGCTCGGGGGGCTTCATGATCAGATCCGACGAGCGGCCGAGGTCGCCGGAGAACAGCACCGAGCGGCCCTCGGACGACACCTCCACCGAGGCGGCGCCCAGGATGTGGCCCGCCGGCCGCAGCCGCACGCGCAGCGAGCCGACCTCGTGCCAGACGCCGAACTCGGTGGTCTCGATCCGCGCGAGCGCGTCGCGCGCGTCGGCCTCGGTGTAGAGCGGCAGCGCCGGCCGGTGCTTCGAGAAGCCCTTGCGGTTGGCGTAGCTCGCGTCCTCCTCCTGGAGCTTGCCCGCGTCGGGCAGCAGGATGTCGCAGAGCGCGCCGGTCGGCGCCGAGCACAGCACCGGGCCGGCGAAGCCGTCCCGCACCAGCGCCGGCACGTGGCCACTGTGGTCGATGTGGGCGTGGGTCAGCACGACGGCGTCGATCGCGGCCGGGTCGAAGGGCAGCGGCTTCCAGTTCCGCAGCCGCAGGGCCTTCACGCCCTGGAACAGCCCACAGTCCACCAGCAGCCGGGTGTCGCCGTGCGACACCAGGTACTTCGATCCCGTCACCGTCCCCGCCGCTCCGAGGAAGCTCAGCTCCACCGCGATCTCCTCCCCAGCCCGTCCCGGGCGAAGCGTACGCCCTCGAGCGGCAGGCGCCGCTCGGGACCGGAGCGGCGGCTGGACGCGGCGCCCTGGCGTCGGGTGCTCCCACGCCGCGGGCCTAACCCGCGGCGCGCTCCGACGAGAGCTCGGTGGCGCGCCGGGTCTCGAGCTTGTAGTCCGCCTTGCCGTTGGGGCCGCGGAACACCTGGTCGACCACATAGATCTCCCTGGGGATCTTGTAGCCGGCGATGTGCTGGCGACAGTGCTCGCGCAGCGCGGCCTCGCCCGGGTCGGCCGCGCCGGCGGCGACCGAAACCAGCGCCACCACGCGCTGGCTCCAGCGCTCGTCGTCGACGCCCACCGCCACCGCGTCGTATACGGCGGGGTGGCTCTTGATCGCGTTCTCGACCTCCTCGACGAAGATCTTCTCGCCGCCGCTGTTGATGCACACCGAGCCGCGCCCGAACAGCTTGACCGCGCCGTCGGCCTCGATCTCCGCGATGTCGCCGGTGATGGCGTGCCGCACGCCGTCGATCTCGACGAAGGTCTCGGCGGTCTTCTCGGGATCGCCGTAGTAGCCGACCGGCACCCAGCCGCGCAGAGCCACCTTGCCGCGCACCCCCGAGCCCGGCTCGAGCGGGCGCAGGTCGTCGCCCAGCACGACGGTGCGATCGTTCATCTCGAAGGTGAGTCCCTGCCCGAAGCTCTTGTGGCCCTCGCCGCCGCGGCCCTGGAAGCCGGTCTCGGTGGAGCCGTAGTTGTCGAGCATGTTGCACTGCGGCAGGTACTTCTTGAGCTTGTCCTTCACCGGCTCCGAGAAGATCGCGCCAGCGGAGCCGATCACCAGCATGCTCGAGCAGTCGAGCGGCTCCGGCGCCGCGGCGTTGCGCTCGAGCGCGTCGGCGATCGGGCGCGCCATCGCGTCGCCCACCAGCGAGATCGTCATCACCTTCTCCGCCGCGATCAGGCGCACGATCTCGTCGGCGTCGAAGCGCTTCTGGTAGACGATCTTGCTGCCGCCGATCAGGGAGATGAAGGTCGCGAGCTGCGCGGCGCCGTGGATCAGCGGCGCGGCGATCATCGAGCTGACCAGCGGGCCGACGGTGCGCGCGCGCTCGAGCAGCGCGTCGAGCTCGGTGATGTCCGCGCCGATCGGGTCGCCGCCGCCGAAGCAGGCGAAGTACGCGGCCTCGTGCGGCCACATCACGCCCTTGGGCATGCCGGTGGTGCCGCCCGTATAGATGATGAACAGGTCGTCGTTGGAGCGCCCGCTGAAGTCGCGCTCGGTCGAGCCCTCGGCGCAGGCGGCCCGGAAGTCGATCGAGCTGGCCGGCCCGAGGTCGGCGCCGCTGTCGTCCTCGACCGAGACCAGGTGCTGGAGCTGCGGACACTGTCCGCGCACGCGCGCGATGCGGTCGGCGAACTCGCGGTGGTGCACCACCGCCTTCAGGTCCGCGTTGCCGAACAGGTAGACCAGCTCCTCCTCGACGTAGCGGTAGTTGATGTTGATCGGAACGGCCGAGATCTTGAAGGCTGCCAGCATCGTGGTGGTGTACTCGGTGCCGTTGTAGAGATAGGTCCCGATGTGATCGCCGCCGCCCAGGCCTCGGCTGCGGAAGAAGTGCGCCAGCCGGGTGGCGCGCTCGTCGAGCTCGCGGTAGCTGAGGCGCTCGTCGCCACACACCAGCGCGATCTGGTCGGGCACGGCGTCGGCCACGGCCTCGAAGAGGTCGGCGATCTGGTAGCTGTCCATCGCGCCGATCCTAGTGCGGCCGGCCGCGGGGCGCCCGCTGGCCTCCGGGCGTTACCCTCCGGATCGAACCCGCGACGGGAGAACGCCATGTCCCAGCCCCTCGCCGGCCGCCTCGGCCTCGGACCGATCGACCAGGTGGGCTACGTGGTCGCCGACCTCGACCGCGCCCTGCCCCACTACGAGGCGCTCTTCGGCCCCTTCGAGGTGTCCGAGGCGCCCCTCCCCCGCTGCACCTACCGTGGCCGGGAGGCGGACTGCCGACTCAGGATCGCCGTCAACCGCTCGGGGCCGCTCGAGGTGGAGCTGATCCAGGTGCTCGAGGGCGAGACGCCGCACACCGAGCATCTGCGCGCGCACGGCGAGGGGCCCCACCACGTGCGCTTCCGCGTGGATGCGGGGCTCGAGCAGAAGCTGGCCGAGCTCGAGGCCGAGGGCTGCGAGACGGTCTTCTTCAAGCGCTTCGGACCCGCTATCGCCTTCGCCTACGTCGAGACGCCGGAATCGCTGGGGCGCAGCATCGTCGAGCTCCTGGAGATGCCGTGAGCGATGACGCCCGCCGAGACGGCGCAGCGGGTCTATCGGCCGGAGCGCTGGGCCGGGCCATCCTCGAGCGTGGCCTGCTCCCGTTCGTGCGCGAGCCTACGCTCTGGCCCGTCGGACTGGTGCTGCTGGCGCACGCCTGGGCGTTTCTTGCGCCGCTGATGCTGTTTGCGACGCGTGACGGGAAGCCACTCGCGGCCGCCTTGCTCGTGTTGGCCGCGCTGCCGACGCTGGCCGCTTTGCGCTGGGAGTGGCGCGAGCGCGGCCGTCCGGCTGTGCTGTCCGCGGTCGCCGCCGCCACCTGGCTCGGCAGCGCGGTGGCGGCGCTCGCGGCGGGCCACTACGAGGTGCTCTGAGGCAGCCGGCCGGCCGCGCCGCGGCTCAGGCGGCGTCGCGCTCGAGCAGCGACGCAAGCCCATCAACCTTGCCGCTCTGGCGCAGCCGCGCCAGCGCGCGCGCCTCGATCTGGCGGACGCGCTCGCGCGAGAGACCCAGGCGCTTGCCGATCACCTGGAGCGTCTGCTCCGGCTCGTCCCCGAGGCCGAAGCGGCACTGGATCACGGTGCGCTCGCGCGGCTCGAGATCCTCGAGCAGGTGATACATCGCGTGCTGCACCTTGCCCCGATCGACCCCGTCGGCCGGATCCTCGTTCGAGTCGTCGGCGAGCGCGTCGTCGAGCACCAGGTCATCGGTGCCGGGCAGCGGGGTGTGGGTGGACACGAGGGGCGTCATCGTCGAAGTCAGACGGTCGAGGTCCTCGGCACTGATTCCCAGCATCTCGCCGATCTCGCTGCGCTTCGGCTCCTCGTGGGTGCGGCCGCGCAGCTGCTGCTCGGCGCGCTTGTAGCGCAGCTGCAGGTCGTAGACGTGCGAGGGCGCGCGTACCGTGCGCGAGTACTTCTGGACCGCGCGGATCATCGCCTGGTGGATCCACCACGCGGCGTAGGTCGAGAACTTGTGGCCCCGCGTGTAGTCGAACTTCTCGACGGCGCGGATCAGGCCCAGGTTGCCCTCCTGGATCAGATCGAGGAACGGCACGCCCATGCCCCGATAGCCGCGCGCGAACTTGATCACGAGCTTCAGGTTGTACTGCACGAAGGTCTGCTTGATCGCCTCGTGCGCGTCGAGCGCCCGCCGCGCAGCGACGGCCCCACGCCGCGCGCGCCCCTTGCCACCGGCGTCGACGGCGCGGAACGCGGCCACGACCACCTCGAAGGCCAGATCGGCGTCGCGCACGGCCTGCGCGACCTGCCGGTCGAGACGCGCGAGGCGCTGGGCCGCTCCGGCGGCCTTCGACCGGGCGGTGCGCTCGCGCCGCTCCAGCAGCTTCTCGACGCCGAGCATCGCCGCGTCGAGCTGATCGCTCCAATCGCGGCCACTGCCGTCGAGATGCCGCGCCGAGATCGTCGCGGTCACGTAGCCGCCGTCCTTGCGCTGGCGCCAGCCTCGCACCAGCTCGTGAGCCACAGCCGACAGGCCGAGCGCGGCGTCCAGGAATGCCTCGCGTCTGGCCTCGAGCTGCGCGGCCAGCGCGTGCTGCTCCTCGCGACTCAGGACGGGGCTCTCCGAGATCGAGCGGATGTAGCTCGCGAGGGCGTCGCCGCCGTCGAACACGGGCGTACTGCGCCGCGACGCGGCGGGCAGTTGGTCCTCCTCGAGCGGCCCGGGCCGGGCGCGCTCGGCCTCGAACGCCGGTGCGCGCGTCTCGCTGCGCGGCTCCCAGATTGCGTCGATCGGACCGCTGTGAACGAAGTCGTCATCGAAGTGGGTCATGGAGAACCTTCTCTCTATTGGGCGCTGGAAAGGTTATCGGTCAAGAAGCAACGTTTGTCAATGTATGATCTCGATTTTTTCTCGACAAATCGACGATCCTGCTGCTCACATGGCCTGCAACGCCTTTGGATGCCGCAGAAGCCCGCGAGGAGTCGTCGCCGGAATCCTGGATACCAGCGATACCTCGCGGCAAAATGTCTCAGTCTGGCCGGAACGCCTCCGAATCGGCGTGCACCCGGGCCGGGGCGGGCCTAGGCTGCCCGGGAGCGGGCCGCCCGCTCGACCCTTTCCCGAGGACCTCGACTGTGACGAACCCGATCGCCCGGCGGGCTTCCCGCGAACCCGTGTGGCGTGGTCGCGCGACTGCGCTCGCGGCCGCGATCGCCGGGACCGCCGCGTCCCTGGGGCTGCTCGCCGCCTGTGCCGCGCACACCGCGGGCGCGCCCGAGACGGCGCCGTCCTCCCCGTCCCCGGTCTGGCTCGAGGTGGACGGCCGCCCGGTGACGCAGGCCGCGCTCGACGACTGGATTCGCGACGACCTGTTCGAGCGCGAGATCGGCTCGTCCAGCCCCGCGGAGCGCTACCAGCTGCGGCGCGATGCGGCGACGCGGATGATCGAGGCGCTGGTGATCGCCCAGGAGGCCGAGCGCCGCGGCCTGTCGCCCGAGGCGCTGATCGAGGCCGAGCTGGCGGCGCGCGGCCCGGTGACACGCGCCGACGTCGAGGCGTTCTACCAGGAGAACCGCGAGCGCATCCGCGAGGGAGTGACGCTCGACGAGGCGGAGCCCGACATCCGCCGCTTCCTGGAGCGCCGGCGCCCGCGCGAGGTGCGCGAGGCGCTGGTGGCGCAGGCCGACGTGCGCATCGTGGCGCAGCCGCCGCGGGTCGAGATCGCGGCCGTGGGCGCCGCGCGCGGGCCCGCCGAAGCGCCGGTGACGATCGTCGAGTTCAGCGACTACCAGTGCCCGTTCTGCAAACGCGCCGAGCCGACGATCGCCCGGGTGCTCGAGCGCTACCCCGAGGACGTGCGCTTCGTGTATCGCCACTTCCCGCTGGAACGAATCCATCCGCAAGCGCGAGGCGCGGCACGCGCCGCCCTGTGCGCCCAGGCGCAGGGCCGCTTCTGGGAGCTGCACGCGCGCATCTTCGAGAGCCCCGGGACGCTGAGCGAGGACGACCTCCAGCGCTACGCCGACGAGGTGGGGCTGGATCGCGACGCCTTCCAGACCTGCCTGGCCGACCCCGCCACCGACGACCTCGTGCAGCGCGATCTCGACGACGGCGAGGCGGCCGGCGTGACCGGCACCCCCGCCTTCTTCGTGAACGGGGTCTTCGTGTCGGGCGCCCAGCCGTTCGAGACCTTCGAGGCGCTGATCGAGCGCGAGCTGGAGCGGCTGGCGGACGCCGACGCCTCGTGAGTCCTCCGCCGCCGCGCAAGCGACGCGGGGCGATCCTGCTGCGCCTGCTGCGGGCCGCGGCCGGCTGGCGCGAGACGCGCAGCGCCGCGCTCGACGCGCGCTGGCTGCCCCCGATGCGTGGGCGCGTCGAGATCGCGCGCGACGCGCGCGGCGTGCCCCACGTGTACGCCGAGCACGAACGCGACGCGTACGCGGCGCTCGGCTTCCTCCAGGGCGCCGACCGCTTCTTCCTGCTCGACGCGATCCGTCAGATCGGCGCCGCCCGGCTCTGCACCTGGGTGGGCGACTGGAGCGCGCCGTCGGGCACGGAGGAGCTCTTCTCGGGTCGCCGGGTCTCGGACGTGGACGCCTTCGTGCGCGCCTTGGACTTCGCCGCCCGGAGCGCGGCCGACTTCGAGCGCATGGAAGGGCCTGCGCGCGAAGCGGTGGAGGCCTTCGCCGCCGGCATCAACGCCGCGCTGGCCGCGCTGGACGGGGTGTATCCGCCCGAGTACCTGTTCGTGGGCGCCGTGCAGCCGTGGCGCCCCTCGGACTGCCTGCTCGCCGCACGCACCAGTGGCTTCATCGTCAGCATCATCAACCTCGACAACGAGCTGACCTTCGACGCGGTGCGCGCGGAGTGCGGGGACGCGCTGGCGCGCCGGCTGTTCCCCGAGGCGCCCTGGAGCCGGGTCCCCGCGATCGAGCGCCACGGGACCGGCAGCGAGCCGGAGCCGCCGTTCCACCTGCCCGCGGCGGGCAGCAACAACTGGGCGGTGGGATCGTCTCGCTCGGCCTCGGGCGCGCCGGTCGTCGCCAACGACCCGCACGTCCCGTTGGTGCCGCTGCCAACGTACTGGTACCACGCGCACCTCGAGGTGCCCGGGTACCGCGTGCAGGGGGGCTGCTTCCCGGGCTACCCGGCCTTCGGATTCGGCCACAACGGGCACCTGGCATGGGGCTGCACCACGGCGTTCCGCGACTGCTGGGACCTGGCGCGCATCCACCGCCTGCCCGACGACCCGCGCCGCTACCGCACCCTCGACGGCGTGGGCGAGATCCGCCGCCACCGGGAGACGCTGCGCACGCGCGGAGGCCGCGCGGTCGACCTCGAGTGGGAGAGCTGCGAGCACGGCGTCATCTATCCCGACTGGCGCCACGACGACGGCGCCGACCTGGCGCTGCGCCAGGTGCCCGCGGACGCCGGGCGCTACCTGGCCGGCTACCGCGAGCTGGCGGCCGCGCGCAGCGTGGACGCGCACCGCGCCGCGCTGGCCGAGATCCACGAGGGGCCGTTCGACTTCAACCACGTCTACGCACACCGCGACGGGCACTTCGGCTGGGAAGTGTTCGGACGCGTCCCGCGCCGACCCGCCGACGGGCTGTTCGTGCGCGACGCCCACGACCCCGACGCGCGCTGGGACGGCTGGGTCCCGTTCGAGGAGATGCCGAAGCAGCTCAATCCCGGCTGCGGCTACGTGGCCTCCGCCAACTCGATCGTCGACCCCGACCAGGCGGACCTGGTCGCCACCCCGGCGCACTACGAGCCGCGCTACCGCCAGGAGCGCATCGAGCGCGCCCTGGCCGCGCACGACGCGCACAGCGTGGAGAGCTTCCGCGCGCTCCAGGCCGACGTGGGCTGCGACTATGCCGGTCCGGTGCGCGACGCGCTGGTCGGCCTGCTGGCGCGCTTCGCCGACGAGGACTCGCGCGAAGGGCGGGCGCTCGCGACGCTGCGCGCCTGGGCGGGCGACTTTCCGGTGGACTCGGCCGGGGCGCTGATCTTCGTCTTCACCCAGCAGGCGCTGATGCGCCGCGTCTTCCTCCCGATCGTCGGGTCCCGCGCCGGGCCCCGCTACGTGGGCGGGCGCCGCGCCCTGCCCCGCCTGCAGCGCCTGCTGCTCGACCCCGACGATCCGCTGCGCGCCGACGTCGAGCGGGCCGCCGAGCGGTCGCTGGGCGAGCTCGCCGCCGACGCCTTCCGCGCCGCCCTCGACCGCACGAGCGCGCTGTGCGGCGGCGAGCCGGGCTGGCGCTGGGGCCGGGTGCAGCGCGCCCGGCTGGGCGGGGTGCTGGCGGAGCTGCCGCGGCTGGGCGATCGCCTGTGTGCGCTCGACGCGCCCTTCCCCGGCGACGACTACACCGTGAGCCCGTCGCGCCCGCTCGACGAGGGCCACCGGCTCCGCGCCTTCGTCGGGGCGTCGAGCCGCTTCGTGTGCGACCTGGCGCGGCCCGACGAGGCGTGGTTCGCGCACTCGTCGGGCCCCCACGGCGATCCGGCCTCGGCGTTCCACGCCAACCTCTCGGCCGGCTGGAGCCGCTTCGAGCTGTTCCGCTCCTGCCTGTGGCCGGCCGACGAGGTGCCCGACGTGGTCGAGCGCGTCGTGGTCGCCGGCCCGGCGGAGCCGGGCGCTTGACGGACGGGTGGAGCAACTGGTCGGGCACGGTCCGCTGCACGCCGCAGCGCCGGGCGGCGCCGGCGGACGAGGCGGGCGTGCTGGCCGAGCTGGCACGAGCCCGCGAGACCGGCGCCTGCGTCCGGGTGGCCGGCTCGGGCCACTCGCACACGCCGCTGTGCGCGACCGACGGGGTGCTGCTCGCGCTCGACGCCCTCGACGCGGTCGAGCCCTGCGGGTCGCGCCAGGACGCGGTCCGGGTCGGCGCCGGCATCACGCTCCACGCCCTCGGCGCGGCATTGCTCGAGCGGGGCCGGGCGCTCGAGAACCTCGGGGACGTGGACGTGCAGGCGCTCGCGGGCGCGCTCGCCACGGGCACCCACGGCACGGGGTCGCGTCTGCGCAACCTCTCGAGCCAGGTGCTCGGCATGCGCGTGGCGACGGCCGAGGCCGAGGTCGTCGACTGGCAGGCCGGCCGCGACGACGAGTGGCTGCGCGCGGCCCGGGTCGGGCTCGGCGCGCTCGGCGTCGTGCTGAGCGTCGACCTGCGCGTGCTGCCCGCCTACCGGCTCCACGAGCGCACCTGGCGCGGTCCTCTCGAGCCGGTCCTCGAGGCGCTCGACGACCACTTCGCAGCGCACCGTCACTTCGAGTTCTTCTACTTCCCGAAGCACGACTTCGCCGAGGCGAAGGCCATCGACCCGACCGAGGCCGAGCCCGGGGCGCCGGGCCCCGGCGAGCGTGTGGGCTGGAGCGCCCACATCCTGCCCTCCGTGCGCGAGGAGAAGTTCTTCGAGATGGAGTACGCGGTGCCCGCCGAGGCGGGTCCCGCCTGCTTCGCAGCGGTCCGGCAGCGCATCCGCGCCCGCCATCCGACGGTCACCTGGCCGGTGGAGTACCGGACCGTAGCCGCCGACGACGCCTTCCTGTCGCCTGCGACGGAACGCCCCACGGTCACGATCTCGGTCCACCAGGACGGACGCTTCCCGTACGAGGCGTTCTTCGCCGACGTCGAGCCGGTCTTCTGGGAGCACGACGGTCGCCCGCACTGGGGCAAGGTGCACAGCCTGGACGGAGGACGGCTGGCGGCACGCTACCCGGCCTGGGACCGCTTCGTCGCCTGCCGGCGTCGGCTCGACCCCGAGGGGCACCTCCTGAACGAGCACCTTCGAGGAATCCTGGAACACGAAGACCCGTCGTTCTGATACGATCGGAGGCGCATGGAAGAGGGATTCCGCCCCCGCTCCGAGCTCCTCGACGAGCTCCGCGCGCTGCGACGCCGCGTCGCCGAGCTCCAGGAGATCATCGAGCAGTCCCCGAGCGCGTGGGCCGGGTCCGAGGATCTCAAGTCGCTGTGCGACCGCGCGCCGATCGGGCTGTGCCTGATCGACCGCGACCTGCGCTTCCGCCTCGTCAACGAGCACATGGCCGCGATCAACGGCGTGCCGGTGCGCGACCACATCGGCGCCCGCGTGGAGGAGGTCATCCCGGCGCTCGCCGACCGGATCGTGCCGCTCTACCAGCGGGTGCTGGCCACGGGCGAGCCGAACGTCAACCGCGAGATCCGCGGCTGCCTGCCCTCGGACCCGGGCGTCGAGCACGCCTGGATCGCCAACGACCAGCCGCTGAAGGACGCCGACGGCAAGGTGCGCGGCATCGTCACGTCGCTGCAGGACGTCACGCACCTGCGCCGCACGGCGGACGGCGCGCGCGACGAGGCCGAGCGGCTGGCCGAGGCGCAGCGGCTCACCGCGGTCGGGAGCTGGGAGTGGGACCTGCTCGACAACCGTCAGTGGTGGTCCGACGAGCTGTTCCAGCTGTGCGCCTTCGAGCGACCGTACCCGGCCCCGTCGTTCGAGTTCTTCATGGAGCGCGTGCACCCCGACGACCGCGCGCACGTGCGCGCGAGCATCGAGGCGCTCTTCGCCGGCTCCGCCGAGCGCTCGGACGAGTTCCGCTACCTGCTCGAGGACGGCTCCGAGGTCTGGTTCCGATCGGTGTTCGAGCTCGAGCGCGGGAAGGACGGCACGCCGCTCCGGCTGTTCGGAACTGCACAGCGCCTGGCCGACGTTCCCGTCGAGCCGCACTGAATCGCCGGTCTCGGGTCAGCCGCCGCGCCGGCGCCGCGCCTGGAGACGCGCCACGCGACTGCGCGGCCGCGCCGGCGGGGCGCTCGGATCGAGCGGCCGATCCGCGGGGCCAGCGCGCTCCCGACCGCTGCCGGACGCCTCCCCGTCCGGGCCGGCGGGTGGCCCGCCGTGCCGGAGCGGGCGCACCAGCACCGCCAGCACGCGCACGAGGCCGCGCCAGATGCGGGGCAGCAGCCAGGCCGCCAGCAGCACGAAGACGACCAGGCCGGCCAGGAACACCCACGGGTGGTGCAGCGCGGTCCAGAGGCCGCCGACCACCAGCAGGTCCTCGGTGATCGACGCCGTCCAGTTGCTCACGGGCTCGGGCGAGGCGTTGAGCACGGCGCGCGAGCCCGCCTTCACCGCGTGGCTTCCCGCGGCCAGCGTCCCCCCCAGCAGGCCCGCGGCGAGCAGCGCCGGATCGCTCACCGGGCCCACCGCGGCCGCCGCCAGCACGGCGCCCGCGGGCACGCGGACGAAGGTGTGGACCGCGTCCCAGGCGCTGTCGAGCCCGGGGACCTTGTCGGCGAAGAACTCGATGCAGTACATGACGCCGGCCGCGATCAGCACGAGCGGGTCCGCCACCACCGCCAGCTCGGAGGGCAGCGTCACGTGGCCGGTGTGCTGGAGCACGCCCAGCACGAAGATCGCCGCGTAGAGGTTCAGGCCGGCAGCCCAGCCCACCCCCATGCCGAGCGAAATGGTCTCCACGACACCCATCGACTCCCTCCCGAACGCCCGGCCCCAGCCATTGCGGATCCGCGTTGGACGGCGCCAGCCCTCCGGTGATTCGACGCGGTGGACCGACGGCCGCGCAAGGCCGCGCTGCTACCTTGCCCCCGGTGCGGCTGCGCCCGAACAAGCTGGCCCGCGAGTGGCGCCGCAAGCGCCGCATGGCCGCCGCCTGGCTGCGCTCCCGGCGTCTGGCACGCGCCCACGCGGCGGCCTTCGCCGAAGTGGAGCGCTTCGTCCTCTTCGTCGGCTATCCGCGCAGCGGGCACAGCCTGGTCGGCTCCCTGCTCGACGCCCACCCCGAGGCGATCGTCGCCCACGAGCTGCACGTGCTGCGCTACCTGCGCTACGGCTTCTCGCGCGACCAGCTCTTCGCCCTCCTGCTCGAGCGCTCCGCCCGACAGGCCGCGCGGGGGCGCTCCGCCACCGGCTACGACTACCGCGTCCCCGGCCAGTGGCAGGGGCGTGCCCGACGGCTGCGCTTGATCGGGGACAAGCGCGGCGGCGGCACGATCCGCAAGCTCACGGCGCGGCCGGGCCTGCTGCCACTCCTCGAGCGACGCGTGGCGCTGCCGATCCGCTGGGTGCACGTGGTGCGCAACCCGTTCGACAACGTCGCCACGATCTTCCGGCGCGGCGAGTCGCGCACGCTCGAAGGCGCGGCCGACCACTACCTGCGCATGGTCGAGGGAGTCGTCTGGTTCCGCGAGCGAGTCGCCGCCGAGACACTGATCGATCTGCGCCACGAGGAGATCCTGAGCGAGCCGCGCCGCGAGCTGGTGCGGCTGTGCGGGTTCCTCGGCCTCGAGCCCGAGCCCGACTATCTGGACGCCTGCGCGGGCGCGGTGTGGAAGGAGCCGCGGCGCACCCGCGAGGCCGTGGACTGGCCCGACGCGGTGCGCGGACGGCTCGAGCGGGAGATCGCGGCGGTCTCGTTCCTGCGGGGCTACCGGTTCGACTAGCTGGTGGACTTCGTTCGGCTTCGCCTCACTGCGCGCGCCCTCCGGGCGCTTGCTGGGGCTTTGGCCACGCAGGCTCTGCGGCTCGCTGCGCGGAGGCCGACGGAGCCGTCCTTCTTGGCCCGCCGCGTGGCGGGGCCGCGCGAGCTTCGCTACGCGTTCGCCGGAGGGGGCCCCGAGAGGCATGGAACGCAAGGTCGTCTTCGTCCTCTCGACCAACTTCGCGGGCGCCCATTACGCCTCGCTGCTGCTGGGGAGCCACTCCAAGGCCGCCCACCTCGGCGAGACCAAGCGCATCCGCAAGACGCCCGGCACCAAGCCGATCTGCAACGCTTGCGGCGACGCCGACCACTGTCCCGCCTACCACGGCTGCGACGAGGCGAACATCGACCAGATGTTCGGACGGGTGTTCGCGAACCTCGGGCCTTCGATCGAGGCCCTCGTGGACTGCTCGAAGCAGCCGCGCTGGGCGGAGCGCTTCGTGGGCCGCTCTCCGGTCGCGCTCAAGTTCGTGCATCTGGTGCGCGACCCGCGCGCCCTGGTGCGGCGCTGGGCGGTCCACAACCAGCGCACCCGGAGGCGCCTGCGCAAGCGCCTCACCCTGATGCGCAAGGCGCCGAGCCTGGCGCTGCCGGTCCTGGTGGCCCCCCAGAACCGGATGTGGATGTACAAGTGGCTGGCACAGAACCGGGCGATCACCAGCTTCCTCGCCAGGCACCGGCTCGATCACCAGATCGTCACCTACCACGACCTGGCGCGACACCCGGAGCGCGAGCTGCAGCGGCTGATGGGCTGGCTCGAGCTGAAGTACGAGCCGGAACAGGTCGACTACTGGGACTTCGAGCACCACGGATCCCAGAAGATCGAGTACGAGTGGGTGAAGAAGGAGCAGGCGCGCTTTCTCGATGCGCGCTGGAAGCGCTTCCTCGACCCGGTCGAGAGTCGCGCGATCGCCACCCACCCGCGCGTCGTCGAGTACCTGCGCGAGCTGCGCATCGAGGCCGGCGAAGACGGCCTGCTGCGGATCGGCTGAGTCCGCCGCGCTGCCGGGGCGGAGATCGCCCTAGGCGCGGCGCCGAGGCCGGTCGTGTCCATGAACGGGAAGCTCGAGTCCTCGGCGGTGAGTGCCCGCCGCTACGGCTCGGACTGCGCGCGCCCCCGCGCCTGGACGGCCCGGCGGCGAGCGGCGATGTCGGCGGCCCGCACGCCTCGGGCGTGCTGGCGCGAGGCCTCGGACTCGATCCGCAGCCCCTCGCCGAGCGCCACGCGGTAGCCCTCGTCGTAGACGCGCTTGATCTCGAGCAGCGTGCGCCGGTCGCAGGACAGGATGTCGGCGGCCAGCGCGCGGCAGGTGGGCAGCAGGGCATCCGGCTCGACCACCCGGTTGACCAGGCCCCAGGCACCGGCCTGCTCGGCCTCCAGGAAGTTCCCGGTGAACGAGAGCTCCTTGGCGCGCCCGATGCCGATGCGCCGCGGCAGCAGCTGCGACAGCCCCCAGCCGGGCGCGATGCCCACCCGCGCGTGGGTATCGGCAAAGCGGGCCGCGCTCGAGGCGATCAGGAAGTCGCAGGCCAGCGCCAGCTCGAAGCCCCCGGTGATGGCGAAGCCGTTGACGGCGCCGATCACGGGCACCCGGCAGGCGCGCACCGCTCCGACCAGGTCGGCGTCGTCGAGCGCCCCGGGGCCGCGCTCGTCGCCCGTCTCGCCGCCCATCTCCTTCAGATCGAGCCCGGCGCAGAAGGCGCGGCCCGCGCCGGTGAGGATCACGGCGCCGATCTCGTCGTCGTCGTCGAGCGATCGGAACGCGCGCACCAGGGCCCCGCGCAGCGCCGTCGAGAGCGCGTTCATGGCTTCGGGACGGTTGAGCGTGAAGGTGGCGATGCCTTCGCGCTGCTCGACGAGCAGCACCGGCGGGTCGTTCGGCGTCGTCATGGCTCTCCTCTCCAGAGGCGCACTATGATACGGCCCGCCCTCCCCCACGCCCCGAATCCCTGGAGGAATCCGACGATGAGCGGGTTGCCCGCGGCCAACGCCTCTGCGCGGCGCGAGGAGCGCGTGCGGCAGGCGACACCGGCCGAGCTGATCCTGCTGCGCCACGGAGAGCCGGACTGGACGCCCGGCGGCGGGCGCTCGGTCGAAGACGCCGCGCTCACCGAGCGCGGGCGGCTCCAGGCGGAGGCCGCCGCGCAGGCACTCGCCGCCCGCGACTTCGACGCGATCTACGTGAGCCCGCTGCGCCGCGCCCAGGAGACGGCCGCGCCGCTGGCCGCAGCCACCGGGCTCACGCCGGTGACGGTCGACGGCCTGGCCGAGATCTCCGTGGCCCTGCGCGGCCTGACGCAGACCGAGGTGGAGGCCTACTTCACCCGCGCCGCCCAGCGGCGCCTGCGCGACCTCTGGGACGGGTGGCCCGGCGGCGAGGACTTCCGCGACTTCCACGCGCGCGTCACCACTGCGCTCGAGGCGCTGCTGGCCACGCACGGCATGCCGGCGCGGACCGAGGACGACTTCACGGTGTGGAGGGTGCCGGAGCGGCACCAGCGCATCGCGGTCGTCGCGCACGGCGGCACCAACGCCGTGGCGCTCACCCACCTGCTCGACGTGCGCGCCGTGCCCTGGGAGTGGAACCGCTTCGAGTACGAGCTGGCCGCCTACGCGGTGGTGCAGGCGCGACCCCTGGGCGTCGAGGGCTTCACCTGGTCGCTGGGCCGTTTCAACGAGGCCGGCCACCTGCGCGCCGCAGGGCTCTGAGCGCTTGAGCGAGCGCCCGGAGCGTTCGGCGGTGGCGGGCCTGGTCGCCAGCTTCCACGCCATCATCTTCGCCTACGGCCGGCAGATCCAATCGCTGTCGCGGGCGGGCTACTTCCCGCGCTGGCTGTCGCTCGCTCCGGCCTGGTGGACTTCGCTCGCCTGCGGCTCGCTGCGCGCTCCGGCTTCGCCTCCGCTTGCTTGTGGACTTCGCTCGCCTGCGGCTCGCTGCGCGCTCCGGCTTCGCCTCCGCGTCCTTGTGGACTTCGCTCGCCT
>JASJBO010000196.1 GCA_030066475.1 Myxococcota bacterium
GTGAGCATGAGCACCGAGGAGCTGGATCGCGTGCGCGTGATCGAGCGGGGTGATCGAGTAGCGGCTGACGCAGGCGGCCGGACATTTCTATCTCGGTACTACAGGTAAAGGTCCGATAAGAGGAATTATGTCAAATTTTGACAAGGCGCCCGGGAGGGGCTTCTGGGTCCGGCTAGCGCTAGAGCCCCCCCGGCCACGAGTAGAGGTCGGCGATGGCGTTGACGATCTCCCAGGCCAGCAGCCGTCCGCCGAAGGAGCCGTTGGTCATGACGGCGGCACCCAGGCCGGCGCCGCTCGTGTCGCCCACCAGGACGCACATGAAGCCCGCGTTCGAGCCGGTGTGCCAGAACCATCCGGGCGGATCGCCGCCGGCGGTGAACAGCCCGAGACCCATGCCGCCGCCCGGGAAGCCGATGTCGAGCAGCGTCGGCGCCGGCGTCTGCGGTGTCACCATGGCGGCGGCGATCTCGGGCCCCAGGAGCGCTCGCGGCCGGCCCGCCAGCGCGTCCTGGATCGCGACCACCAGGCGCGCCAGATCGAGCGACGTCGACCACAGGCCGGCCGCCGGCAGCTCCGGATACGTCACGATCGGGAACGCGACGCCGTTGAACGACGGGATCGCCGCGCCCCGGCCCTCGGGATCCAGCAGCGGCTGCTCGAATCGGGAGCGATCCATGCGCGCTCGCGACAGCACATGATCCTTCACCCAGGTTGCGAAGTCCCGACCCGTAACATCTCGAACGAACTGCTGAAGTCCCGTGTAGGCACCGCCCGAGTAGCGGAATCGGACGCCCGGTGTCTCGACCACCCGGACGGCCGGAGACGTGGCCGGTGCAAGGCCTTCGAGGACCTCGAACAGCGTCGGGACCGGGGCCGGCGGGAAGTAGCCGACGTAGCCCGAGTTGTTCGTCCCGCTACTGTGCGAGAGCACCCGGCGCAGCGTCACGGCCGCCACCGGCTCGCCCTGCGTGTCGCGGTACTGCCAGCTCGTGAGGGCGTCGTTGAGCGGCGCCTCGAGCTCGAGCACGCCCTGCTCGACCAGCTGGAGCAGCGCGATCGCGGTCACCGGCTTGCTGATCGACGCGGCCTGGAGCAGCGAGCTGCGCAGCATCGGCGCGCCGCTCGCGACGTCGCGCACGCCGAAGGCCTCGACCCACTCGACCCGCCCGCGGTGCACCACGGCGACCGACACGCCGGGCACCGCCCGCGCGGCCATGCGGTCCGCGAGCGACCCCGCCACGGCGCCACCCATCGACTCGACCAGCGCGCCGATGTGGGCGGCCACCGCGGCCCGCGCCTCGGGCGTGCGAACGCGGCCCTCGATCTGGCGGCGCGCCTGCTCCTCGATCCAGTCCGCGGTCTGGGGGTCGCAGCGGGTGCCGAGGATCCCGGCGCCCAGCAGCGCCAGCCCCACGGCGCTGCCCAGGCAGAGCCCGCGTCGCATGGCGTCCTCCTCGCGCCGAGTCTCGCACGGCCGGCGCTCCGAATGGCGCTTGACGAGCGGGTCTTGCTCGGTCAATATTGAAAATGACTTTCATTTTCATATCAGCCTCGACGTTGGGGGGAAGCATGAGCGCGAAGCTGGAGAACCGTGGTGAGGTCGGACCCTGTCGCCACCGGGCCCTGGCCCGCGGCCGCGGCATCGCAGTCAGCAGCTGCAGCTGCGGCCACGTCCACCTCACGCTGGGCGACCTGACGCTGCGCGTGAAGCCGGCCCAGCTCGAGGAGATCGCGGCGACCCTGGGCCGCGCCGTCGACTCGCTGGGGCACGAGGTCGGCGCCGCCCCGCCCCGCTGGCTCTGCTGAGCGCCCTCCCCCGCCTCGCCGGAGCAGGCTCCGAGCGCGATTCCCTTCGCGCCCGCGGGCGCTTGCCTCGCCGAAGCTCTGTGCTATCCGCGTCTGCGCCGACCGAACCCCCCGGAGCGGCGAATCGAAGGTGCAGCGACTCAGCGACGAGCTCCGAGCGCGGTTCGAAGCGGCCGGCCAGGAGCACGTCTTCCGGTTCTGGAATGAGCTCGACGAGGCGGGCCGTACGCGGCTCGCCACCCAGGCCGAGGGCATCGACCCTCGGGCCCTGTGTCGGATCGGAGAGCAGGGCCGGGAGCGTGGCTCCGGGCAGCGTCCGCTCTCTCCGCCCCCGATCGAGCGGCTGCCCGCCAGCGGCGGCGACCCCGGCGTGCGCGCGGAGGGGCGCGAGCGCGGCGAGGCGCTGCTGCGGGAGGGGCGCGTCGCGGTGCTGCTCCTGGCCGGCGGCCAGGGCACCCGGCTGGGCTTCGACGGGCCCAAGGGGACCTTCCCGATCGGCCCGGTCTCGCGGCGGAGCCTGTTCGAGCTCCACGTCCAGAAGCTGCGGGGCTCTCGGCAGCGCTACGGCGTGCCGATTCCCCTGTACCTGATGACGAGCCCCGCCACGGACGCAGCCACCCGCGACTTCTTCGCGAAGCACGACCACTTCGGGCTGCCGGCCGAGGACGTGGTGTGCTTCCGCCAGGCCACCCTGCCGGCGCTCGGTCGCGACGGCCGGCTGCTGCTGGAGGCGCCCGACCGGATCGCGGAGAGCCCCGACGGACACGGCGGGGCCTTCCAGGCGCTGGTGGCCCGAGGCGCTGCCGACGACATGGAGCGCCGCGGCATCACCACCCTCTCCTGCTTCCAGGTGGACAACCCGCTGGTTCCAGCTGCGGACGCCGTGTTCCTCGGGCTCCACGCGCGGGCCCGCGCCGAGATGTCGGCGAAGGTGGTGCGCAAGCGCGAGCCGGGCGAGAACCTCGGCACGCCGGTCGTGGCCGCGGGCCGACCGGCGGTGGTGGAGTACACCGAGATCGACGAGACCAGCCGCCAGGCGCGCGGCGCCGACGGCGAGCTGGTGCTGTGGGCCGGCACGCCCGCGATCCACGCGCTCGAGCTGGCCTTCGTGCGCCGCGTGGCGGCGGCGGCGGAGCGGCTGCTCCCGCTCCACCGCTCGGCCAAGAAGGTTCCGGCGCTCGACGCCGCGGGCCGGCTCCGGGTGCCCTCCGAGCCGAACGCGTTCAAGCTGGAGCGTTTCCTGTTCGACGCCCTGCCCGCCGCCGAGCGCACGCTGCTGCTCGAGGTGGAGCGGGATCTCGAGTATGCGCCGGTCAAGAACGCGGGCGGCGGCGAGTCGCCCGACACGGCGCGGCGAGCGCTCGTCGCGCTGTATCGGCGCTGGCTGGGCGCTGCAGGCATCGATTCCCCCGCGGACCGTGCGCTCGAGCTCGACCACGCCTGGGTCGAGGGCGGTCCTGCCGGTGAGGTGCGAACTCTCGAGGACGCGGATGCCCGCGTCGGTGCGGAGGTGTGGTGATGGCGGCTCGCAAGAAGGCGACCTCCTCCAGGAAGAAGACCGCAGCGAAGAAGTCGCCGGCGAGGAAGAAGCCCACGGCGCGGAAGGCGGCCCCCGCGAAGAAGGCGACGGCGAAGAAGGCCACGCCGAAGAAGGCGACCGCCAAGAAGGCGACCGGGAAGAAGGCGGCGCCGAAGAAGGAAGCCGGGAAGGCTCCGGCCGGGAAGGCCGGCGGGAAGAAGGCCGCCCCGGCCAGCGCCGAGCCCGCGAAGAAGAAGGCCGCCGGGAAGGCCGCCACTCCGCAGCCGGCCGCAGCCGCGCCGAAGCGCAAGAAGAAGGGCCGCAAGGCCCGGGCGGCTGCCATCCTGGCCAGCCCCGGGTCGCAGGGCGCCTCGCGCCTCGGCGAGAAGTGGACCTGCTTCTCCTGCGGCGCCAAGTTCTACGACCTGAACAAGCCCGAGCCGCTCTGCCCCAAGTGCGGCGCCGACCAGCGCAAGAAGCCGAAGCAGAGCAAGGAGGCGCCCCCGCCGCCGCAGCCGCGGGCCGCACCGCGGCCGATGGCGCCGCTGCTGGACGACGACGACGATGCCGTGCGCTACGACGAGGACATCGATCTGGGCATCCGCGGCAGCGGTGGCGGCGACGCGGGAAGCGGCGAAGGGATGCGCGGCGGCGGCGACGACGACCTGTTCCCCGGCGCCGACCTCGACGAGCCCGAAGAAATCGACGACTGACCAGCTGATGGACTTCGCTCGCCTGCGGCTCGCTGCGCGCGCCGCTCGGGTGGGGCCCTTCGCGCCGGGGAGCGAGGGCGGCGCTTGCGGCCGCAGACTGGTTGCTGCCTCGATCGTCCTGCGGCTGCCGACACCTAAGCTGGAAGATCTGGCTAGAAGGTCAGGACGCGCGCGACGAAGAGGCCGAGGCGGTCGCTCTCCTTGGCGCGCTGCTGGCGCTCGGCCTCGATCTCGGCGAGGGTCGCCTCGCGCTGGGACAGGGTCGCCGAGAGCTCGCGCAGGCTCGAGCTCTGGCGCTGCACCCGCTCGAACTCGCGCACCTTCTGGTCGAGCAGACCGCCGTCGCGCACGCGGCTGCGCCCGCCGCGGGCGCCCTCGTAGCGGGCCGTCAGCGTCTCGACCTCCTTTCGATAGGCGCTCGCGAGCTGTTCGAGGTCGCCGTCGCCGTACCCCTGGTAGGGGCGGAACACCTGCTCCTCGGCGGCCGCGTTGCGCTGGTAGTTCCAGGCTCCCGCCCCGACCAGCGCCACCAGGACCACCAGGAGCAGCACCAGCGTGGCCTTGCCCTCGCGCCCGTGCGTCTCTCTCATCTGCCTCCCCCCGCCCGGTCGGGATCGCGCCACGGCCCGGGCTTCTGGTCGCTCAGGAAGGCCTCCAGCTCGCCGCGCGCCGGCAGCCCGCCCTGGGCGCCCAGCGCCCGGCACGAGAGCGCGGCAGCGGCGTTCGCACTGCGCAGCAGCCGCTCGACACCGTAGCCCTCGAGCAGCCCCCAGACGAAGGCGGCGTGGAAGACGTCGCCGGCCCCGGTGGTGTCGCGCGGGGTGATCCGGAAGGCGGGGCTCGCCACCTCCCGATCCTCGCTGCGCGCCAGGCAGCCGCGTTCGCCGAGCGTGCTCACGGCCAGCTTCGCCCCCAGCTCCAGGAGCCGTCCGAGACCTCCCCGAACCGTGCCATCCCGGGAGAACGTTTCGGCGAACTGGCTCGAAACGATAGGGAAATCCACCTCGGCCAGGAGCGCCTCGACGCCCGGCACCACGGTGTCGATGTCGAGCACCACGGGGACCCCGGCGCGGCGCGCCACGCGGGCCGCGCGCGCCCCGACCTCGGGGTCGCCGCCGTCCAGGAGCAGGCAGCGGGCGGCGCGGATGCGCGCCTCGGGCACGTCCTCGGCGCGCAGCCGCAGGCGGGGGTCGCGGTGCCAGAGCACCGTGCGCTCGCCGCTGGCGCGGTCGACCAGGATGACGGCGAGCTGGGTCGGGGCGCCGGGCACCTCGCGCACGCCGCCGAGATCGATGCCGGCCGCGCGCAGCGGCTCCAGCACGCGCCGGGCGGCCTCGTCCGCTCCGGTGGAGCTCACCAGTGCGGCGCTGGCGCCGAGCCGCGCGGCGGCGAGCAGCGCCGTCGCGGTCTGCCCGCCGGGCAGGCGCTCGTAGGCCAGCATCGGCTCCTTCTGGGCGAAGGCGGGCAGCCCCTGGACCGTACAGACGTGGTCGAGCGAGCACTGCCCGATGCCCAGCACGTCGAGCGAGCGGCCGCCCGGGCGCCCGGCCCAGAGCGGCGGCTCGTCGCTCACGGGTAGAGCACCCGGTAGACGTGGAGGCTGCGCATCACGCGCTTCACGTAGCCGCGGGTCTGCGAGTACGGGATCGACTCGATCCACACGTCCTCGGGCGCCTTGGCGTCGGCGAGCCAGCCCTCGACGGCCTCGGGGCCGGCGTTGTAGCTGGCCACCATGGCCGGCACGCGCGGCGCGCGCTCGGGGAAGCGGCGGGCGAGCTGGTCGAGGTAGAAGCCGCCGAGCCGCAGGTTCACGAGCGGCGCCAGCAGGGACTCGGGCGCGAAGGGCTCCAGGCCCACCTCGCTGGCGAGCCGCTCGCCGGTGCTCGGCATGATCTGCAGCAGCCCGAGCGCGCCCGTCACCGACACGACCTCGGCCCGGTAGCCGCTCTCCTCGCGCATCACGGCGTGCACCAGCGCGGGCTCGACCGGGCTGCCGTCGGGCAGCGCGCGGCGCACCTCGTCGGCCCACGCGTCGGGCCAGGCCAGCCGCCACAGGTCGGCCTGCTGCGGCACGACGCCGCGCGCCAGCGGCTCGAGGTAGCTGCGCAGCACCAGGCGCTGCGCGCCGTGGAAGTCGCCCCCCGCCGCGTGCAGGCGCCCGAGCGCGAGGTGGTCGCGCAGGCTGCGCGCGCGCTGCGCCAGGGGCCGGAGCTCGGCGAGCCCCTCGTCGGTGAGCCCCGCGGCCAGCAGCGTCTGGGCGCGGAACAGGTCGACCGCGGCGAGTGCGTCGCGGCCCGCGGGCAGCGGCGCCTGCGTCGGCGCGGCGCCGGTCCCGCTGCCGAGCTGCTGGCCGGCGCGCCAGCCGTAGTAGCTGAAGGGGTACTCGGTCGCGATCGCGGCCAGCTCCTCGCGCGCCCGCACCGGCTCCTCGGGATCGAGCGCGCGCGCCGCCCAGTAGCGCGCCCCGAGGCGCTCGATCGGGTCGCGCTGGCGCCGCACCAGGTCGCGGAAGCGGCTGCGCGCCTCGGGCCGATCGCCTTCGCGATAGGCCAGCCAGCCGAGCTGCCACAGCGCCGAGTCGGCCATCGAGTCGCTCGCCGGGCCGCGCGCCACCCGCTCGAAGTGGGCGCGCGCCGCCTCGTGGCGGTCGCGTCCGGCGTGGAGCAGGCCGGCCAGGTAGCGCGCCCAGCTCGAGGAGGACGTGCCGGCGCGCCCGATGGCCTCGAGCCGCTCGATCGACTCCTCCACGCGGTCCTGGCGCGCCAGCGCGCGCGCCGCCCACACGCGCGCGTTCGGGTCGTCGTCGAGCGCCTCGAAGGCGGCGGCCGCCTCCGGATAGCGCCGCAGGCGGAACAGGCAGCGCGCGCGCCGCTCGCGGGCGTGCCCAGCGCGGGCCGAGGACAGGTCGCCCGCCGCGAGCGCGGCCTCGTACTCCGCCAGGGCCGCGGCGCTGTGCTGCTTGCGGTAGAGCCGGTCGGCGCGCTCCAGGTGGTCGCGGCCGCGCCGCAGCGATCGCTCGAGACGCGCTTCGAGCGCGTCGAGGCGTGTGGCAGCCGTCTGCGCCTCGGCGCTGGCGGGCGCCTCGACCCAGACCGTCCGGTAGTCCTGTGCGGCGGCTTCGATGGCTCCGCTGCGCTCGAGCGACTCCGCCAGCCGCAGCTGCAGCGGCGTGGGCTCGCGGACGCCGCTCTCGAGCGCGCGCCGCCAGGCGCGGTGCGCCGCGTCGAGCTGGCCACGCGCCGCGAGGGCATCGCCCAGCGCCTGCTCGAGCTCCCCGGCTAGCGGAGAGCGCGGCGCCTTCGCCAGCGCCTTGCGCAGGGTCGCCTCGGCGGGCTCGGGCTCGTTCGCCTCGAGCCACACGCGCGCCTCGAGCAGCGCCAGGTGGTCGGCCAGCTCGGGGTGCGCGCGCGCCGTCTCGGCCAGCTGCCGGGCGCCCTCCTTCGCGCCGTCCTTGCGCGCGGCCGCGCGCGCCGCGCGGATGCGAGTCGCCGCCGCGCGCACCTCGGGCGGCCACGCCCCACCCGAGACGGCGAACGACGAGGACGGCGGGGCCGGCGGGTCGTGCGGCGCAGCGCCGCACAGCCCCAGCCCGACTCCCACCACCACCACTGCGAGCTTGGCGGCGCGCATCGATCGCGAGTGTGCGGGAGGTCGTGGCGGTGTCAACGCGGTGCGGGCGGCGCGCATCGCTGCCGGGGGTCTGCGTCGACGCCGTCGATCCCCTCGCGCGGCGGCGCGTCGACGCCACCGATCCACTCGGATAGCCTCCGCGCACCTTGGCGCCCGTTCTCGCCAACTCCTGGGTCCGCGGCGCCCTCGTGCTGGTCGTCTGCCTGGCGCTCGCCGCGTGCGACTCCGGCTCCGAGGACGACTCGCCGGCGGCCCCGCCGCCCGCGCCCGCGGCAGTGCCCGAGCCGGAGCCGCCCGCCCCGCCCCGCCTCGCGCTCTGGGTGCCGTGCGAAGGCTCCGTGCGCACGCTCGACGATCCCGCGCGCATCGCCGCGCTGATCGAGACGGCCCGCGCGATCGGAGCGACCGATCTGTTCGTGCAGGTCTACCGGGGCGGGCGCGCCTGGTTCGACTCGAGCATCGCCGACCCCGAGCCCCATCGGAGCGCACTCGAGCAGTCCGGGGTGGACGCCTTCGCGCAGCTGCTCGACGCCGCCCACGCGGCCGACCTGCGCGTGCACGCCTGGGCCAACGCGCTCTCGCTCTCGACGCGGCGCGACGCGAAGCTGCTGGCGCGGCTCGGCCCGGACGCCGTGCACGTCGACCGCCGCGGGCGCTCGGTGCTCGACTACCCGAAGCTCGAGGTGCCGCAGCCCGACCGCGACTGGTACCGGATGGGCACCCGCCAGGTCTGGCTCGATCCCGCCGCGCCCGCGGTCGGCACGACCCTGGCCGCGATCCTGGGCGAGCTGGTCGAGCGCTATCCGCACCTCGACGGCGTCCACCTCGACTACATCCGCCACCCCGACGTGCTGCCCTTCAGCCCGGGCTCGCGCTTCGGCGTGGGCCTCGACTTCGGCTACGGCGAGGCGTCGCGCCGGCGCTTCGAGCGCGAGACGGGGCTGGTCGCGCCCTTCGGCGAGCGGCTCGGCAACGCCAACCGCTGGGACGACTGGCGGCGCGAGCGCGTCACCGAGGTGGTGCGGCAGGTGGCGGCCGCGACGCGCGCGGTGCGGCCGGGGATCGAGCTCTCGGCCGCGGTCTGGGCCTACGCCGACCGCGCCTATCTCGCGATCTTCCAGGACTGGCGGGGCTGGCTCGATGCCGGGATCCTCGATTTCGCCGTGCCCATGGTCTACACGCGCGACGACCGGCTGCTGCGCTACGTGAGCACCTCGGCCAGCCGGGGCGTGGGCGGCGAGCGCGTCTGGGTCGGCCTGGGCGCCTGGCTGTTCGCCAAGGAGCCGGCCCGCGCGCGCGCCCAGCTCGAGCTGGTGCGAGCGCTCGAGCCCGCCGGCGTGGCGCTGTTCTCGTACGACGCGCTGGCAGGCGCGCCGGAGCTGCGCGCCGCGCTGCGCGGAGCGCCCGGAGCGTCCGATGGGTGAGCTCGACCTCTCCGAGTTCGACTACGAGCTGCCCGCCGCCTCGATCGCCCAGCAGCCCGCCGCGCGCCGCGAGGACGCGCGGCTGCTGGTGCTGTCGCGCGCCGGGGAGCCGAGCCGGCACGGCCACGTGCGCGAGCTGGGCCGCTTCCTGCGCGCGGGCGACCTGCTGGTGGTCAACGCCACCCGCGTCGTGCCGGCGCGCCTGCGCGGCGCCAAGCGGACGGGTGGGCGCGCCGAGGCGCTGGTGCTGGGGCCCGTGCCCGGTCGGCCGGGCGCCTGGCGCGCGCTGGTCCGCTGCGGCGGGCGCCTGCGCCCCGGTCTCGCCTTCCGCTTCGAGTCCGGGAGCGAGGCCTTCGAGGCCGAGATCGCCGCGGTCGGCGCGGACGGCGAGGTGGAGCTCCAGGCCGACCCCGCCGCGTCGCCCTACCGCGTGGGCGAGCCGCCGCTGCCGCCCTACATCGAGCGCCGCGCGCCCGAGACGGAGGACCGCGAGCGCTACCAGACCGTGTTCGCGCGCGCGCCGGGATCGGTGGCGGCGCCGACCGCGGGCCTGCACCTGACGCAGCCGCTGCTCGGGTCGCTCGCCGACGCGGGCGTGGCCTACGCCGAGGTGGTGCTGCACGTCGGGCCGGGGACCTTCCGTCCGCTGCGCGCCGAGGATCTGGCGCGCGGCCGACTGCACGCCGAGCGCTTCGAGCTGCCCGAGGCCACCGCCGCGGCGATCGCCGCGGCGCGCGAGCGCGGCGGCCGCGTGGTGGCGGTCGGCACCACCACGACCCGGGTGCTCGAGGCGTGCGCGGCAGCGGGCGGCCAGGTCCGCGCGGGCGGCGGCGAGACCGACCTGTTCCTGCGGCCCGGCGCCCGCTTCGCCGTGGTCGACGCGCTGCTCACGAACTTCCACCTGCCGCGCTCGTCGCTGCTGCTGCTGGTGGCCGCCTTCGCCGGCCGCGAGCGGGTGCTCGCGGCCTACGCGGACGCCGTGCGGCGCGGCTATCGCTTCTACTCGTACGGCGACGCCATGCTGATCGAGTGACGCTCCGTGCAGACGGGATTCGCCTTCGAGATCGACGCCCACGATGGCGCTGCCCGCGCCGGACGGCTCACCACCCCCCACGGCGAGGTGCCGACGCCCGCCTTCATGCCGGTCGCCACCTACGGGGCCGTGCGCGGCCTCGACGCGGCGGACCTGCGCGCGATCGGCGCCCGCATCCTGCTCGCCAACACCTACCACCTGCACGAGCGCCCGGGCGAGGCGGTGGTGGCAAAGCTGGGGGGCCTGCACGGCTTCACCGGCTGGGACGGGCCCTGGCTCACCGACAGCGGCGGCTTCCAGGTCACCTCGCTGGCGCACCGCATGAAGATCGACGAGGACGGTGTGTCGTTCGCGTCGCCGCGCGACGGCGCCGCGCGGCGGCTGACGCCCGAGAGCGCGGTCGCGATCCAGGAGGCGCTCGGCGCCGACGTGGCGATGGTGCTCGACGAGTGCCGTCCCCTCGAGTGGCTCGGCACCGACCCGCAGGACGCCGCCGCCCGGCGTCGCACGCGCGAGGTGGTCGAGCGCACCCTGCGCTGGGCGGCGCGGGCGCAGCGGGCGCGCACGCGCCCCGACCAGTGCCTGTTCGGGATCGTGCAGGGCGGCGTGTTCCCCGCGCTGCGGCGCGCGAGCGCCGGAGGCACCGCGGCGCTGGAGTTCGACGGCTACGCGCACGGCGGCCTCGGCCTGGGCGAGGAGTCGGCGCGCCGCGAGGAGCTGGTCGCGGTGGCCAACGAGGAGCTGCCGCCGGAGGCGCCCCGCTACCTGATGGGGCTCGGGCGGCCCGAGGACCTGGTGAGCGCGATCGCGGCGGGCGTCGATCTGTTCGACTGCGTGCTGCCCACGCGCAACGGGCGTCACGGGGTGCTGTTCACCAGCCGCGGCGTGCTGCGCGTGCGCAACGCCCGCTTCGCCGACGATGCGGCTCCGATCGACCCCGACTGCGACTGCCCGACCTGCGCCCAGCACGGCCGCGCCTACCTGCGCCACCTGCTGGGCGAGCGCGAGATCCTGGGGGCGCGCCTGGCCTCGCTGCACAACCTGCGCTTCTACCTGCGGCTGCTCGAGCGGGCGCGCGAGGCGATCGCGGCGGGGCGGCTCGACGCGCTGCGCGCGGAGGTCGCGGCGGTCGCGCGCCGGAGCGCCGGGGCGTCGGCGTAGTCGGCGTAGTCGGCGCAGTCGGCGGAACGGAGCTTCCCGCTGCCGCCCCGCTACCGGCGGCCTGCCTCAAGCGGGCCTTCCCGCCCGCCGATTGATCCGGCGACGTGGCCGCGGAACGACCGGATGCCAGGCGGGACCCGAGCGCCCGGAGCGCCTCGCAGCGACTGCACCGCAGGGCGCTGCTCGGCGGGGCCTGCGCCCTGCTCGTGGTCGCCCTGGTGGGGGTCGCCGCCGGCGCGCTGCTCGAGAGCCGGCCCTTCGCCGTGGCGGTGGCGCTCGCCGCAGCGGCCGGCGCCGGGGCGGGGCTGGCCGTCTACCTGCGCCGCGTGCTCACACCGATCGATCTGGCGCTCGACACGGTGCGCCGGCTCGCGGCTGGGGAGATGGAGGCGCGCGTCGACGCGAACGCGCTGGGGGCGCTGCGCGACGTGGGGGAGGCGGTCAACCGGGCCGGGGAGCGGCTCGCGCAGATGATCGCGCGGCTGCGCTCCACCTCGGAGCGGCTCGCCGAGCTGCCGGGTCGCTTCGGCGAGACGATCGGGCAGATCCAGGGTGCGGCCGAGGAGCAGGAGGAGGCCGTCGAGGAGACCGCCTCGCTGATGGCGGACATCAACGCCTCGATCAAGGGCATCGACACCGAGGTCGAGAGCCTCTCGACCGTGACCGAGGAGGCCTCGTCCTCCATCCTGGAGATGGGCAGCTCGATCGACGAGGTGGCCCGCAGCGCGGCCGCGTTGCACCAGTCGGTCGACTCGAGCACCGCGTCGATCCACCAGATCAGCGCCAGCATCCGCCAGGTCGCGGAGAGCGCGGACGCGGTCGAGGGCATGGCCGAGGAGAGCGCGGCGGCCATGACCGAGATGGACCGCGCCATCCAGCAGGTGGGCGAGCACGTGAGCGGCGCCTCGGTGCTGACCGAGCGCGTCAGCCAGGAGGCCGAGTCGGGCTCGTCGGCGGTGCACGTCACGATCGAGGGCATCGAGACGATCCGCACCCTCACCCACGACGCGCGCGACGTGCTCGAGCGGCTGGCCGAGCGGATCGGCGAGATCGGCGAGATCCTCGACGTGATCGGCAGCATCAACGAGGAGACCAACCTGCTGTCGCTCAACGCGGCGATCATCGCCGCGCAGGCCGGCGAGCAGGGCAAGGCGTTCGCCGTGGTGGCCAACCACGTCAAGACGCTGGCCCAGCGCACGGGGTCGAGCACCAAGGAGATCGAGCGCCTGATCGTGGCCGTGCAGGAGGAGTCGAAGAACGCGGTCGAGGCGATGGGGAGCGGCATGCAGGCCGTCGAGACCGGCGTCGAGCGCTCGCGCCGCGCCGGCGAGGCGCTCGAGGCGATCCGCACGTCGGCGCGCGAGGCGAGCTCGCGGGTGGCCGAGATCTCGCGCGCGACCACCGAGCAGACCCGCAACTCGACCCACGTCGCCGAGGCCGCGCAGAAGACCTCGCACATGGTGCAGCAGATCTCGGGCGCGATGGGCGAGCAGCGCCGCGCCGGCGACAACATGCTGCGCAACGCCGAGTCGGCGCTCGAGCTGTGCCGCCAGGTGCACCGCTCGACCGAGGAGCAGCGTCAGAGCAGCCGCTTCGTGCGCGAGAACATCGGATCGATCACCGAGATGATCCGCGCCTTCCAGGAGAACACCGCCTCGCACAGCCGCGCCAGCGAGTCCGTCTCCGCCACCGCCTCGCACATCCTCGACGTCGCCCGCAAGACCACCCGCAGCCTTCCCCCTCTGCTCGAAGCCGTCGAGCAACTCCGCCAGGAAGCCACCGCCCTCTCCACCGACCTCGACTCCGAATAGCCCGACGCGCGGACCCGAGGCGGGGACGTCCCTCCTTCCCTTCCCTACCCCCGGAGCTCTTCGAGCGCGACGCTGAGGGCGGCGTGGAAGGGGAGCGTGTCGCCGAGGGCGGCGGGGACGATGCGGAGGTCCTGGGAGAGGAAGGGCCAAACGTGGCGGGCGACGCGCTCTCGGACGGGGCGCAGGCAGAGCGCCTCGCCGGCGGCGGTGGGGATGGTGCCGAGCACGATCGCCTCGGGCGCCACGGTGAAGACCAGCGCCACCAGGCCGCGCGCGAGGTAGTCGTTGTAGCGGTCCATCTCGGCGGTGGCGAAGGGGTCGCCCTCGCGCGCCGCCGCCACCAGCTCCTCGGGACGCGCGTGCTCGCGCCCGCCGGCGAGCGCCGCCACGCGGCTGTCGGCGGGGGTGATCGCGCGCAGCCGGCGCGTCCAGGAGCGACCGCCGATGTACGCCTCGAGGCAGCCGCGCAGGCCGCACGAACAGGGCTCGCCCTCCCACTCGATGGGCATGTGGCCCACCTCGCCGGCGCTCGAGAACACGCCGCGGTGGAGCCTGCCGCCGAGGATCAGCCCGCCGCCCACGCCGGTCGACATCGTGAGGTACACCACGTGCGAGAGGCCGCGCCCCGCCCCGAAGTGCCACTCCGCCAGCGCTCCGGCGTTCGCATCGTTCTCGATGCGGACCGGGACACCGAGCGCCGCGCGCAGGTGGTCGCGTACCGGCACCCGGCCCCAGCCGGGCAGGTTCGGCGGATCGAGGATCAGCCCCCGCTCGGCGTCGAGCGGTCCCGGCGCCGACACGCCCACCGCCGCGAGGTCTCCGGCTCCGGCCCCGGCCTTGCCGAGCACCTCGCGGGCGTGCTCGACCACGCGGGCCAGGTCCTGCTCGGGCTCGCCACACAGCGGCATCGGCAGGCGCACGCTGGCGTCGATCCGCCCGGTCTCGTCCCCGACGGCCAGGGCCAGCTTGGTGCCGCCGATGTCGATTCCGAGCAGGCGCGCCACGAGCAACTCCCCATCCGACGGTCGCAACCCTAGCGCGAAGCCGGCGCCGCGCGGTCCGGGAGACGACTCAACCGCCTCGATCGGCCCGCCGATACGGAGAGCGGACCGCGCGGTGGTGGGCTCGCCCCCTGCCGTAGGGAGGACCTGCATGCGAGCCGCTCCGCTCACGACCGTCGCCAAGCTCTGCGTCGCCCTTGGCGTCACGCTGGCCGCGACCACCGGCTGCCTGATGCCCCGGGGTGGCAGCGTGTTCGAGGACACCCAGCGTCGCTACACGCAGCTGATCCGCTGGTCGGAGTTCGAGCGCGCCGCCCAGATGGTCGACCCCGAGGCGAAGGCCGACTTCACCGCCCGTGCGCGCGAGCTCGGCGCCCTGCACTTCATGGACTACGAAGTCCAGTCGGTCGAGTTCGACGAAGAGGGCAAGAACGCCACCGTGATGGTCACCTACGACGCCTACCAGCGCGCCAGCGCCAACGTCGTCTCGTTCCGCGAGCGCCAGCAGTGGCGTCAGGACCCGGAGACGAAGCAGTGGGTGGTGAGCCCCCGCATGGAGCCCCGCGAGTACCAGCCGGAGACCCCGTTCTGAGTACGGCCCTGGCGGGAATCGCGGCACGCTCTCGCACCATCGTGATGGTGGACGACGCGCCGCTGATCCGCGAGCTGGGCGCCCTCTTCCTGGGCCGCGCGGGCCATGTCGTCACGGCCGCGACCGCAGCCGAGGCGTTGGAGCTGGCGCACAGCGCGCGACCCGACCTGATCGTCTCAGACCTCGACATGCCCGAGGTCGACGGCGCCGCGCTGTGCCGCACGGTGCGTGCCGACCCGGTGCTCTCGGACACCCCGATCCTCGTGCTGACGGGCGCCGACGACGGTGCCGACCGCGAGCGCGCCCTGCATGCGGGCGCCAGCGAGGTGCTGAGCAAGCCGCTCGAGCGCATGACGCTGCTCGACACCGCGCGACGCCTGATGGTGCTGCCCGTGCCGCGCGGCCAGCCGCGCATCGACGTCGCCGCCCCCGCCCGCCTGCGCCAGGCGCAGGCGGCGTGGCGCGGCACCGCCCACAACCTGTCGCGCGGCGGCGTCTTCGTCGCCTGCAACCACCTGGTGCCCGCGCGCACCAGCGTCGACGTCCGGCTCTCGCTGCCCGAGCTCGGCCGCCCGCTCGCCTCGCGCGCGCAGGTCGTCTGGTTGCGCGGCGGCACGCCGGAGGTGTCGCCGGGCATGGGCATGCGCTTCCTGTCCCTCGACCGACGCAGCGCGCAGGACCTCGCCAACTACGTGAGCGAGCGCGTCCCGGTCGAGTCCGTCGAGGAGCTCTCGTGATCTGCCGACCCCGGCCCCTACATCTCGCGTGCGCCGCCCTGCTGCTGGCGGCGCCGGCCGTCGGCCTGGCCGGCGAGCCGAAGAAGCCCGCCTTCGTGAAGCGCCAGCCGCCGGCTGAGGCCCCCGCCGCGATCCAGGAGGACGCCGAAAACTGGCCGGCGCGCCTGGAGGCCGGTGCCCAGGAGCTGACCGCCGCGCGCGCCGCGGTGCAGGACCTCGAGCAGCAGCTCCGCAACGCCCGCCAGCGCCGCTACCCGCGCGGCGCGGCGCGCGAGAAGCTGCGCCAGGACCTGGCGCGCGCCCAGGCCGTGCTCGACGAAGCGGAGCGCTACTTCCCGGAGCTGCTCGACGAGGCGCGCCGCGACGGCGTGCCCGCCGGCACGCTCTATCCCTACGAGCAGCTGCTCGGCTCCTGAGCCCCGCCGGGCCCCGAAACGACACGGCGGGCGAGCCCGCTGGCTCCGCCCGCCGTTCCATCGCGAGGCTTCGCGCCGTCCGTCAGCGCTCGAGCTCGCGCTCGTCGATCCAGCTCGAGCCGCCGCGCAGCGACCTCGGCTTGATCACGCCCAGGATCTCGTCGCCCTGGCGGATCACCGTCACGTGCCGCGTCACGCCGCCCTTCGAGTCCTTCACGCGCATCCGCTCCACCACGACCGGCGGCCCGTCGGGATCGGCGCCGAAGTCGAGGTTCGGCACCACGTTGCCGGTCGGGCCGAGTCGGGTCTGGCTGCGCCGGCCGTCGGCGCGGCGGTGCGTGCGCTCGCGCAGCGGCTTGTAGGAGAAATCGCTCACCGGGTGCCGCTCGCGGGCCGCCGCGACGTCGTCGCCGGCGTCGAGCGGCACGCCGCCCTCGTTGAAGGCCTCGAGCCGCTCGATCCGGTCCTCGAGCCGCTCGCCGTGCAGCTCGGCCGACTCGCCCTCGACCGGCGTGTAGCGCTCGTAGGCGCCGAGGCCGTCGGTTCGGATCTGCTGCGCCTCGTCCCGGTAGCGCTCGGGGATGCGCCGCACCTCGTCCGTGAACGAGATGGTTCCCTCGTCGGTCTCCCAGCGGTACATGGTGCCGTCGTCGGCCCCGGCCACTCCCGCCGCGAGCAACGCCCCCACTGCCACGCCCCAGATCGCTCCGCGTCCCCAGATCGCTCCGCGCCCGCTCCGCATCGACGGCTCCTTCACCTCTTCCTGGGTAAAGTGGCCAAACCGCTTCCACAGGTGACGCTTTCCGTCACTCCGGGCCACCCGCAGGCCGCCGGCAGGCGCCCGCCGATGTCCCCGTCCGTGCGCGGGCTTCGGGGGATTGACAGCCACGAGCCGGGCTCTATTTTGCGACGGTCTCGATGCGGGGTAGAGCAGTCTGGTAGCTCGTCGGGCTCATAACCCGGAGGTCGGGGGTTC
>JASJBO010000189.1 GCA_030066475.1 Myxococcota bacterium
GGTCTCGGAGATGGCCGGGTGGTGCGTGTCGCCCCAGGTGATGTCGCGGCCGTTCATGCGGCCCTGGTCGAGCACCGCCTTCGACTCCTCCTCGTAGCCGTACCCCTGCCAGGGCTCGGGCGTGAACACGGCGATGTACTTGAGGATCCGCATCGACGGGATCCCGTAGACGATCACGTGACCGCTCTGGCCGCCGGACGAGAAGGCCACGAACTCGTCGCGTCCACCGGTGGGGACGTAGGTCTTGGCGGCCGCGAGCAGGTCCTCCTGGCTCAACCCGCGGCGTTTCATCACCTGCTGGAGCGACTCCGCGGACGTGGCCGGACCGGCGAGCAGGAAGGTCGAGAGCGACGTGACGAGCGTCACCCAGAGGCTTCGGCGAATCATGAGACGGTCTCCCCCCGGCAGACGGCGCCGGCGTTGGCGAGAGCGCTGCAAGCAGAGGGCCAAGGCGGAGCGCGGGTCTGGCGCGCAACCCCTCGTTCTGGAAGGGGAAGGTCGATGCCCCGAGCGAGTGCCGCGGAGGCTTGTGGCGAAATGTACCGCTTTGCCCATCGGGTGTGGCAGGAAGGGTCAGGGCTCGCAGCATCTGGAGCGCGCACGACGGATTGGCCTGGCCATCACCCCGTGGGGTGAAGACGCGCTCGGAGGAGGTCCCCACCATTTAAGGGGATTGCCCCTACGGGCCCCGGCGAGTTCGAATTGGGGGCCCGCGGCGGGGTGCGCGCGGGGATCTGGGCGAAGGCGCGCTGAGGGAACGCCCATCCGACGTCGAGCACGAAATCCGGCGGGCTCCGAGGCCCGGTGTCGGCACGCGGTGCGGTTGCTGCTGCTCGCTGCAGCCCTCGTGTCGACCGGCTGCGAGGAGCTGTTCGGGATTCCGCCCGACCAGCTCCCGGCCCGCACCGGCGGCTTCGTCGACGCCGGCCCGGTGGCCGCGGGCATCGTCCGGGCCTCCGAGCTGGCTGCGCCGAACGCCGAGGTGGGCCTCGGCGCCATCGAGAACGGCACGTTCCTGGTGCTGATGGCCGGCGCCCCCGGCACCGTGGTGCTCGAGGTCGGCGAGGGGCGCTACCGCGACCTGGCGACCGGCGCCGACCGCGACCTGGCGGGCGCCGCGACCCCGCTGCGCACCGTGGTCGAAGGCGTCGAGCCCGGCGCCGTCCTCTCGGAGCTGGCGATCACCCCGGTCACCAGCGTCGTGGCGCTCCGGGTGCTCGCGGGCGAGCCGGTCGCGGGCGCGCGCGCGGCGGTGACCGCAGCACTCGGTCTCTCGGGCGGCTCGCTCCCGCCCCCCGCGCGGCTCGGGCGCGACGACTTCGACGCGGTCGGCGACGCCTTCCAGCACGCCCGCCTGATCGGCGGGCTCTCGTATGCCGCCGCGTCGCTCCCCTCCATCACGCTCTGGGACCTGGTGCTGGTGCTGGCCGGCGACGCCGGCGCGCAGGCGCGCACCGGGCTCGACGAGGCGGCGGCGGTGGCTGCCGTGCTGGCCGGCATCGACGCGTACCGCGCAGCCGTGCGGCAGAGCATCGTGTTCAAGCGCGACCCCGTCGCCTCCCCCGCGGCCTGCGTCGAGGTCGAGCTGGCGCGCGGCACGCGCGGGTCGCCGGAGCGGGTCGCCTACGACGTCCGGCTCCGTCACGACGGGCTGGCCCCGCTGTTCGCACCCGTCGAGCTGCGCGTCGCCCCGAGCGACGCCTCGATCCCGATCGTGGCCGACGACGGCAGCACGGGCGCCCGGGCGGTCTTCCGCAGCGACGCCGCGCTCCCCGCCGGCGAGACGCTGGTCTTCCCGGTCGAGCTGCGCAACCCCGACCGCACTCCGCTCGACCTGGACACCGAGGTGTTCGGCCGCGCCGCGCCGGCCCCGCAGGCGCTGCCCGAGCTCGCCGTCGAGGTCGTCGAGATCGCGCGCGAGGTGGGCGGGCGCCGCGTGCGGCTGCGCGTCACCAACGAGGGCGACGCGACCGTGTTCGGCCCGCTCGTGGTCCGCGTGGACGAGCTGCGTCCGTTCTGGGTCGGGGAGCGCCCGGGCGACGACGTCCTGCGCGCGGGCGCGCGCCTGCCGCTGGCGGCGTCGGCGCGGCTGGCGCCGGGTGAGACGGTCGAGACCGAGGACCTGCGCATCGCCGATCCGGCCAATCTCCTGGTGCGCGTCGCTGCGGTGGCGCTCGGCTTCCGGTCGCGCCTGCTGCAGGACGCGTCCGGGCTCGCCGCCCTGTCGGTCGCGCGCGATCCCGGTGCCGGCCGCTACGACGTCGAGGTCCGCAACGCCTCTCCGTACCACCTCGCGGGGCCGCTGCTCGTCGTGCTCGGCGCGCTCGAGCCGGCCGGCACCCAGCTCGTGACGGCGCCCGACGGGCGCCTGGCCGACTGCCGCCCGGTCTTCCGCCTGGACGCGGACCTGGATCCGGGCGAGGCCGTCGCGCTCGCGCTCGACCTGGACGCCGACGACGCGAGCTTCCCCGTGCTGCTGCTGGGACGCGTCGATCCGGTCGGGGTCGACGACACGCCGCCGGTGCTGTCGCTGCTCGAGCCGCAGGACGGCGCGCGGACCACCGGCGACGAGGTCGTCGTGCGCGGCAGCGTCGACGATCCCGCTGCCGCGGTGACGATCAACGGCGCCGAGGCCGCGCTCGCCGACGGCCAGTTCGAGCTCGCGCTGGCTCTGGTCGAGGGCCCGAATCCGATCGAGGTGCTCGCGATCGATCCGGCCGGCAATCGGGCGCGCGTGGCGCTCACCGTCGTGCGCGACACCACCGGCCCGGCCCTCGCCGTCGCGGTGCCCGCGCCGGATGCGGTCGTGGACCTGGCCAGGCTGCCGGTGCAGGGGCGGGCGCCGGACGGCAGCGGTCTCGACGCGGTGCTGGTGAACGGCGTCGAGGCGACCCTCGACGCGGAGCGCTTCCTGCTGCTGGTCGCGCTGGCGCCGGGCGCGAACGCGCTCGTGGTCGTGGCGCGCGACGGCCTCGGCAACGAGACGCGGGTCGAGCTGGCGGTGAACCGCGCGGTCGGCGACACCGCCGGGCCGCTGATCGTGGTGGAGCAGCCGCTCGACGGCGCGCGCGTGCGGCTCGCCGAGATCCCCGTGACGGGGCGTGTGGCCGACGCCGGCGCGCTCGACGCGGACGCGCCCCTGACCCTCGACGGCGCGCCGCTCGCCCTGGCGGGCGGTCGCTTCGCGACCACCCGTGTGCTCGCCGAAGGGGCGAACGCGCTGCGCCTCGTGGCGCGCGATGCCCTCGGCAACGAGTCGACCCGCGTGGTGACGGTGACGCGCGACACCACGCCGCCGGCCGCGCCGGCCGTCGACGCCGTCACGCCCGCCTCGCCGACCCGCGCGGATCGCGTCGTGCTGACCGGCCGCGCCGAGCCCGGTGCGCGTGTCGAGGCCGAGGGCGGCGCGGCGTCGGCCGGGGCCGCGGCGGCTGCCGACGGCTCGTTCTCGCTGGCGGTCTTCCTGCGCCGCGACGCCGAGAACCGGCTGCGCGTGCACGCCACCGACGCGGTCGGCAATCGCGGGCCGGCCGCGGTCGTGCCGGTGTTCCAGGACGCCACGGCGCCGCGGGTCTCCCTGGTGTCGCCGGCCGCCGACAGCCGCGTGCCGGCCGGCTCGATCGCCGTGGCGCTGCGCGTCGAGGACGTCGGCGGGCTCGCGGCCGTCGCGGTGAACGGGACGCCCGCGGAGCCGATCGGCGGCGGGCTCCACGTCGCCCGCCTGACGACGGGTCCCGGGCCGCTGCTGCTGTCGGCGCGCGCCGAGGACGAGGCGGGCAACGTCGGATCGGCGAGCGCGGCCGTCGAGGTGGTCGAGCCGGGCGCCGAGGACACCGATCCGCCGATCGTCGAGATCGTGACGCCGAGCGCGGGTCCGGTCGCCGACACCGCCGTGCCGGTCACGGCGCTCGTCTTCGACGCGAGCGCGCTCGATCGGGTGGTGGTGGTGGCCGCGGACTTCTCGGAGGCCGCGTGCAGCGGTGGCGTGTGCAGCGCCAGCGCGACGATCGCGGCCAGCGGCAGCACCGCGATCGAGGTGCGCGCGACCGACGCCGCGGGCCTGGTCGGGACGGCCTCGGTCGTCGTCTCGCCCGACGACGGTCCGCCCGCCGCGCCGGTGCTGGCACCGCTGGCCTCGCCCACGCGCGAGCCTCGGGTGATCGTGCGCGGCAGCGCGGAGCCGGGAGCGCGCGTGCGCGTCACCGGCGGCCGCTCGCCCGCCAGCACCACGGCGGGCAGCGACGGCGCCTTCGCCCTCGCCGTGGAGCTGCTGCTCGACGCGAGCCAGACGCTCGCGGTCGTGGCCACGGACCCGGTCGGCAACGAGAGCGCCGCCGCCACCGCCGTCGTGGTGCACGACGGGGTGGCCCCCGGCGTGATCGCGAGCACGCCGGCCGGCGGCGAGCAGGGCGTGGCGGGCGACACGGCGATCGAGATCGGCTGGAGCGAGCCGTTGGCCCCCGGGTCCGTGCCGGAAGCGGTGTCGCTCGCCGTCGGGCCGAACGCAGTGCCGGCCAGCGTCACGCTGCGGGCCGACGGGCGCACCCTCGAGGTGGCGCCGGCGGCCGCGCTCCCCGACGACGCCGTGGTCGAGCTGTCCGCCTTCGCGACCGTGACGGACCTGGCTGGCAACGCGCCCGCCGGGCCCTTCACGCTGCGCTTCCGCACCGTCGATACCGGCGCGCCCGCGCCGCCGGTGCTGGCGCCCGCACCGCCCGCCGCCACGCGCGAGGAGCTGCTGTTCCTGTCCGGAACCGCCGAGCCCGCGGCGCTGATCGAGGTGACGGGCGGGGCGGCCCTGGCCACCGCGGGCGTCGCGCCCGACGGCAGCTTCCGGCTCGACGTGCCGCTCGCCGTCAACGCGATCAACCAGCTCGAGGTCGTCGCGGTCGACGCTTCGGCGAACCGGTCGGAGCCGACGCAGGTGGCGGTGCGCCAGGACCGCGCGGCGCCGGTCGCCAGCTTCACGCCGGCGCCCGGCACGGAGGCGGTCGATCCCGCCACGGACCTCCGCGTCGAGTTCGGCGAGACCGTGGCGCTCCCGACGCTGGCCGGGAAGCTGCGCCTGCGCCTGGCGGGGCAGGATCTCGGCGGCGCCACGCTCCCCGACGCCGACGCGCGGGGCGCCCGCTTCGCCCCCGACGCGCCGCTGCGCGCGGGCGCGAGCTACACGCTGGTGCTGCTGCCGGGCGTGCAGGACGCCGTCGGCAACGTGGCCGAGGACGAGGCCCGGAGCGAGTTCCGCGTCCGCAGCGTCGTGAGCGTGGCCGAGCCGGCGATCGACGCGGTCGAGCCGGCCAGTCCCACCAGCGCGTCCGAGGTCGAGCTGAGCGGCACGGCGGGAGCGGGGCTCACCGTGCTGGCCGAGGGCCCGGGCGGCAGCGCCCAGGGCCCGGTCGCGGTCGACGGCAGCTGGCGTCTCGCGCTGGCGCTGGCGGCGGACACGACCCAGACGCTCGCCGTCCGTGCGCGCGACGCCGAGGGCAACCAGAGCCCCGCCGCCACCGTGACGGTGGTTCAGGACGGCACCGCGCCGCGGGTCGAGGAGACACTCCCGAGCGACGGCGCCACGGCGCGGCCGGGCACGACGATCGCCGCGAGCTTCTCGGAGGCGATCGCCGTCGACAGTCTCGACGGGAACTTCGCGCTGCGCGCCCAGGACGGGTCGGTGCTCCCCGGCACCGTGGCCCTGTCGGGCGGCGGCCGCACGGCGGTGTTCGACCCCGCCGCCGGCCTCGCACCCGACGCGAGCTACACGCTCGAGATCGGCGCCGGCGTGCGCGACGCGGCCGGGAACGAGCTCGGAACGGCGGTGCGCGTGGCGTTCCGGACGGGCGCCGACGACCGCATCCCCGAGCGCCCGCGCCTCGACCCGATCGCGAGTCCGACCGCCGAGAGCGAGGTCGTCGTCGCCGGCAGCGCGTTCCCGGGCGACCTGGTCCTGGTCACCGGCGGAGACGCGCCGGCCGGGGCGGACGTCGGCGGCGATGGCCGCTTCGCCGTCTCCGTGCTGCTGCGGGCCGGCGCCTCGAACGTGCTGGTCGTCACGGCGCGCAACCCCGCCAACGACGCGACCGCCGCCAGCAGCGTCACCGTCGTCCAGGATGCCGAGCCGCCTCGCCTCGAGCTCGAGGGCCCGGCCGACGGGATCGTGATCCCGAGCGACCGGGTCCCGGTCTCCGGCCGCGTGAGCGACGACTCGGGGATCGCCTCGCTCGAGGTGGACGGGCGGGTCGTCGCGGTCAGCGACGGGCGCTTCGAGGACGTCGTGTTCCTCGACGCCGGTCCGAACGCGATCCGCGTGGCGGCGACCGACCGGGCCGGGAACACGAGCGAGCTCGAGCGGACCGTGATCGTCGAGCCCGCCGACCCCGGCGCGATCGACCGCAGCGCGCCCCGCGTGACGATCCTGGAGCCGGCCGAGGGGGCGCTGGTCGGACGGCGCGTCGCGGTGCGCGGCACGGTGTTCGACGAGAGCCTGATCACGTCGGTGAACGCGAACGGCACGGCGGCCCGGCTCGATGCCAGCGGCCGCTTCGAGACGGAGGTCGAGCTGTCTCCCGGCGAGACGCTGATCGCCGTGACCGCCGTCGACCGACCCTATCCGACGGGTCTCGAGCCGAACGAGCGCAACGAGTTCCTCGATCCCGACGGCAACCCGATCGAGCCGAACGTGGGCACCGCGATGGTCCAGGTGGTGGTGGACGCCACGCCGCCCGCGCTCGCGCTCGACCCGGTGCCCGACACGACCGACCAGCTCAGCCTGCTGCTGACCGGCACCACCGAGCCCGGCGCGCGGGTGACGGTGAGCGGCGGCGCCGGCGCGTCGAGCGCGCTGGCGGATGCCGGCGACGGCGCGTTCGAGGTGCCCGCCGCGCTGCGGCCCGAGTCGCGCAACGTGCTGCTGATCGGGGCGGAGGACGCCCGCGGCAACCGCGCCGTGCCGCTCGACCGGACCGTGACGCACGCCGCGACGGGCCCCAGCGTGGTGCGGCTCGAGCCGGCCGACGGCGCCGTCGACGTCGATCCGCAGCGGGTCGTGCGCGTCACGTTCTCGGATCCGCTCGATCCCGCCAGCGTGGGCCCCGGCAGCGTGACGGCCGCCGACCGGCTGGCCGGCGTGCCCGGGACGGTGGCGCTCTCGGCGGGTGGCTCGGTGCTCAGCTTCACGCCGCTCGAGCCGTTCGCGCCCGGCGCCGACGTGGTGGTGCTGGTCGACGCCGGCCTGCGCGATCGCGACGGGCTGGCGCTCGGCCGCGACGTGGTCGGGCGCTTCGCCGTCGCCCCCGCCGCCACCGCGCTGAGCGGTCTGGTCATCACGCCCGCCGGCGCCCCGATCGAGGGTGCGCGGGTGCGCGTGCTCGGCACCGAGCTCGAGACCGGGACCTCGGCGCTCGGCAACTTCCGGCTCACGGGCGTTCCCGCCGGCGCCCGCACGCTCGAGGTCGACGGCTCCGGCGTCGCGGGCGGCGGTCCGTTCTCGTCGCTCACGCGCGACGTGCAGGTCGAGGCAGAGCGCACCAACGCGCTGTCGCGCCCGGTGATCCTGACGCCGATCGACGCGGCGAGCGCGCAGCGGGTGGAGGGGGCCAACGACCAGCGGCTGCGCTTCGCGGGCAGCCTCGCCGACTTCGAGCTCGAGATCTTCGCCGAGTCGGCCACCTTCCCCGACGGCAAGGGCAACGGCTTCGTCACGGCCACCGCCATCGACCCCAGTGCCGTGCCCGGTCGCCTGCCCGACGGCTCGATTCCCTCGGTGCTGGTGAACCTCGAGCCCTCCGGCACGCGCTTCGAGCCGCCCTGCGCCGTCCAGTTCCCGAACCGCACCGGGCTGCCGCCCGGCACGTCGGTGCGGATCTTCTCGTTCGAGGGCGCCGTCTCCGACTTCGAGGAGCTGTGCGGAGGCGTCGTGAGCGAGGACGGGACGACGGTCGTCTCGAACGAGCCGTGCGTCGAGCACTTCTCGTTCGTGGGCTTCTTCCCGGAGAGCAGCGGGGGCTTCGACCCGCCCGCGGCGGCACGGGCGTTCCTGACCGGGCGCGTGGTGGACGCGGCGGGCGACGGGATCGAGGGCGTGCTGGTCGACGTGGCGGCCAGCGAGTCGCAGGTGCGCACCGACGCCGACGGGCGCTACCGCCTGCCGCTGCCGAGCCGGAACTTCTTCGCGCTGCGCGTGTTCGCGCTGGTCCCCACCAGCCTGTCGAGCGAGAGCGGAGAGGCGCAGCTCGCCGCCTACCAGTCGGAGCCCGTCGCGCCGGCCGAGACGGGCACGACCGAGGTGCCGGACATCGTCGTCGACCGGGTCTTCCTGGCCGGCGACGTCTCGCTGGTGAACGAGGCGGGCCGCTTCGTCGAGCTCGGCGGCGCCACCAGCTTCGACGGCTTCGGGCGACTGGCCCAGCTCGCTGCGTCCGAGGCCGCGGAGATCCGCGTCGCGGTGCTGGCGGCCGACGCGCGGGGCGGCTTCGATCCGACCCCGATCGCCGAGCTGCGCGCCGCCTTCGACCCGCTCGGCATGGCCGCCGTGTCGCACTACCTCGCCACGCTGGCCGGTGCGGTCGACGCCGCGGACGGCACGGTGCCGGTGCGGCCCGGCGAGCTGCTGCGCATCGTGGGCTACGCGCCCGACGCCGGCTACGTCGGCTGGACCGACGTGCGCGTGCCGGCGGGCGCCGCCGGCTCCGACCTGCGCGCCGATCTGGTGCTGCGGCCGCCCGAGCTCGGGCTCGCGGTGCGGCGCGCGTTCTTCGACGCCGCGGGCGAGCGGGTGACCGAGGCCGTCCCGCACCGCGGGCGCGTGACCAACGCCGACCCCTATCTCGAGATCGCGACGCGCTTCACCGTGGGCGGCGAGAGCCCGCCCGAGCTGCCCGACCTGGCGCTGGCGGGTCGGCTCGACATGACCTCGAACCGCGGGGAGATCTCGGTGCCGTTCTCGGTGCCGCCCGGCGAGCGCACGCGGGTGCTCGACCTGCGCGCGGCCTTCCCGGTCGAGATCGACTCGGCCGAGCTGCCGCGCGTCGTGCGCCAGGGCTTCGTGCAGGCGGCAACCCGCGCGCGCTTCGCCGCGACCCGCGCGCTGCCGCTCGAGGTGCTGGACGTCGACGCCCCGGGCCCGGTCGACCGCTTCGAGTTCGACGTGGTGAACATCACCGCCACCCCGCCCGACGCGCGCGGCGACAGCCTGGTGTCCGGGGTCGCCGACACCGCCGAGCCGGGCTCGCTCGTCACGCTGGTGAACCTCGCCACGCAGGTGCCCGTATTCGCGGACGCCAGTGCCGAGGGTGGCTTCGAGGCGCCCGTGCCGGCGCAGTCGGGCGACCGCATCCGGGTGCTGTTCACCGACGTGGCGGGGCAGGGCGACGTGGTGGTGGTGGAGGTGCCCGAGGCCTTCGACCCCAACTTCGACCCGGTGGTGCGCCTGGTGGCCGATCCGCCCTCGGTGCTGCTGCGCGCCGTCGGCGACCGCGTGCGCGTGGGGGCGCTCGGCCTCACGCAGAGCGGGGCGGGCACGGTGATCTCGAGCGACGAGCTCGACTACCTGCCCGGCAACCCGGCCGTCGTCGACGTCGATCGCGACGGCGTGGTGGTGGCGCGCGGGGTGGGGACCAGCTTCGTCGAGCTGCGCGTGGGCGCGCTCTCGGCGCGCACCACGGTGGTGGTGGAGCCGGCGCCGACGCCGACCGTGTTCCTCGACGAGATCGCCGCCGACTACGGCGAGACGATCGGCCGGGCGACGGGCCGCGGCCGTGCGGGCGACACCGTGGTGCTGAGCGGCAGCGGCTTCCTCGACGACCCGTTCGCCCACGACGTGAGCTTCGGCGGCGTGAGCGGCGAGATCCTGGGCGGCGACGACGGACAGCTCCTGGTGCGCGTGCCGGTGGGCGCGCGCACGGGGCCGGTGCAGGTGACGGGCGACGGCGTGCTCTCGGACGGGATCTTCTTCGAGGTCGTCGAAGGTCCGGTGCTGACGCGCTACGAGCCACTGCAGGTGCGCGCCGGCGACACGCTGCGCCTGTTCGGCGTCGGCTTCGACGACGACAGCGCCGCCAACCGCGTGCTGTTCCAGGACGAGGGGCTGGGGCTCGCCGAGACCGAGGAGCTCGTCTCCGCCGTCGAGCCCGGCGCGCTGGTGCTGGTGATGCCCGACCTGCCCGTCTCGCCCACCGCGCGCGTCGTGGTCGACGACGTCGAGAGCAACCGCCTCACCCTCAACCTGATGGCGCCCCTCGTGCTCCAGGTGGCGCTGCCGCCGGGTCTCGGCCTCGCGCCCGAGGACGTGACGGTCGAGGCGGGCTTCCACTCCGAGGGCGTGCCCGGGCCCGACGGGAGCTTCGAGGTCGACCTGGCGCGCGGCGTGCCGACCCTGCTGGCCGCGCGCGACACGTCGGGGCGGCTGCTGCTGCTGGGCGTCGGCGACGCGCGCTCGCCGCTGGCGCGCGAGCTGTCGGCGCGCTCCACGGCCAACACGCTGGTGTACCTCGCGATCGGCCTGAGCGGGCTGCCACCGGACGCCTTCGAGTCGCTCCTGGAGGTGATCGACGGCCAGACCGGGCCGCTGGCCCAGATCATCGCGGACGGTCTGGCCGTGGACCCCGACTTCCTGGCCGACGGAGACGATCCGGCGCTCGCGACGGCGCTGGCCGACGCGGTCGAGGCGTCGCTCGACGCGGCGGTCGCGTTCGTCGAGAGCCTCGGGCCCGTGGCCACGCGCCGCTTCCTCGAGCGCAGCTCGCTGTTCGCGCGACTCCACCACCTGCTCGTGCCGGTGGCGCACGCGCAGTCGACCACGCCGCCGAACATCCCCGAGATGGTGATCCCGAACCAGTACCAGAGCGGCCTCGGCATCACCCAGCTCGGCACCGCCGAGATCGAGGTGACCAACGAGCGCTTCCGCTACGCGAGCGCCTCGATCGAGAAGCCCGGCACCGGCTCCAGCACCCTGCTGATGCCCCACCTCCAGATCGGCTCGGTGCTCCAGGGGGTGCGCAACTGGGTCGATCCGGCCCGCCCGATCCCCTCGACGATCGCCGGCATTCCGCAGTTCTTCCTGAACGGGTTCCCGGTCCCGACGAAGCTCAAGCCCGCCATGCCGCTCGAGATCAACGGCGGGCCCTACCGGATGGAGCTGATCGGCCCGTCGTTCGACATCAGCCTGGAGCCGCTCCCGGCGGGCGCCTTCGACTTCCAGAGCGACTTCTTCGACGCGCGCGAGCAGCTCGAGGCCTACCTGATCACCAGCGGCGCCACGCTGATCAACAACGTGCTGTTCCCCGCCTTCGAGTTCATGGCGGGCTTCCGGGTCGGCGGCGACAAGGCGAAGAAGGCGATCGACCGCTGGAAGGGTCTGCTCGGCAAGATCAAGTCGGCGGCGAACTCGCTCCAGACCCAGGGTCCGGCCGCGCTGGCGTTCGTGCAGAACGCGGACTCGCAGGTGGTGATCGATCTGTTCCGCAACTTCGCGGTCGACCTCGACGCGTCGAAGCTGCTGGCCGGCCTGGTCGAGCAGTACGCGAAGGAGCGGCTGCGCGGCAGCGTGGTGATCAGCAACCCGGGCGGGGCGAGCGTGACGATCACGGCGACCGAGGTGGTCAACGCGCTGTTCGCGGACTTCACGAGCGGCGGCACCGGGAACGTCCAGCAGCTGCTCGAGAGCAAGGTGCTGGCGTTCCTCTCGGCGACGGGGCCCTGGCGGGCCGTGAGCGCGGTGCTCGGCCGCGTGCGCGCGCTGATCGCGCTCGCCAACTTCTCCAAGGCGCTCTACGACCTGACCCGCTCGCGTCCCTTCGAGGAGTTCAGCTTCTCGATCACGCTGGCCGACGCGATCGGCATCACCCCCTCGGTCGCGACGGCCGAGGACGTCGAGGCGGGCACCGTCACGGCGGTGATCCGCGGCCGCGGCTTCAACACCGACGTCCAGAGCTACATCCAGAACACCGAGCTCGGTCTGGCGCCGAACGTCCCGATCCGCGCCTGCGAGTCGGAGGTGCCGCCGCAGACGCTCGAGGCGTTCCGCTCGGTCGCGAGCGGCGGCGGCGCGCTGGGCGGCGGAGGCGGGGTCGTGACGGCCTGCCAGAGCCTGGCGGACCTCTACGACCTGGGGCGGCGCAACTACATCGCCTTCAAGGCGAAGCCCGGTCCGAACACGGCGGCCGACTCCTACGTCCTGGCGCCGGTCACGTCGATCACCTGCCAGGGCGTGCCGAGCTGCGCCCAGGCGGTGCCGAGCACGGTGATCGAGCTCTCGATCAACGTGCCGACCAACGCCTACACGGGCGAGCTGTTGATCCGCAACAAGCGCCAGCGCCGCAAGGACCTGTTCTTCACGGTCGAGGAGGACATCCAGGGCATCAAGGCGTTCGTGACCAACCGGGTCGGCCGCAACGGCGCCCGGCCGGGCAGCATCACCGTGGTCGAGGTCGACTTCTGCAAGACCACCGACGGGACCGGCTGCACGCCCGAGATCACGTCGCCGCGCTTCGGCGGCGCGAGCTTCGTCGAGTACCCGGGCCAGGTGCCCTGGTCGATCGACATCCACCGCGACACGCTCACCGGCTACGTCGTCGACAGCGTCGAGAGCAAGGTCTACCGGATCGACACCCGCGCGCAGAAGCCCCTTCCGGGGCCGATCGCGGTCGGCGCCGTGCCGCTCGACGTGGCCGTGTCGCCGAGCGGGCACCTGGTGCTGGTGACCTCGATCGACAACACCGTGACCGCGATCGACGCGCGGGCCTGGCGCAAGCTCAGGACGATCCCGATCAACCTGCCGGAGGGCGGCGGCGCATCCGGCGCCTTCGAGGGGCTCTCGATCGACTTCCGCCCCGACAGCCGGTACGCCTACGCGCTGTTCACGCAGGCCGGCATCCAGGGCGAGCAGCGCGGCTACATCGCGACCATCGACACCGACGAGGAGGCGCGTCCACCCGACACGTTCCTGACCGTGACCGACCTCCAGCTCGTGCCGAACATGGACGAGCCCGCGGTGTTCCGGGTGAAGGACGAGATCAACGCCTGGGTCGTGTCGAAGGGCAAGAAGGGGACGGTCGGCGCGCCCGGCGCGATCTTCGACGCCCACTTCGACATGAGCAAGTACAGCATCACCGGCAGCTCCCCGTTCCTGGTCGGGCAGTTCTCCGACACCGTCGAGACCGAGGACGAGTCGTTCATCGCGCCGGGCCGGAACCTCGACCTGGCGCTGTACGGGCCGATCGACATCGGCTTCCAGCCGGGCAACGGCTTCTTCGGCTTCATGCCCATGTTCCACAGCGGCAACGTGGGCATCCTCACCACCAACTTCAACTTCCCCGACAGCAGCCGGCTGCGCGAGTACGTGTTCGCCGGCACGCGCTCCGACTTCCGCGTCACCTACGTGCCCGCCTTCGAGGAGGTGCGCGACGCGCAGCACCACATCGTGGCGCTGCTGATGCCGTTCCGCCTGGTGCCGACGCTCAAGAAGGAGCTGGTGAACGACCTGAGCCTGCCGCGTCGGGTCGACGTGAGCCAGAACGGCGAGTTCGCCCTGGTCACGCGCTTCCGGGGGAGCGGCACCGGCGACGCGATCCTGGTCGTGGCCGACGGCGTGCGGCAGGTCGCCCTGCACTCGTACCAGAACCCCACCGACGTGGACGACCTCGGCAACATCCCGATCGAGTGCCTCGGCCTCCACGTCAGCCAGCTCTTCGATCCCAACCGCCAGCAGGGCTTCATCAACCGCTGCGGCGCGCTGCTCTGGGACCCCGACGGCCTCTCCTCGCCGGGCGCCGTGCCGCTCACGGTGCCCTCGATCGACGGCCTCGGCGTGGGCCGGAACCCCGAGGACGTCGCGATCGAGCCGATCATCGGCATCGTCGATCCGGACTGGGGCAGCTGCCTGGCCGGGAAGTTCGACATCCTCGCGGCCGGGACGGAGGACCTCGGGGGAGACGGGACCGTCTCGTACAACCTCGCTCAGGCGACCTTCGGCGGGGTGGTGCGGAGCCAGTTCAACTTCGCCGGCAACCCCGACGACGGCTGGCGAACCGAGGTCGACCTGCAGGCGCCTGCGCCGGTCGCCGACGGCGAGTACGAGCTGCGCGTCACCGGCGACATCCTCAACCAGGACGAGGCGGAGACCCGGATCAAGGTCTACGTGGACCAGGTGCCGCCGCGCCTGACGAGCACCGATCCCCGCGACGAGGCGTGCGTCGACTCGACCTTCACCCTGAAGGCGACCTACGACCCCGGCGGCAGCACCACGATCCCGTGCAACCGCATCCGCGAGTGCGAGCTGCTGATCAACGGGGCCGGCGTGCAGCTCGTCTTCGATCCCGAGAACAACGTCTGCGAGTTCGAAGACATCGATCCCCAGCGCTTCGACGCCCGCATGGACATCACCCTGATCGCGCGCGACCAGGCCGGCAACGAGGTGATCGACGACATGGTGCTGTTCCGGCCCGAGGCGGCGCTCTCGGGGCCGGTCTCGGCGCCGGTCGGCACCACGGTCGAGATCGTCGCGTCGGGCGTGCCGCCGCGCGGCTTCTACGCCTTCTCGGCGGGAGGCTCCTACAGCAGCTTCGACGTGCGGCAGACAGGCCGCCGGGTGGGCGACAACCTCGTCGGGCGCGCCCGCAAGACCGGGCCGCCAGTGCCCGGCTACTCGACCGTCAACGCCGAGCTGCGCGGTCCGGGAGCGATGTGCCAGAGCCTGGTGCTCGACCCGCTGCAGATCCGCTGGTACGGCTGCGGCGACGGCATGATCGATCCCGGCGAGCAGTGCGACGGGAGCAACGACACCGCCTGCCCCGGCCGCTGCCAGTCCGACTGCACCTGCCCGGTGCCGCCGCCGCCGCCCTTCTGCGGCGACGGGGCGATCAACCAGCCGTTCCCCGCCGAGCAGTGCGACGGCAGCGACGACGCCGCCTGTCCGGGCCAGTGCCTCCCGAACTGCACCTGCGGCGTGCCGCCCCAGGGGCCGGAGTGCGGCGACAACCAGGTCAACCAGTCGAGCGAGCAGTGCGACCGCGCCGACGACTCGATGTGTCCGGGTCGCTGCACGCCGGACTGCGCCTGCATCCCGCGGGTCTGCGGCGATGCGGTGGTCGACTCGCCGCCCGAGGAGTGCGACAACGGCGACCGCAACGCCAACGCGCCCAACGCGTGCCGCCTGACCTGCCTGCTCCCCGCCTGCGGCGACGGGATCGTGGACGACGCGGAGCCCTGGCTCGAGGACTGCGACGACGGCAACACCGAGGACGGCGACTCGTGTCCGTCGACCTGCATGTACGACATCCGGCTGGCCCCGCGGATCATCGTCGGCCTGTGCGGCACCGAGCGGCGGCCGATCCTGGTGGAGGAGGTCGCCACCGGTCGCGACATCACGGACGATCCGAACACCGAGTACGACTGGATCGGACGGCGGCTGAGCCCGGCGCTGCTCGATCCGGTGATCGACTACTTCAACCAGAACGTCCTCCAGGGCCAGTTCGACTTCTCGATCGTCCCGATCGACGTCGACAAGGACAACAAGGAGATCGTCTTCCTCGACCCGAGCCGGGTCGGGGTGAACGTGCTGGTGGCGCGCAACGGCGACGAGGTGACCAACTATGCGTTCGTCGCGTCGGGGCTGAAGCTGCTCGAGGCCCGGTCGATCGAGATCGGGCCGCGCTCGATCGCCACCGGGGCCCTGAGCCTGCTGACGGAGCGGATCGACCAGCGCTTCCAGACCGAGCTCACGGACGACCTGCCCATGATCCTGTTCCCGCCGGGCGGTCCGTTCTGCGACGGCACGTTCGACACGCTCGGGACCACCGGCCTGATCGGTCTCGACAGCCTGAAGTTCGACCTGGTCGGCGGACTGATCCAGGGCGCCGACCTGATGAACGGGCTGACTTCGCTGATCGACCTGGCCGTGGAGGCCGGAGCCGGCGGACCGGTGTCGTGGCTCGGCAAGGCGCTGCAGGTGACCGTGCCGATCGGCCTCGCCCAGCTCCTGGAGTTCGAGGTCGGCCCGGTGGCGGCGAGCACGCGCGAGCAGGCCGTGACCGAGGACGCGGTGATCCGGGTCTCCAACTCGCTCAGCCTGACGTCTCTGGCCGGACAGGTCACCGCGAAGGCGCCCGGCATCTCGATGGTGCAGGCGACCTTCCACGCCGAGTGCATGGGCGAGGCGACCGACGGGGTCGTCGTGGTGGTGGGTCCGGAGCTGACGGCCGTCGACATCCGCAACGAGAGCTACCTGCCCGAGGAGCCGCTGGCGGTCGACCGCTGCGAGATGCCGCCGCAGCGCGATGCGTCGGTCGTCGGCCTGGTGTCGATGCCGAACCTGAACCGCACGGTCGCGTTCGACGGGATCGGTGCCGGTGGCGCCGAGCTGCTCGAGATCGTCGACAACCTCCTGCCGGAGACCGGATTCAGCGTGGCGATCCCGCCGCTCGCGACGGTGTCGCCCGCCAGCGGGACCTACGAGGGCGGTCCGTTCCTGCTCGACTTCTCGTTCACCCTGGACGTGGGGACGCCGTCGATCACGCTGGACCGCTTCCGGGTGCAGTTCCCGGTGCCCGAGCTGCTGCCCCTTGCCGACCAGGCCTGGACGGAGGCGCCCGGCACCTTCTTCGACGTCGACCCGGGCAGCGGCGAGCTGACCGGGACCTCGCAGGGCCTGGACGCCGTCGCGGTGGACGTCTGCCTCGCCTTCGCCGGCTTCAACCAGACCGACCTCAACGGCGTCGACGTCACCGATTGTCCTGGCGAGGGCGAGGGTGAAGGCGAGGGAGAAGGTGAGGGCGAGGGAGAGGGCGAAGGCGAGGGTGAGGGCGAAGGCGAGGGCGAAGGCGAAGGCGAGGGCGAAGGAGAAGGAGAAGCGTTCTGCGGCGACGATCGCGTGAACCGGCCCGACGAGGAGTGCGACGGGACCGACGACGCGATGTGCCCCGGCAGCTGCGACATGTTCTGCCAGTGCCCGCCTGGTGAGGGAGAAGGCGAAGGAGAGGGCGAGGGCGAGGGCGAAGGAGAAGGCGAAGGCGAAGGCGAGGGCGAGGGCGAAGGCGAAGGAGAAGGCGAGGGCGAGGGCGAGGGCGA
>JASJBO010000190.1 GCA_030066475.1 Myxococcota bacterium
TCGTGCGCCTCAAGAAGGAGATCGTGCTCTGCGCGGAGTGCTTCGATCTCACCGACGCCTCGCCCTGCGTGGTGTGCCGCGACCCGCGCCGCGACCCCGCGCTGCTGTGCGTGGTGGAAGAGCCGGCCGACCTGGCCGCCGTCGAACGCGCCGGCTTCTCGGGCCGCTACCACGTGCTGGGCGGCGCGCTGGCCCCGATCGACGGCATCGGCCCCGAGGAGCTGCGCATCGCCGAGCTCGAGCAGCGCGTGCGGGCCGGGGGCGTGCGCGAGGTCATCCTCGCCACCAACCCCACCGCCGAGGGCGACGCCACCGCCCACTACCTGGCCGAGCGACTCGCGCCCACGGGCGCGCGCACGACGCGCATCGCGTGCGGGATGCCGCTGGGCGGAGACCTCGAGTACGCCGACCACGTTACGGTGGCGCGCTCGATCGAGAACCGGCGCCCACTCGACGCCGACCGGGACTAGCTAAAGCCCGACCCGCCGACCGCCGATGCCAGGGTCCGGAACGTGGCGCTGTGCCGCTTTGGTGCTTGCCCGGCGCGCGATCCGCGGGGTAGAGTCCAGCCGCCAACCCGCTCGACAAGTCGAGTACTTACGGACGCAGATGCCGATCGTCGACACCCAGCTCGTGCTCTACGACGAGGACTACCGCAAGGTCCTCGGGGTCTGCGAGCGCCTGGCGCGCGACGCCCACGCCAAGGGCGTCTTCGTGGTGGACAAGAACGGCCAGCTGCTGGCCGAGGCCGGCGACGTGCGGGGCATCGACACGACCAGCCTCGCCTCGCTCACGGCCGGCTCGATCGCCGCCACCGGGGGCCTCGCCAAGATCATCGGCGAGGAGGAGTTCCCGATCCACTACCACCAGGGGCAGCGCGACAACCTCCACATGACCGTGGTGGCCCGGCGCATCATCCTGGTCGTGATCTTCGACGAGCGCAGCTCGCTCGGCCTCGTGCGACTGCGCGTCAAGAAGGCCGGCGCCGAGCTGGCCCGTCTGTTCGAGGAGATCCAGAAGAAGAGCGAGCAGGCGCAGAGCGGCGGCGGGAGTCCCTTCTCCGAAATCACCGATGACGACATCGACAAGCTGTTCTCGGACTGAGCGGGGCCCATGTCCTTCATCAACTACGCAGCGCGCGAGATCAACTGCAAGGTCGTCTACTACGGCCCGGGCCTGTGCGGCAAGACGACGAACCTGCAGTACATCTACAGCAAGACCAACCCCGACCTGAAGGGGAAGATGATCTCGCTCGCGACCGAGACCGAGCGCACCCTGTTCTTCGACTTCCTGCCGCTCGCCCTCGGCCAGATCCGGGGCTTCAAGACCCGCTTCCACCTCTACACGGTGCCGGGGCAGGTCTTCTACGACGCCAGCCGCAAGCTGATCCTGAAGGGCGTCGACGGCGTGGTGTTCGTGGCCGACTCGCAGGTCGAGCGCATGGAGGCCAACCTCGAGAGCCTCGACAACCTGAAGATCAACCTGGGGGAGCAGGGCTACGAGCTCGACAAGATCCCGTACGTGATGCAGTACAACAAGCGGGACCTGCCCAACGCCGCGCCGCTCGAGGAGATGCAGCGGCTGCTGAACCCCACGGGCGCGGTCGAGTTCGAGGCCTGCGCGATGTCGGGCAAGGGCGTCTTCGAGACGCTCAAGGCCGTCGCCAAGGGCGTGCTGACCGACCTCAAGAAAATGGCAAGATAGCCAGCTGTTCGACTTCGCTCGCCTGCGGCTCGCTGCGCGCGCCGCCGCCGAGCCGGCGGCACTTGCGGTGTTGCCCGCTCAGGACCGGGTCGCCGAGCGCCAGCTCTCCAGCTCCTTCGCGATGTACTCGCGCGTCTGCTCCAGCAGCGCATGGCGGTCCTCGTCCGGGCGACGCTCGATCGGGGCGCCGATCGAGACGTGGACGCGGGTGCCGAACGGGACCGGCAGCAGGTTGTGGCGCAGCAGGCGCCAGGCGCCGTCGATCGCGACCGGCACGACCGGCAGCTCCGGGGCGGCTTCCATCAGCGCCAGCGCCCCGGCGGGCCGGAACGGCGCCAGCTCGCCGCCGCGCGCCCGCGTGCCCTCCGGGTAGATCAGCGCCGAGACCCCGCGCTCGCGCGCCGTGACGCCCAGCGAGCGGATCGCCTCGGTGGCCTGCTCGCGGTCGTCGCGGTCGATCAGCGCGTGACCGCCCGCGCGCAGGTTGTACGAGATGCTCGGGATCCCGCGCGCCAGCGAGCGCTTCGACACGTACTTCGGGTAGTTCGAGAACAGCAGCGCGCCCACGATCGGGATGTCGAACATGCTCTGGTGGTTGGCGATCAGCAGGTAGGGCGTGCGCGGCAGCGCGTCGGGCGAGCGCTCCACCCGGATCCTCGTGCCGCACAGGCGGAACACCTGGACCAGCGTGAACTGGAGCGCCCCGGCGGTGATCTCCTGCGGCCGGCGCCCGAACAGGCGCGCCAGCCGCTGGAGCGGATCGAAGACCAGCAGGGTCCCCCCGAACGCCAGCAGGAACGGGACGGTCACGACCCAGTCGATGACCCGGGCTGCCGGATGCCGGGCCGTCACGCCGCGACCCCCGCGGTCGCGAGCGCCTTGTCGTGCGCCTCGTGATAGGCCCGCACGAGGTGCGACCACGAGAAGGCGTGCACGCGCGGCTGCAGATCGTTGCGCAGCGCGATGCGGCCGCGGCGGTCGAGGCGACAGAACGCCAGCAGCTTCTGCGTCAGCACCGCCGCCGCGTCGTGGAAGCCCAGACCCCGCAGGTTCAGCACGTTCACCCCCCAGTCGTCGTGGTCGGGATAGGACTCGGCGACGTGGCGGCCGAAGCCGGCCAGGTCGCTCGTGATCGCCGGCACGCCCATCGCCACGCACTCGAGGGGCGTGTAGCCCCACGGCTCGTAGCGGCTCGGAAAGACCCCCAGGTGGCAGCCCCGCACGAACTGCTCGTACTCGATGCCCCAGAGCGGGTTGACCGGACTGACGAAGCGCGGATGGTAGACCACCTTCACCCGGTCGTCGGGGCCGTTGCGCAGGCGCAGCTGCCGCATGTGCTGCAGCACGGGATCGTTGGCGTCGTGGTCGATCACGTGCGTCACCAGGGGCGCGTCGCCACCGCGGCGCAGCGCTTGCTGCGTCGCGCGCAGCCGCAGCAGCCAGTACTCGTCCACCAGGTCGTCGAGGCGCACGCGCCCCCCGGCGGCGCCCTCCCGGAACAGGCGATCCCCGACCTGATCGGAGATCCGCCGCGTGACCTCGCGCAGCTCCTCGAGCACGCCGCGCGCCTGGAGCACGTCGGGTTGCAGCGAACGCGTCGGCCGGTCGGTCACGATGAAGAACACCACCGTGACGTCCAGCCCGGCCGCGTGCAGCTCGAGGTTGAGCCGCGCCATCGTCTCGAGGCACAGGTCGAAGCCCTTGTTGCGCGGCTCGAAGCGGCCGCTCGTGAAGAAGTAGAGCGTACGGTCCAGGTCGAACGCGTAGTGGGGGAAGAACTGCGCCATCGAGAACGCGTGCAGCGCCTCCTTGTGCTGCCCGTGCGCGGTCTGGAAGTCGGCGCCGAGGTCGTAGCGCGCGACGTCGAGGCCGTTGGGCGTGATCGCATCGGGCGCGCGGCCCAGCAGGCTGTTGCACTCCTCGGCGGTGATCGGCGAGACCGTGGTGAAGACGTGGGCGCTGCTCGCGCAGGCGCGCTCGATCGCGTGCTGGGCGCGGATGCCGTGCCGGCCGGCCTCGGCGGCGGCGTCGATCCACGGCAGGTGCTCGTAGAGATCCTCGCCCGCCGAGGCGAGCGCGCGCCCGACCTGCGTCGCGTGGGTGGTGAAGACGGTGGCGATCGGGCGCTCGACGTCTCGCAGCTGCGGCAGCGCCAGGCCGCCGAGCCACTCGTGGCCGTGCACCAGCACGCGGCGGCCACCGCCGTCGCCGGTGGTCTGCCAGGCCTCGGCGGCCAGCTCGACGAACGCGCGCGTCGCCTCGGCGAAGACCACCACCTCGTCGACGAGCCGGTCGCGGCTCCAGGTCTCGAGACCGTGGCGCTCGCGCAGCCCGGCGCGCAGCGCGTCGAGGCGCCCGCGCGCTCCCTCCAGGTCGAGCAGCACGACGTGCGGCCGCCCCGACACCAGCCAGCGGCCGTGGTGGGCCGCGACGCCCTGCTCGGCGAGGCCTGCGAGCGCCCGGCCCAGCCAGCCGGGCGGCACCAGCGACTCGTACTCGAGCTCGGCGCGCTCGGGCAGGTAGGGGCCGACCAGGAAGTAGCGGTCCTGCCAGCGCTCGACCATCTCGGGCGCCTTCGAGCGCAGCACCTGGTAGATGCCGCCGACCTGGTTGCAGACCTCCCAGGAGACCTCGAGCAGCACCGTGCCGTGCGGCGCCGCGTCCGCGAGCGGAACCGGCACGCTCAGAACCCCCACTCGAAGCCGAACACCAGCCGGTCCTCCGAGTCGTACTGTCCGAAGATCCCCTTGCGGGTGCCGTAGAACACGTCGATGCCGCCCCAGACGTACAGGCCGTCCATCAGCTCGTAGGTGGCCTTGCCCCGCGCCAGTCCGTCGCCGTCGTTCACGTTGTGGATCCAGATGCTCTGGAGCATGAGCGCGTCGTTCCAGAAGTCGCGCTGGGCGAGGAAGGTGACGTTCGTGTCGAGCGTGTCGCGTGCGAGCCCCTGCGGACGCGTCGTGAGCCAGCTCTGGAACAGCTGCACCGAGAGCAGCGTCTCCTCGAGGCCGTACCAGTCGACTCCGATCGCGTAGGCGAGGTCGGCGGCCTGGGTCGAGCGGTCCTTGGTCGCGGTGCTGGGCAGCGGCTCGTCCGACTCCCAGGCCAGCTCGGCGCGCAGCGTCCAGTCGCGGAAGCCGCGGCTCGCGGTCGCGCCCACCAGGTGGGAGCGCTCGTACTCGATGTTCAGCTCCACGCCCGGCATTCCACCCACCAGTGCGGGAGCCGCCCGGAACGCCGGGCGGTCGTTGTAATGATAGAGGTAGGCCAGGCTCAGGTCCCAGCCGCCGAGGAAGGCCGAGAGGCGCGCTCCGGCGTCCGAGCCCTCCACGAAGGCGCGCGGCCGGTCGGGGTTGCGCAGGCGCGTCGGCACCCCGGGCGGGCGCCGCGGGACCAGCCGTGGCGAGGAGAAGGCGAACACCGAGCGCGGCTCCGGCAGCTCGTCCGCGCTCGGGTCCAGCACCCAGATCAGCTGGAGCAGCGCCTCGCCCAGCGGAATCTCGGCATTCACCGTCCACAGCGGGATCCGCGAGTCCTCGAAGTCGGGCAGGATGAACTCGCGGAAGTCCTGGGGATTGACCACGTCGAGCAGCTTGAGGCCATCCGTCTCACCCCACACCACCTGCTGCTTGCCGAGCCTCAGGAACACCGGGCCGAGATCGGCGTCCAGGAAGAACTCGCGCAGCTCGATGTCGGTGCGGTCGCCGATGATGCGGCGGTGGGAGATCTTCGAGGTCTCCTGGGGGCGCTCGCTGCCGCGCTCGACGCGGTCGTAGGCGTCGGTGCGCAGCCGCCCGATCGCGGTCAGGCGCAGCGAGGCCGGGAGCTCGGCACGCAGCTCGGGCAGGATCACCAGCTCGAGCTTCTGGCTGGTGCCCGAGCCCGTCTCGAGCGCCCACTCGCTCTTCACGGTGGCGCCGAGCTCGAGCGGCGCGGCCCCCGCGCCCGCCGCGAGCGCACGGATGGCGAGCGCGAAGACGGCGAGCGCCGGCAGGAGCCGGAGCGGCGGATGGGCGAGCGGGCGCGTGGCGGGTCTCCGCGGGGGGCCCGGCGGATTCTAGCAGCGCCGCTTTCGGTTAGAATCGCCTCCATGCGTCAGGTCCGCGCCCGCTCCGGAGCCGGCGAGCTCGAGATCAGCTACGAGCTGCACGGCGACGCGAACGCCACGCCGCTGCTGCTGATCTCCGGAATGGGCGGCTCCGGCCGCGGCTGGCTGCCGCTCCAGGTGCCGGAGTTCTCCGAGGCACGCCCCACGCTGATCTACGAGCACCGCGGCGTGGGCCAGAGCGGCGACCCCGGCGGTCCCTTCACCACCGCCGACCTCGCCGACGACGCGGCCGCCCTGCTCGACGCCCTGGGGATCGAGCGTGCCCACGTGCTGGGCGCGTTCATGGGCGGCATGGTGGCCCAGGAGCTGGCGCTGCGGCACGGCGAGCGGGTGGCGCGCCTGGTGCTGGTGGGCACCTACGCGCGGCCGGACGCCAAGCGGCGCTGGCTGCTCGAGAAGTGGCTGCAGATGCTGCGCGACGGCACCGCGCTCGAGGTGATGGGCCGCGAGCGCATGCTCTGGACGCTCTCGGACGAGACCTTCGAGCAGGCCGACCTGGTGGGCGGGATGCTCGAGGGCTTCTTGCGCGACGGCCGGCCGATGACCGACGAGACGCTGGCGCGCCAGTGCGAGGCCTGCCTCGGGCACGACACGCTCGACCGGCTGGACGGGCTCGCGCATCCCGCGCTGGTGGTCTGCGGCCAGCAGGACGTCCTGACGCCGCCGCACCTGGCGCGCGAGCTGGTGGCGCGGCTCGGCGACGCCCACCTCGTCACGGTTCCGAGCGCGGCCCACCTGGTGATGGTCGAGGCCGCCAAGCGCTTCAACCAGGCGGCGATCCAGTTCCTCGCCGGCTAGCGGCGCGGAACCGGCGCCGGGCCGCGCGGGGCGTGAGCGGGGGACGACCGATGGAGACGCTCCGAGGACGCGCCGTGCTGGCCGACCCGAACCTCAACAAGGCGTCGGCCTTCACGCCGGAGGAGCGCGAACGGCTGGGGCTGCGCGGCCTGCTGCCGGCGCAGGTGGAGACGCAGGAGCTGCAGATCCAGCGCATCCTCGAGAACCTGCGCCGCAAGGACAGCGACATCGAGAAGTACATCTTCCTGATGTCGCTGCAGGGCCGCAACGAGCGCCTGTTCTACCGCACCATGCTCGAGCACATCGACGAGTTCGCGCCGATCGTCTACACGCCGACCGTCGGCCAGGCCTGCAAGGAGTTCGCGCACATCATCCGCGAGGCGCGCGGCTTCCACGTCACGCCGGACGACCGCGGCCAGATCCGGACGATGCTCGACAACTGGCCCGAGCGCGACGTGCGCGTGATCGTGATCACCGACGGCGAGCGCATCCTCGGCCTGGGCGACCTGGGCGCGTGTGGCATGGGCATCCCGATCGGCAAGCTCGCGCTGTACACCGCCTGCGCGGGCATCCATCCGAGCCAGTGCCTGCCCGTGCTCTTCGACATGGGCACCAACAACGTCGAGCTGCGGGAGGACCCCCTGTACCTCGGCGTGCGAAAGGAGCGGATCCGCGGCCCGGCGTACTTCGACCTGATGGACGAATTCGTGGCGGCGGTGGAGGACGCGTATCCCGGCGCGCTGGTGCAGTTCGAGGACTTCCAGTCGCCGACCGCCTACGCCCTGCTCGAGCGCTACCGCGAGAAGACCCTGTGCTTCAACGACGACATCCAGGGCACGGCGGCAGTGGTGCTCGCGGGGCTGCGCGCGGCGACCCGCATCACGGGAACGCCGCTCGGCGAGCAGCGCTTCCTGTTCCTGGGCGCCGGCTCGGCGGCCACCGGCATCGGCGACCTGCTCTCGGTGGCGCTCACGGCCGAGGGCCTCGACCCCGAGGAGGCGCGCCGGCGCCTGTGGTTCGTCGACGAGCACGGGCTCGTCACGAGCAGGCGCGACGACCTCGCGCCGCACAACCGTCCCTATGCCCACGACCACGCGCCGCTCGGCTTCCTCGAGGCGATCGAAGCGCACCGCCCGCACGCCCTGGTGGGCGCGACCGGCTTCGCCGGCGCGTTCACGCAGGACGCGGTCGAGCGGATGGCGCGCCTGAACGAGCGGCCCGTGCTGTTCGCGCTGTCGAACCCCACCGCCCACGCCGAGTGCACGGCGGAGCAGGCCTATCGCTGGACCCGGGGCCGGGCCGTCTTCGCGAGCGGCAGCCCCTTCGATCCGGTCGAGTGGAACGGCGTCACGTTCCACCCCGGACAGGGCAACAACGCCTACGTCTTCCCGGGCGTCGGCCTGGGCGTGGTCGGCTGCCGCGCCCGGGGCGTGAGCGACGGGATGTTCCTGGCGGCCGCGGCCGCCCTCGCGGAGCGCGTGGCGCCGGACGACCTGGAGCGGGGGGCGCTCTACCCGCCGCGCTCGGACGTCCGCGCCATCTCGCTGGACATCGCGGTGGCCGTCGCCGAGCGCGCCTACGAGGAGGGCCTGGCCGCCCTGCCCCGCCCCGACGACCTGCGCGCGTCGCTGCGCGACTCGATGTACGACCCCAGCTACTGAGGTCGCGAGTCGGCCCGCCTGCCCCCTCCGACGAGGCAATCGAGGTCGCCGGCGCAAGCGGAGCCGCCGCTTTGGGCGGCGGAGCGCGCAGCGAGCCGCAGGCGAGCGAAGTCCATCAAACCGGCCGCGCCGCCAGCACGGTCCAGCTGTAGCCGCGTCGGTGGTGGAGCCGGACGTCGCTGAAGCCGGCCGCGGCGACCACCGCCTCGATCTCGGGGCCCGTGTAGTACTTCGCGTAGGTCGGGTTGAGCTGGTCGTAGATCACCAGCTTGCGGGTGCGCCGGTCGAGCTTCGAGAGCGTGCCGAGCACGTAGCTGCGCAGCGGCAGCGGCAGCAACCGGCACAGCGGCGTGTAGAGGTCGAGGGCGACGTTCAGCGCGCTGCAGACCGCCGAGATCGCCCAGTGCGGCAGCCGCGTGGTGATCGCGCGCAGCGCATTCACCGCGCCCAGGTACAGCCCCATCCCCTCCTTGCCGTACACCCAGATCACCAGCCGCCCGCCCGGCCGCAGCGCAGCGAGGGCCGCGCGCAGGGTGGGCAGCGGATCGGGGATGAACTGGATCACGCCGTACGAGATCACGAGGTCGGCGTCGAGGTCGGCGGGCACTTCGTCGCCGCGCGCCTGGAGCACGGTGGCGCGTTCGCCGTGCGGCGCGAGGTTGCGGCGCAGGATCTCGGCCCCGCGCGACGGCTCCACCGCGGTGACGTGCGCGGCGCCCGCCTCGAGCAGCATCAGCGCGATGCGACCGGTGCCGCTCCCGATGTCGACCGCGCGCGCGCCGCGCAGCTCCTCGATCCCGAGCAGCGGGCCGAAGACGTCGGCGAGCAGGTCGAGCGAGGCGTAGTGGCCGTCGTTCTCGGGGTAGTGGGACCACTGGTCGCCGAAGTCCCGGATCGTCCGGTCGCGTTGGATCGTGTCGCTCACGGCGCGAGCGTACGGCGGAGCCGCGTCCGACACCAGGCATCGGCGCGCGCCTGATCGTGTACGCTCGGGGGCGATGCTGCGCTGCCGCTTCGTCGCCGCCCTGCTGCTGGTCGCCGCGCCGGCGAGCGCCGAGCCGTGGAGCGCCGGGGCACCGCTTCCCGAGGCGCGCCAGGAGGTGGCCGTCGCCGCCCTCGAAGACCGCATCTACGTGATCGGCGGCTTCCGCGGCGACCTCTCGATCGCCGACACGGTCGAGGTCTACGAGCCCGGAGCGGGCTGGTCGCTCGCGGCGCCGCTGCCCGTCCCGGTCCACCACGCGGCGGCCGCGAGCGTGGACGGCACCCTCTACGTGATCGGCGGCTGGGACAACATCCGCTTCTTCCCCGCGCTCGACACGGTCTGGGCCTACGACCCGGACGCGGACGAGTGGACGCCGCGCGCGCCGATGCCGACCGCGCGCGGTGGACTCGCGGCGGCGGTGATCGACGGGCTCGTGTACGCCGCGGGCGGCTCACCCAACGCGCGCGAGCGCGACTTCGCCGTCTACGACCCGGGTGCCGACGCGTGGGCGGTGCTCGCGCCGATGCCCACGCCGCGCAACCACCTGGCCGCGGGCGCGCTCGGCGGCGTGTTCTACGCGGCCGGCGGACGCAGCGGCTTCGCGATCGGGGGGATCACCGACGCGCTCGAGGCCTACGACCCGGCGAGCGGCGAGTGGAGCGCGCGCGCGCCGCTCCCGACGGCGCGCGGCGGCCTCGGCGCCGCGACGCTGGGCGATCGGCTCTTCGTGCTCGGCGGCGAAGGCGCCGACTCGGCGGACGGGACCTTCGTCGAGAACGAGGCCTACTGGCCCGAGCACGACCGCTGGACGGCGCAGAGCCCGCTGCCCGTGGGCGTGCACGGGATCGGCGCCGCCGCGCTCGATGGCCTCGTCCACGTGCCCGGCGGCGGACCGGTCGAGGGCTTCGGCGTCACCGACCTGCACCAGGTCTACGACCCCGCCGCCGAGCCCGACGCCGACGGCGACCGCGTGCCCGACTCCGACGACAACTGCGAGACCGAGCCGAACCCCGACCAGCTCGACACGGGCGCCGACGGCTTCGGCAACGCCTGCGACCCCGACTACGACGACGACGGGGCGGTGGGCCTCGCCGACTTCGCGCGCCTGCGCGCCGGCTTCGGACGCGGCGAGGGCGATCCCGGCTTCGACCCGGCGCTCGACGCCAACGGCGACGGCGCGGTGGGCCTCGCCGACTTCAACGCGCTGCGCGCGCGCTTCGGCGGTCCACCCGGGCCCTCGGGGCTCGCCTGCGCCGGCACCCCGCCCTGCCCCTGATCAGAGCGGCGCCCAGAGCGGGGGAGGCGCTCGTTCTCGAAGCGCTCGGGCCCGGGTCCTCCTTCAATCCGCCACCGCGGCGACCAGCGCCAGGTCGCGCTCGCGCACCGAGCCCGTGTCGAACCTCTTGGCCGAGCCCGCCATGCGCGTGAGCGCCGCGCCGATCGCCATCGGCGGCTTCGTGTCGCCCTTCTTCGCCCGGTGGAAGCGCACCGGGTTGATGCGCGCCACCACGTAGTTGCGCAGGTACGGCGACTTGAAGCCGCGCTCCTGCAGCTCGGCGACGATGCGCTTCACCTCGGCGTCGATCTGCAGCAGGCGCGCCGCCCAGCCCTCGCGCTCCTGCAGGCTCTTGGCCAGCGTCTTGTCGCTGAAGCGGTCGATCTTCTTGAGGAACGGGCTGTAGGCACCCCCTGCGAAGCGACCCTGCTGCTCGTAGACGAGGCCGAGCGTCAGCAGCTCGGGCGCCTCGAACTCGGCCGCGAAGTCCGACTCCACCGCCCGCTTGCGGCGGCGCGCCAGCTCGCGCGCCATGCGGATCACCTCGAGGCTGCGGTCCTTCAGGTTGTGCGCCTTCTCGGTGTTGAGCGCCAGGATGCGGAAGGCCAGGTCCTCGTCGGGCGACACCAGCGCCGTCACCTGCCGCAGTCCCAGCACCTTGGCGGCGGCCAGCCGGTGCCGGCCGTTGGGCGTCCAGAAGCCGCCCTCGGCCCCGCGCACCACGATCAGCGGGTCGAGGAACGAGCCGCTCTCCTCGATCTTCTGCGCCAGCCGCTTCGTGTGCGTGGGCGAGAGATCGCGCTGGAACGGGGTCGGCTCGATCGCGCCGAGCGGCAGCGAGGCCAGCAGGATCGGTCGGCCCGAGAACGGCTCGCGATAGGCGCCGATCGCCGCGCCGCCCGCCCGCTCGACCTCGCCAACCAGACCTGCCAGCTCCGGGGTGGCCACCGGCAGCACCACCTGATCGGCGGCCAGCCCGCGCTTCTCCACGCGCGGCGTCAGGCGCTTCGCCGCGGAGGTCTTGCGGCCGCTCTTGCGCGCGGTCTTGCGGCGGGTCGTCTTCTTGCGCGCCGTCTTCTTCGCGGCCACGGGGAGATCCTATCTCAGCGCTTCGGGTCGGGCCGCGGCAGGCGCTCGGCCAGCGGCGGCAGCGGCGGAAGCGGCTCGCGCCGGCCGCGCTGGTACCAGTAGGCCACGCTCGAGTAGTCGTTGGCCAGCGCGTTGTCGTGGCCGGTCTCGATCGTGACGCGGATCCGCCGCTCGAAGCGGATCGGGTCCTCGACGTGGAAGCGGTACATCGAGTTCTTGCCGCTCCACGGCCACTCGGGCGTGCCGCTGTAGACCGTCAGCCCGTGGTAGGGCGCGTGGTACTCCTGGGTCGGACAGAAGGCGGTGTTGAAGTAGTCCTCGGTGCCGGTGCCGTGCAGGCGCGGCGGCCAGGGCTCGTCGTCGACGAAGATCATGTCGTCGCCCTCGCCGTACCAGTCGTTGAGCTGCCTCTCGAACACGTCGACGTTGAGCACGCAGCCCACGTACTGCCCCTCGCCGCGCGCGTCGAGGATGGTGTAGTTGCGCGCGCCGTCCAGGTTGGTCTCGAGCCACGGCCCGCGCAGTCGCGCGCCCAGGTCGGCGTAGTCGGCCTCGGCGTAGCCCTTCTCGCGCGCGGTGCCGGCGCTCGGGTTCAGGCGGTTCCACCAGGCGTGGAAGCGCGCCAGCGCCGGGTCGAGCGCGGCGTACTCCTCGTAGTCGACGTAGAAGTAGAAGACGCGCGGGACGGCGCCCTGGTTCTCGATCTCGAGGCGGGCGCCCGCGGCGAACGGCATCGGGAACCAGCAGTTCATGCTGCGCCCGTCCTCGGGGCTCATCTGCAGCGGCAGCGAGACGAAGTTGCGCCGCAGCCCGAAGCCGACCCCGAAGAAGTCGCCGAGCGGCGCTTCGACGCTGGGCGTGTCCTCGCCGTCCCAGAAGGCGCGCAGCACCAGCCCGCACAGGTCGTGGGGCTCGGGCTGGAGCGGCATGGTGGTGATCCAGACGTGCTTGACGCAGCCGGCGCCGTCGATCTCCGCGAACGCCCGGCGCTCGCCCGGCTGGAGGATCAGGAAGTCGCGGTTGCCGCCGCTGCGGTCCCAGGACGAGACGCGGCGCCGCTTGAAGTCGCGCAGTCGCGCCAGGTCGGCGAGCGAGCCGGAGCCCAGGTCCATGGGCAGTCTCCTCAGTCGCCTCCGCCGGGGGCGAGCGTCTGCACGAAGTGGACGAGCTGCCAGACCTCGACCTCGCCGAGCTGCGGGAACGCCGGCATCGAGTTCCAGCCGTTCTGGATCTTCCACGCGATGCTGCCGGGACGCAGCACGGCGGCGCGCTCGACCAGGTTGCCGACGCCGGTCTCGACCTGGAGCGCGTCGGGACCGTTGCCGAGGCCGGTGGGGCCGTGGCAGCGCTCGCAGTGGTCGCGGTAGAGGACGGCGCCGGCGGCGATCGACTGCGTGGTGCGCGGAATCGGGCTCACCGCGTCGCGCGCCGCCGGGCGCGCGCTCAGGTCGCCGCTGCAGGCGGCGGTCGACGCCAGCAGCGCGGCGAGCCCGGCGCGCGCGCTCACCCCGCCTCCGCCTCGACGCGCCGTCCGCGCGCCAGCACCAGCCGCACGGCGTGCAGGGCGTCGAGGTCGGCGATCGGGTCGCCGTCCACCGCGAGCAGGTCGGCCGCCAGCCCGGGGCGGATCGCGCCGGTCACGTCGGCCAGTCCGAGCGCGCGCGCGGCCTCGGAGGTCGCGGCGCGCAGCGCCTGCACCGGCCGCAGCTCGGCGTAGTCGGCGAACACGGCGAGCGCCTCCGGCAGCCGGTGGTGCTCGACGCCCGGGATGCCGGCGTCGGTCGAGGCCACCAGGTGCGCCCGCACGCCGCGCGCGGCCCGCCACAGCGCGCGCACGCGCCGGGCGAAGCCGGTCGGCTCTCCGTCCTTCTCGCGGAAGCGCGCCCAGCCGTGGTTGATGGTCGGCGACACCCAGAGCGTGGGCGCCCGCAGCAGGTCGATCACGCGCGGATCGGCGGCGTCGGCGAAGCCGCGAGCGCCGGCGAACGAGCAGTGCTCGATGGTGCGCACGCCGGCCAGCGCCGCGAGGCGGATGCCCTCGGTGCCGTGGCAGTGGGCCGCGACCGGGCGCCCGTGGGCGCGCGCCACCGCCACGATCCGCTCGAGCTGCGCGCGGTCGAACTGCGCCACCTGCGGCGGCGTGCCCTCGGTCATCACGCCGCCGGTGGCCATCACCTTGATCCAGTCGGCGCCGCGCTTTGCCTGGCGGGCGATCGCGGCCTCGGCCGCGGCGTCGCCGTCGACCTCGCCGCCCCAGAACCAGCAGTGGCCGCGCGGGCTGGTGAGCGGCTGTCCGGCGCACAGCAGGCGCGGCCCCGGCAGCTCGCCGCGGTCGATCCGGTCGCGCAGCCGGATCTCTTCGCCGTCGGGCCCGCCGAGGTCGCGCGCGGTGGTGATGCCGGCGGCCGCCATGGCGCGGGCACGCGCCGCCATCGCGCTGCGGCGCTGCTCGACGGGAACGGCGCCCTGCTCCTCCGGCGAGCGGATCGCGGGGTCGAGGCACAGGTGCACGTGGGCGTCGGTCAGGCCCGGCAGCAGCGCCGCGCCCTCCAGATCCACGACCTCCGCGCCCTCGCACAGCGCCGCATCGCGGCCGACGGCCGCGATGCGCCCCGCCTCGACCCGCACCGCGGCGGTCTCGCTCGCGAGCGCGGGGCCGAAGCCGTCCCACACTCGCGCACCGACCAGCGTGAGGGCCTCGGCCGCCATGGCGCGCGACGCTAGCCCGGGCGGGCGGCGCTCGCTTGCTGTCCGGGGCCGCAGCCAGAGCAACGGCCGCTCGTGAGGAGGGAAGCAGAGGGAAGAATCCGTCGCGTTGAGCGCCGGGCGCGTCAGCAGAGGCGACGACTCGTGAACCGAGCTCTCGAACTCCACGATTCCGTCCCCGCAGCCCTAGCCGCCCCTCGATGGCGCTGTCGCGTGGTGCTCGTGGGAGAGGCGACATCCGTTGAGGACTTCCGGCCTTAGCGCGGCCAGCGCCTAGCCCCACGTTCGGATCGCGGTCCAAGCGTCAACGCACAGAGACGCCTTGCCCACACCCTGCAATCTTGCTATACATAGCATTATTCAAGTGGGCACGCAGATTTCGTTTCAGGACCATCGAAGGCGCCTCCGCAAAGGCCACGGCGGACCCAGGCCCGGAGCCGGACGGCCGCTCGTGCGACGGCGTGGGACCGTCCACCACGTGCGGCGCGCCGGCGTGCCCAGGGGGTGCCCGGCGCATGTGACGATCCGCGTACGCCGGGGCATCCCGTCGCTGCGCCGGCGCCGGTTCGTCGCCGACTTCCGGGGCTCGCTCCGCCAGGCTTGCGAGCGCGGCGACTTCCGAGTCGCCCACTACTCGGTCCAGCGCGATCACGTCCACCTGATCGTCGAGGCGGCCGGCAAGCGGGCGCTGGGGTCCGGGATGAAGTCGATCTCCGCGCGCCTGGCACGGGCGGTGAACCGCGTCTTCTCGCGCCAGGGGCGCGTGCTGGACGGTCGCTACCACGTGCACCTGCTCCGGACGCCGCGCGAAGTGCGCCACGCGCTGGCGTATGTGCTGCTCAACGCGCGCAAGCACTGGCGCGAGCGGCGGGGGCAGGCACCGCCGGTGGGGCTCGACGAGGCGTCGTCGGGGCGGTGGTTCGCGGGGTGGAAGCGGAGGCCCGCGGGGCCGCGGCCACCTGGTGTGCGGGAGGTGGCGCTTCCGCGGAGCTGGTTGCTGCGCAGCGGCTGGCGCCGCTACGGGCTGGTGGATCCGGCCGAGGTTCCTGGCAGCGGCCCGCGGCCATCGAGCTGACGTGGGCGCCCCAGGCGTCCCGAGGAGCCGGCGAGGATCCGGAGCACCGGCGCGCTGAGCCGGGTCCAGTCGTCCCACTCGCCTTCACCTTCGCCGCGGGGCCTACGACCTGGTGCGGATGCGGAATCTCGTGGGGGCGACATGAGGGCGGCGCGATCCGGCCAATCGTCGCGCGGCCGGGGTTGGGGAGGGGTGGCGCGACGCCTCTGAAGGCGCCCGCCCCAGCGCGGGGAAGCCGTGCCCGGCGCGCGCCGGAAGTGAAGGAGCGACGCCCCTCCCCAACCCCGGCCTCTCCGAATCCCGTCCACCGTTCTTCAGCACCCTGTTGGGCGCACCGAATCCCGCTACAACGGGCGAAGTCGGGTTAGCGCCCGCGCACGGTGCGAACGCCGAGCACGGGCAGGCTGTCGCGCATGGCGGGCTCCGCGGCCAGCGCGCTGCGTAGCGCGCGCGCCGACAGCGGCCGCGTGCTGGCGGCGAACACGCGGTTGTCGAAGCCGTCGATGCGCAGCTCCAGGCGCTGCGGCAGCAGCCCGGCCAGCGCGCGCCCGACGGCGGCGGCCTCGTCGAGCGCATTGGAGACCAGCACGCCGCCGGCGGCGAGGCGCCGAGCCGCCAGCGGCAGCCCGACCTCCAGCATCCAGGCCGGCTTGTGCACCGACTCGGCGCTGCCCAGGAACACGTCGTCGATCACCAGGTCGAAGCGGGTACGCGTGCGCCGCAGCCAGGCGAGCGCGTCCTCCTGGTGCACCTCGACGTCGAGGGCATCGAGCGCGAACCAGCGCCGCGCGGCGCGCAGCACGTCGGCGTCGAGCTCGATGCCCACGATGCGGGCGCGCGGCGCCAGCGCGCGCACCAGCCGGGCCGCACTCCCGCCGCCGAGCCCCAGGATCGCCACCGCGCGGCGCCGCGCCGGCGGCAGCGCCAGCAGCGGCGCCGCGAGCGCGTCCCACACCGAGCGGGTGGTGACCGTGCCCGGCCGCCACCACGAGGCGAAGGTGCCGTCGATCTCGAGCGTGCGCGCGCCGCGCGCCTCGCGCACCACCACCCGCCCCCCGCGACCCGCCCGGTACACTGCGGCCATGCCGGCCTCTCCTCCGGCCCGGGCGAGCCGCGTCGAGGTGGCGCTGCCCGTGCCCATCGATGCGACCTTCACCTACGAGGTGACCGCCGCGCAGGCGCCGCGCGCGCGGCCCGGCTGCCGTGTCGTGGTGCCCTTCGGCGGGCGGCGCCTCACCGGCGTGATCGTCGAGCCGCGCGACGGCGACGCGGGCCGCCCCGCCGAGCGGCTGCGGACCGTTGCGCGCGTGCTCGACGACGAGCCCGTGCTCGCCCCCGCGCTGCTGCGCATCCTACGGGAAGCGGCCGAGGCCGTCTTCTGCCCGGTCGGCCTCGCACTGGCCAGCGCGCTCCCGGCCGGCTCGGGCCCTCGCTCGGCTCCGGGACTGGCGCTCACCCCGCGCGGTCGCGAGGCGCTGGCGCGGGGCGCCGTGCTGCGCGAGGCCCGCCCACTGCTCGACTGGCTGGCGGAGCGACCGCGCACCCGGCGCGCCTGGCTGGGGCGCGACCCCGACGCGGCCCGGCTGCTGCGCCTGCTCCAGCGCGACGGCCTGGTGGCGACGGCGGCGGTGGAGACGGGGC
>JASJBO010000191.1 GCA_030066475.1 Myxococcota bacterium
GCCTCGCTGCGCGCGCCTACGGCGCTTGCGGGGGTGCTTTCGAGGACCTCGGTGCCCCGCGGAGGCGGCCTTATTGACTTCGCTCGGCTTCGCCTCGCTGCGCGCGCCTACGGCGCTTGCGGGGGTGCTTTCGAGGACCTCGGTGCCCCGCGGAGGCGGCCTTATTGACTTCGCTCGGCTTCGCCTCGCTGCGCGCGCCGCCGGAGGAACCGGCGGCGCTTGCGCGGGCGACCTTGGCGGCTTCGGGCCGGGATGGCAGGCCGGCGGGGCGGCCTCACGATCGGAGCTCCCGTGTTGAGCTCCGCCCGGATCGAAGGGGGAAGCCGCAAGCGGAGCCGCGTAGCGGCGGAGCGCGCAGCGAGCCGCAGGCGAGCGGAGTCGCACGGGCTAAGCGATCGAGTAGCCGCCGTCGACGCAGAGCGTCTGGCCCGTGACGAAGCGGGCGGCGCTGCTCGCGAGGAAAAGCACGGCGGGAGCGATCTCGTCGGGCTCCCCCCAGCGGCCCAGCGGCGTGCGCTCCAGCAGCGGCTTCGCCAGTGCGTCGATCTGCTTCATCGGCGCCGTCATCGCGGTCGACACCAGGCCGGGCGCGACGGCGTTGACGCGGATGCCGTCGGCGGCCCAGGTCGCCGCCAGGTTCTTGGTCATCTGTACGATGCCCGCCTTGGCCGCGGCGTAGCCGGGCACGATGGGCACGGCGAAGAAGGACGACATCGAGGCCAGGTTGATCACGCTCGCGCCGCCCTCGAGCGGGCTCGCCGCCAGCCAGTCGCGGCAGGCGGTGGCGAGCCGGAAGGCGGAGAACAGGTTGATCGCGACCGACTCCTCGAAGACGTCGGGGAGCTGCTCGTTGCGGCCTCCGGGCAGGTTGGCGCCGGCGTTGTTCACCAGCACGTCGAGGCGCTCGAGCGAGCCGGCGAGCGCCTCGATCTCGGCGGGCTCGGTGGCGCGCAGGCGCTGGTAGTCGAACGCCGAGAGGTCGCGGTCGTAGTCGCCGGCCGACTCGCGCGTGCCGGTCACCAGCACCGCGGCCCCCGCGGCGTGAAAGGCCTGGGCGATCGCCGCGCCGATGCCGCTGGTGCCGCCCGTCACGAGCACGCGGCAGTCGGTGAAGTCGAAGCTGACGCTTCCGGGCACGCGGGGTCCTCTCTAGTCGAGCGGGGTGACCAGGACCTTGGCGCCGGCGCCGGGGTCGCGCGCCGTGGCGAGCGCGTCGTCGAGACGCGACAGCGGGAAGCGGGCGCCCAGCATCGGCGTGAGGTCGCGGCGCGCCATCAGCTCGAGCGCGCGCCCGAAGTCGTCGGGGTACTCGATCGAGCCGTGGATCGAGAGCTGCTTCATCATCACCAGCAGGAAGCTCACCGGGATCTCCTGGTCGTGGAGCGCCACCACCGAGAGCCGCGCGTCGCGCTTCGCGTGGCGGATCACCTCGGTGATCACGGGGTCGGCGCCCGACGCCTCGATGTAGACGTCGGTGCCGGCCATCGGCGCGCCGAACACCGGCGACTCGCCGTGCAGCGCCCGCAGCCGCTGCCAGACGTCGTCGCGCGAGGCGTCGATCGCGGCCGGAACGCCGAGCCGGCGCGCGACGTCGAGGCGCGCCGGCGAGCGGTCGATCGCGACCACGTCCTCCACGCCGCGATCGAGCAGCGAGACCGCGGCCGACAGGCCGATCGGACCCACGCCGAACACGGCCACCCGCTCGCCCGGCTGGGGGTCGACGCGGTCGACGCTCTGCATGCCGACACAGAGCGGCTCGGCGAGCGCCGCGATCTCGTCCGGGATCTCGTCGGGTATCGGAAACAGGGCGCCGCCGTCGGCGGCGTTGCGCACCAGCAGGCGCGGGGCGAGGCCGCCCTCCGGGCCGCCGTTGCCGATTCGATTGCCGCCCGCGCCCGGGTGGAGCACGACGCGGGTGCCGGGCGCGAGCGCGTCGAACTCGGCGCCGGCGCGCTCGAGCACGCCGGCCACCTCGTGGCCCAGCGGCATCGGCTCGCGGGCCGGGCCGGCCAGGCCCCCCAGGCGCGCGTAGCGCACGTCGGTGCCGCACACGCCGCAGGCGGACACGCGCAACACGGCGTCGCGCGGGCCGGGCTCGGGCTCGGCCACCTCGTCCAGCCGCACGTCGTCGGGGCCGTGGACCTGGGCTCGCCTCACCGCGCCTCCTCCGCGCCCGGCGCGACCGTCACGAGCAGCGCCTCGTGGTCAGATAGCGCGCTGCCGCCCTCGGGATCCACGGCGTCGACCACCCGGGGCTCGCGCGCGGCGAGCCCGCGCGACAGCATCCAGTCGATCCGGAACGGGCCCCGCCCGGCGTCGAGGCGCAGGCTGCCCGTGCCCAGCTCGTTGCAGCGCTCCCACTCGTAGCCGGCGGCCCGGGCGGCGGCGAAGAGCGGCTCGTGCGGGACCGGATGCGTCCAGCGCTCCGCGTCCTGGGCGAACGCCTCGCGCAGGCGCTCGCGATCGGCCAGCTCGGCGGCGCCGAGCGAGAAGGTGTTGAGGTCCCCGCCGATCAGCGCCGGCGGTGCGCCGTCCTCGTCGAGCGCCCGCAGCAGCTCGCAGAGCTGCCTGGTGCGCTCTGCCGGGTCGCTGTGGCTCTCGAGATGAACGGCCGCGAGGCGGACGCGGCCGGCGCCGAGCGCGACGTCGGCCAGCAGCGCCATGCGCGCGCCCACGCGCCGCTCGCCGCGCGCGCCGTCGAGCCAGGCGCCGCTGCGCTCGAGCCGCACCACGCGCGGCCGCTCGAGCGGCAGGCGCGACAGGATGGCGCCGCCGTGGTAGCCGATCTCGTTGCGCTGCCCCGCGTGCCGCTCGCGCTCACCCGCATCGCCCAGACCCAGCTCGAGGAACTCGACGGCGTACGCATAGCCGTACCCGAGACGCCCGGCGAGCGCGCGCGCGGTGTGGAGCTGGCCGGAGCGCGCCATGCCGCAGTCGAGCTCGCTCAGCAGCGCGACATCGGGGCGCAGGCGCGCCAGCAGCGCCGCCGTGGCGTCGACGTGCTTGCAGCGCTCCAGGTTCCACGCCACCACGCGCAGCTCGGCGGGCGCGGCCGAAGGCGGCGCTGGCGGCGGCGTCAGCTCGACGGCGTCGGCGAAGCCCAGCGCGGCGAGCAGGCGGTCGTGCGTCTCGGGCGTGGGTGGGAGGCCAAGGATCTCGTCGCGGCGCGCCTGCGACACGACCGGGAGGCGCAGCGGGCCAGGGGCCTGCGACGCGGTCACCGGCCGCTCTCGACGACCGCGACGCTGCCGCCACGGCGCGGATCGGCCGCGGCGTCGCCGTCCGGTGTCACGGCGTTCACGCCGCCGAAGTAGACGTCGAGCACCGGCCACTCGTTCAGCGGCAGCCGCGCGCGCAGCGCGTCGAGCGTGGCCGCGTCGAAGCCCGGCTCCACCTGGAGCTGCTCGCCGTCCCAGTGGATGCGCGGCGCCAGCACCGCCTGCTCGAGCCCGCGGCCGAAGTCCACCACGGCCGACAGCACCTGGAGCAGCGCCGTGCGGATGCGCTTGCTGCCGCCGCTGCCCAGCGCCAGCGCGACGCGCCCGTCGCGCAGCAGCAGCGAGGGCGACATCATCGAGGCCACCCGCTCGCCGGGCGGCGAGGCGTGGAAGCCGTCGGGGTGCAGGTCGTCCTCGCCGAGCATGTTGTTCAGCAGCACCCCGCTGCCGGGCGCGAAGTAGCCCGAGCCCTCGCCGTTCGAGGTGGTCATGCTCGCTACGTTGCCGTCGGCGTCGGCCACGCTCGCATGCGTGGTCCCACCCGACGCGACGCGCACGCGCTCGAGCGAAGCTCCCACCGCGGAGGGCTCCAGGCGGCCCGCGATCGCCTCGGCGCGGTGGCGGTCGACCTCGCGCTGCACCGCGGCCAGCCAGGCCAGGTGCTCGGCCGAGCCGAAGCGGGTGCGGGCCGTCTCGCGCGCGGCGAGCAGGCGCAGCGAGAGCGCGATCAGCGCGCCGCCGAACGAGGGCGGCGGGTTCGTCAGCAGCTCGCCGTCGCGATAGAGCGCGCGCAGCGGCCGGCGCTCGATCACGCGGAAGGCGGCGAGGTCGGCCTCGGTCAGCAGGCCGCCGCCGTCGCGCATGTCGCGCGCCACGGCGCGCGCGATCGCGCCCTCGTACAGCTCGGCCTCGGCGTCGCCGGGCAGCGCCTCGAGGAAGTCGGCCAGCTCCGGGTAGCGGACCGTGTCGCCCTCGGCCACGCGGCGATCGCCGGGCCGATAGAGCGCGCGACCCGGCTCGGTCAGCGTCACGATCGGCTCCAGCAGACCCAGGAAGTACGCCTGTCGCTCGTTGAGGACGACGCCCTCGCGCGCCAGCTCGACGGCCGGCGCCACCACCTCGGCCAGCGGCAGCCGGCCGAGGCACCGGTGCACGTGGAGGAAGCCGCGCACGTTGCCCGGCACCGCGACCGAGCCGAGACCGACGTTGAACACCTGCTCGGAGGCGGGGAAGCGCACCGTCACCGGGAGGAAGTGCGGCTCGAGCCCGCTCGCGGGCAGGCCCCGGCCCGGCGTGTCCACGAAGAAGTCGAACAGGGTGGCGCGGCCCTGCGCCTGGCGGGCCAACAGGAAGCCGCCGCCGCCCAGGCTCGTGAGCGAAGGCTCCGCCACCGCCGAGGCGCAGCCCACCGCGACGATCGCGTCGAAGGCGTTGCCGCCGGCGCGCAGCACGCGCGCGGCGGCCCCCGTCGAGGCGGCGTGGCCGGTGGCGACGACGCCGAGGTGGGTCACGAGCCGCCGTCGCGACCCGCGCGTCCCAGCGCCAGGCGCCCGACGAGGTCGTCGACGAACTGGCGCGCCGTGCGCCCCGAGCGGCTCGAGCGGCGCAGGGCGAAGCGCAGCGCCTCGCCGTGGAGCTGCTCGCGCGGCAGGTCGACGCCCGCCTTGCGCGCGTAGCGCTCGACGATGCGGAGATAGGTGGGCTGATCGAAGCCGTAGTAGCCGAGCACCAGGCCGAAGCGGTCGGCCAGCGCGAGCTTCTCCTCGAGCGCCTCGCCGAGGTGCAGCTCGGAGCGGTCGTCGAGCCGCGCCTCCTTGTTCTCGCCCACCCGCTCGGGCAGCAGGTGGCGGCGGTTGCTGGTGGCCACGATCCGCACGTTGGCCGGCGGCGCCTCCAGGCTGCCCTCGAGCGCCGCCTTCAGCTCGCGCATGCCCGGCTCGCCCTCGTCGAAGGACAGGTCGTCCGAGAAGATCAGGAAGCGCCAGGGCAGGCCGCGCAGCTCGGCCAGCACGTCGGGGAGCTGGAGCAGGTCGCTCTTGCGCACCTCGACCAGCCGCAGCCCCTGGGCCGCGAAGCGGGGCAGCAGCCCCTTCACCGACGAGGACTTCCCGGTGCCGCGCTCGCCGTGCAGCAGCACGTGGTTGGCGGGGAGGCCGCGCACGAACTGCTCGGTGTTGCGCACCAGCTCCGCCACGGCGCGCTCCACGCCGAGCAGGTCGTCGAGATCGATCGCCTGCGGCTCGGCGACCGGCACCAGCCGCCCCGCTCCGTCGCGGGCATCCCAGCGGAACGCGGTGTGGCGCTCGAAGCGCTCCGCGTCGGGCGGCGCCCCGGCGTGGCGCTCGAGCCAGCGCTCGGCGAGCTCGAGCACGCGCTCGAGACGGCGGGTGAGACGCGCCAGACGCTGCACGGCGCCGCAGTGTAGCGGAGCGCCAGCAGCCAGAGTGCGGCGCGGCAGAAGCCCCGCAAGCGCCCGAAGGGCGCGCGCAGCGAGGCGCAGCCGAGCGAAGTCCACCCGGTCGGCGCGCGCAGTGAGGCGCAGCCGAACGAAGTCCACCAGCTAGAATCCGGCGCCATGGCGGGGAGCCTCACGCCGGTTCGGGCCCTGCGCGGCTGGCGCGCCGCGCCCGGTGCGATCCAGCTCGAGCTGGAGGTCGGCCGCAGCGGGGGCACGGCGCAGCTCGCGATCGCGCGCGACGGCTCGGTGCGGCTGCGCGCCGCGTGCGGCCGGGCGCTGCCGCCCGACGCGGGCGACGCGCTCGGACGCGAGCCGTGGCGCGCGTCGAACGCCGAGCCGTTCCCGCTCGAGTCGGAGGGGGTGGCGCTCGCGTTCGACGGCGCCGAGGGCGGCGCGCGCGTCGAGGTCGAGCCGCGGCCCTTCGCGATCCGCGTGCTGGGCCACGACGGCCGCGAGCTCGCCCGCTGGCACGAGCTGGCGCTGGCGGAGCAGGGCGCCGCCCGCGTGGTGCAGGGGGTGTCGCCCGGCGAGCGCTTCCTCGGCCTCGGCGAGCACACCGGCCCGCTCGAGCGGCGCGGACGCCGCTACCGGCTGCGCAACCGCGACGTGGGCGTGCGCGAAGGGGCCGATCCGCTCTACACCTCGATCCCCTTCCTGCTGCGGCTGGCGTCGCACGACGACGGCACGCGCGCCGTCGGGCTGCTGCTCGACGCGATCGCCCCCGCGCGCATCGACGTGGCCGGGGAGCGAGCCGACGCGCTGGTGCTCGAGACCGATGCGCGCGGGCTCGACCTCACGTTGTTCCCCGGCCCGCGGCCCGCGGACGCGCTGCGGCGCTTCACCGCGCGCGTGGGCCGCGGCGCGCGCCCGCCGCTGTGGGCGCTCGGACACCACCAGTCGCGCTGGGGCTACCGCAGCGCGCGCGCCGTGCGCGCTCTGGCACGCGAGCTGCGCGAGCGCGGCATCCCGACCGACGCGATCCACCTCGACATCGACTACATGGACGGCTACCGCGTCTTCACCTGGCATCCGAAGCGCTTCCCCGACCCGAAGCGCCTGCTCGACGAGCTGCTCGCCCAGGGCCTGCGCGCGGTCCCGATCGTCGACCCGGGCGTGAAGGTCGACGACGCGTACGCCGTCTTCCAGGAGGGCCAGGCGCGCGACTACTTCCTGCGCGAGCACGGCGGCGCGCATCCGCGCCTGCTGGTCTGGCCGAAGCGCGCCGTGCTGCCCGACTTCGCGCGCCCCGAGGTGCGCAGCTGGTGGGGCGAGCGTCACGGGCCGCTGCTCGAGGCCGGCGCGGCCGGGATCTGGAACGACATGAACGAGCCCGCGGGCTGGTCGCGCGAGCTGCGTGCCGGCCGCCTGATCGTGCCACTGCGCGCCCAGGACCTGTCGCGCACCGAGTGCGCCGATCCCGCCGACCCGGCCGATGCCGCGCGCCACGTGCCCTTCGAGACGGTGCGCAACGCCTACGGCCAGCTCGAGTGCCGCGCGACGCACGAGGCGCTGGCGCGGCAGCGGCCGGGGCAGCGCCCGTTCCTGCTCACTCGCTCGGGCACCGCCGGCATCCAGCGCTGGGCGGCGGTGTGGACGGGCGACTCGCTCTCGACCTGGGCCCAGCTCCGGCTCTCGCTGCGCATGCTGCTCGGCCTGTCGGTCTCGGGCGTGGTGTTCTGCGGCGCCGACATCGGCGGCTTCGCGGGCCGCTGCTCGCGCGAGCTGTTCGCGCGCTGGATGCAGATCGGGGCGCTCCAGCCGTTCGCGCGCACGCACTCGATGTGGCTGGGGCCGCGCCAGGAGCCCTGGCGCTTCGGCCGCCGCGTCGAGGCGATCGCGCGCCGCGCCCTCGAGCTGCGCATGCGCCTGCTCCCGTACCTGTACGGCCTGTTCTGCGAGGCCGAGGCCAGCGGCCTGCCGGTGTGGCGACCGCTGGCGCTCGAGTTCCCGGACGATCCCGCCTGCGACGAGGTCGACGACCAGGTGATGCTGGGCCCGGACCTGCTGCTGGCGCCGGTGGTGGAGCGCGGCGCCCGCGAGCGCGCGGTGCAGCTTCCGCCGGGCGTCTGGTACGCGCTCGACGACGACGCGCGCTACGTCGGCCCGCGCCGCGTGCGCGTGGCGGCACCGCTCGAGCGCCTGCCGGCGTTCGCGCGCGGCGGCTCGATGATCCCCACGCGCAGCGCCACCCGACACACGGGTGAGACGCCCGCCGAGCCGGCCGTGCTCGAGGTGTTCCCGGGCGGCGACTGCGTGCGCGAGTGGGTCGAGGACGACGGCGAGACCACCGCCTATCGCGAGGGCGCGGCGGCGCGCACCCCGCTGCGCCTGCGCGCCCGCGCGGGCGGCCGCCTGCGGCTCGAGATCGGCACCCGCGAGGGCGAGTTCCCGCTGGCGCCGCGGGCGTTCCGCGCGCGGGTGCACGGCTGCCCCGAGCCCACCCGCGTCCAGCTCGACGCGCTCCCGCTCACGAGCGCGCCGCGCGAGGACGGCGCCAGCTGCCACTGGGAGGCCGGCGTGCTCGACGCGCGCTGGCGCGACGACGGGCGGTCGCGCGCGCTCGAGATCGAGCCGGCCCCGTGACGCCGCGGCCCGAGGATGCAGGCGTGGGCCTGTGCGCCCGCTGCCGCTACGCGCAGCGCCAGCGCAGCGCGAAGGGCTCCGAGTTCTGGCGCTGCCTGCGCGCCGACGAGCTCCCGGGGCTGCTGCGCTATCCGCCGCTCCCCGTCAGGGCGTGCCAGGCGTTCCAGGACGAAACCGACGCGGACTAGACGACACGTTCGAGGCTGCGGGCCAGCTCGTCCTCGGTCTCCTCGTGGCCCCGGAAGGCCTCGAGAAAGCGCTCGAAGGCGCGAGCCGCTTCGGACGGCTCCCGGGCGTCGAGGTGGCCGGCGCTCGTCTCGAGCAGCCCCCGCAGTCGCGCGTGTTCCTCGGCCAGCGAGCTCACAGCGGGTTCCCGCTCGGGCTGGAGTGCGCGAATCGTCGGAAAGTAGAGACGGCTCTCCTGCTCGAAGTGCGCCTCGACGTCCCGCCGGAGCGCGTCGAGGGCGGCGCGCGCGAGTGTCGCGTCGCTACCGCGCAGCGCATCGCGCGCCGCGTCGAAGCGGGTCTCGAGTCGGGCGTGCGCCTCGCGAATCAGCTCGCCCCGGCCCGGGTCGGCTTCCGGCATCCATCCTCCGGCCGCACCACCGCGCGGCGGCGGTGTCCTATCCTTGGAGCATACCGCCGGCTCGGCGGTGTGGGGCGATCATTGGACCCGCGGCTCGAAGAAGCCGAGTTCTTCCGCGCGCTCTCGCCCGAGCAGCTCGCGCAGGTCCGACCCCGCGTCGCGCTGCGCCGCTTGGCGCGGGGTCAGGTGCTCTACCTGGAGGGGCAGCCAGCCGATCACCTGTGGGCGGTGTGCTCCGGCGAGGTGCGGCTCTACAAGACCTCGAGCGACGGCACCGTCACTGCGTTGGAGCTGGTGGGCCCGGGCGAGATCTTCGGCGCCGTCTCGGCGCTCGACGAGCCCAGCTACCCGGCGAGCGCCGAGGCAATGGCCGAGAGCGCGGTCTGGTGCCTGCCGGCGCCCACGATGCTCCGCCTGCTCGAGAGCTCGCCACCGCTGGCGCGGGAGATCCTGCGTGTGGTGTCGCGCCGGCTGCGCCAGACGCGAGAACGGCTGCGGTCTTTTGCCCACGACCGCGTCCCGGAGCGGCTCGCGCGCGCGCTGCTCGAGGCGGCACCCAACGGCGAGGCTCTCGGCACGCGGCGCGCCCTGGCCGAGGCATCGGGCACCACCGTCGAGACCGCGATCCGGGTGCTGCGCCGCTTCGAGCGAGAGGGTCTGGTCCACGGCGAGGTGGGGCGCGTACGCGTGCTGGACGAGGCCGGGCTGCGTCGTGTTGCCGGGCTCGATCGGGACTGAGAAACGTCCTTCCCATCGCGCATATGACCGCGGTCATACGGAGCGGCCGGGGTCCGGCCGAACATGCTCCACGGAACGGTGTCGCGTCCCAGGACCGGAGGGAGGGGGCCATGCGCGTCATCAGCTTCTGGACGGGCAAGGGGGGGTCCGGCAAGACGACCTGTGCGGTGCAGCTCGCAGCGGCGCTCGCGGAGTGCGGCTGGCGGGTGCTGGTGGTCGACCTGGACCCGTCGGCGGGCTCGACGCTGCTGCTGGGAGAGCTGCCCGAGCCAGGCCTGCTGGACGCCATGCGGGGCGACCTCCCGCTCGGCGAGATCGCAGTCCCGACCGGCGTCGCGGGCGTCTCCCTGGTGCCCGCCGGTCCGGACCTGGCGCGCGCCGAGGCTCTGCTGCGCACCGGGCCCGACCGGACCGAGCGCGTCGCGATCGCGATCGACTCGCTCCGCGACAGGGGCGACGACTGGGACTTCGTGCTGCTCGACTGCGCTGCGGGTGCGGGACTGCTCGCGCTGGGCACGCTGGTGGCGGCGCACGAGCACGTCGCCGTGATCGATCCCCGCCCGCTCTCGGTCCTGGGTCTGGGCGACACCGTGGCGCTCGCCGATCTCGCCCGCGAGAGGCTCAACCCCGACCTCGCCGTCTCGAGGGTGCTGCTGTCCCGCGTGCCCCGCGGCACGGCCTCGCGCACGACCCGCTCGCACCTGCGCGTCCGGCACGGCGACCGGGTGCTGCGCTCCGAGATCCCGGAGTGCGCCGGCCTGGTCGAGGCCTCCTGGAAGCGCGAGCCGGTGATCGACTTCGCTCCCGAGGCCCCGTCCGCACGGGCCTTCCGGGCGCTCGCCGTCGAGTTCGCGCCCGAGAGCCGGCGCGAGGCGCTCGCGGAGCGCGCGCGCCTCGCGCACTGGCTGGCGACGCATCCCGGCGTCGCCCACGGACGCCCGCACGAGCTGCTCGATCGCTGCGAGAACTCGCTGCGGCGCCACGCCAGCGAGGATGCGTGGCGCCGGGCCCGCTCGCTACTACGCGACCCGAACCTGCACTGGGGTGCGGGCGCGGCAAGCAGCGAAGGCGACGCACTGGGGCTCGAGCGGCTCTGCCACGAGCTGGCCACCGAGCTGGAGCGCCTCGAGCCGCGCGTTTGCGAAGGCTGCGAGGAGCGCCTGGTCGACGCGATCTCTCTCGACGCGTTCGAGCCGGAGGCACAGGAGGCGGTCCGTGCCTGGGTGCGCGCACTCGCTCCCGAGTGCGAGCACCGCGCCTGGGCGCGGGTGGTGAGCTTCACCGACGCGCGCGGACGCAACATCGACCGCGCGTGCCGCGCGAACCCGGCCGCGGAGGCAAGCGATGGGGCCGCGGCGGTGGCGCAGATCCTCGCCCACGACTTCGAGGAGCACGCACTGCGCGCCCACGAACCGACGCGGACTCACGCGTAGCGGCAACCGCGCCGCAGGGGCCCGTCAGCCCCTGCGCAGCTGCTCCCAGCGGTCGGGCAGCGGGCGGCCGAGCGCCTCCAGGAACATCTCGAGGAAGCGGTAGGTCAGGCCCCAGACCACGTGACGCTCCGGGTCGCCGACCTGGATGCCCGGATAGCCGGGGATGTGCGGGTAGTCCACGTGGTGGACGGGATCCAGGAGCTTCGCGAGCGGCACCCAGAAGGCGGTCTCGACCTCATGGTTCAACTCCAGCGGGTCGGGGTCCTCGCGGTGGTAGACGTACGCCGAGATCACCAGCGGCAGGCGGCGTCCAGCGTGACGGCCCTCGAGGTCGTCGAGGCGGCCCAGGTGCTCGGCGCCCGACAGCGAGAGCCCCACCTCCTCGAGCGTCTCGCGCTCGGCCGTCGCCCGGGGGGTCTCGTCGCGCGGCTCGACGCGACCGCCGGGGAAGGCCATGTGCCCCGACCAGGGATCGCCCTCGCGCCGGGCCCGCTCGATGAACAGCAGCTCGGGGCCGGCCTCGGGTCCGCGCAGCACGAGCGAGACCGCTGCGCGCGGGCGCGCGGGATCGCCGATCGTGTCGGGGCAGTGCGCGGCCAGCGCGCGGCGGACCTGGGCGAGATCGACCACGGCGGGAGGATAGCGGGGCCCCGGACTCGACTTCGTGCAGCGCTCAGGACCGCAGCCCGGTCATCGAAGCGCGGCGAACGCCGTGGTGTCGCAGCGCAGCCGCACCTCGAGCAGGCGCTCCTGCACGCCGTCCCCGGCGCGGCGGCGCTGGCCCACGAACAGGGTCGTGCCGTCGGCGGCCAGGGCCACGCCCGTGGAGCCGCCCCAGGTCGTCACGGCTTCGGGCAGCTCCACCAGCGTTCCCGGACCGGGGGCGGGGCCGGCATGCAGCTCGGTGCTGCCCAGCACGGCGCGCTCGCGTGACGCCGCGGTGGCGAGCGGGGCGAGCGCGAAGCCGAGGAAGCCGGGCAGCACGCTGCCCGGGTGGTCGGGCCGGCCGGCCGCCAGCGCGATCCAGCCGCCGTCGGCGTTGAAGGCGGCGCGGCGACCCGAGTCCGCGCGGATCGGCGTGGGGATGCCGGTCGCCGGGTCGATCGCGTGCGCCTTCAGCGGCGCGAACGGGTTGCCAGTCGCCACCACCAGGGTGCGGGCATCGGGCGACCAGCCGAGCGGCGCGATCCAGGCGGCGCCGCCCGAGGCGACCAGGTTGGCGCGCCCGAGCAGCAGGCCGCCGTGTCCGGTTCGGATCGAGGCCGCCACCACGTCGAAGCGCCCGCCGCGACGCTTCGACCACACCAGCGTCCGCGCGCCCGGCCCCAGCAGCGCGTGGTCGTCGGGGCCGGGATCGAAGGTGAGCCGGCGCGAGACGGGGTGGCGCTTGCCGCGCCGCGCGGCGATCAGGTGGATCTCGGTGTCGTCCGGGTGCAGCCAGGTGGCGTGGCGATCGGTCTCGAAGACCACGCCACCGCCGGTGTCACCGGCGAAGGGCCGCACGTTCTGTCCCGCCTCGCCGCAGGTCCAGCACTCCACGGCGCGATCCGCCAGCCCGATCCGGTGGATCTGCCTGCGTCCCTGATCGGCGACGGCGTCGAACCACAGCGCGGAGCCGTCGGCGTCGAGCACCGGGTGCGCCCCGCGCGGCAGCAGCACCTCGACGGCGGCCGCCTCGGGCGCGCAAGCCGGCAGCTCGACGGTCGCCACCGAGGCGTCCGTATCGTAGACCGCGTGCGACCAGCGCTCGCTGACCTCGAGGCGCTCCGCGCCCAGCGCGGCGAGCAGGGCGGCCAGCCCGACCAGCGCGGCGCCGCCCCCGCGCGCGACGGCGGCGCTGCGCAACCCCCAGCCGAGGGGACCGCGCGCCTGTCCGATGGCGCGCGCCCCGGCGTAGAGCCCGGCCGCGAGCCCCAGCACGACGATCGCCAGCAACGGCCAGGGCCCCGGCGCGAAGCCCAGCACCACGGCCACGCAGGCGGGCAGTGCGAGCCAGGCCCAGGCGACGCCCGCGGCCAGATGGCGGGTGCGCTCGGGCTCGTCGTCGCGGCGGCGGGCCAGCAGCCAGACCAGGCCCAGCAGCCCGGCGCCGCCCGCCAGGGCGGCCCAGAGCAGCGGCCCGGGACCCGGGGCGTGCAGCGCGGCCAGCGCCACCAGCACGCCGACCGGCACCCCCGAGATCGCGCTCCACAGTCGCCAGATCACCGTCCGCCTCGGCCTCCAGAGCCCGGAATGGTACTGCTACGTTGAGCGCGATGGGAAGCCGCACGCACGAGATCGTCGCCCTCGCGCGCCACGACCGCGAGGCGGCAGCCCGCGAGCTGGGCGCGCTCGCGCCCGAGCAGCAGGTGGCCCTGGTCTGCGAGACGCCCGTGGCGGACCGCGGCGAGCTGCTGGCGCTGCTGCCGCAGCCCGAGGCCGTGGTGCCGCAGCTGCCCGAGGCGGAGCTGTGCTTCACGGTGAAGGCGGTCGGCCTGCACGACGCCGGCTGGATCCTCGAGCACGCCAGCGACGAGCAGCTGCAGTCGTGCGTCGATCTCGACGCCTGGGCCGAGCAGCGCACCGACCCCGCCACCCTCGGCGACTGGCTGGAGTCCTTCGCCGACGCCGGCGACGAGACCCTGCTGCGGGCTTCCCATGCGATCGACCCGGAGCTGTTGATGCTCTGGCTGACGCAACGGCTCGACGTGATCCTCAAGCCCAACGACGACCCCGGCTGGCAGCCTCCCGCCGGGGGACAGACGATCGACGGCCAGTTCTACGTGGTCGCGCGCGCGGGCGGAGACGACCTGGCCGTGCCGCTGCGCCTGCTCTCGCTGCTGTTCGAGGTCGACTACTGGTTCTACTTCCGGATCCTCCAGTCCGTCACGGCGGAGAGCCTGGCCGACAACGAGGAGTGGGCGCTGCGCTGGCGCTCGGGCCGCCTCCAGGACCTGGGCTTCCCGACCTGGGAGGAGGCGATGTCCATCTACGGCAAGCTGCGCGACGACGAGCGCGAGCTGCTGCCCGGGCCGCCGGCGCCCCTGGGCGAGTGGCACCTGCCGGTCTGGATCCCCGAGCTGCCGGCGGCGGGCGACCCGGCCCAGACGCTCCTGCGCGCCGCCGGCGAGCTCGAGCCGGAGGCGCGGCGGGCGTTCTTCTACGCGTTCGTGGCGCTCGTCAACAAGGTCGCGGTGGCGGAACGGCTCCCGCTGGGCGACGCCGAGTCGACGCCGAAGGCACTCGAGCGCGCCGTGGCGATCGCCAGCCGCGGCCTCGACTGGCTGGCCGAGCGGCACGGGCTGCGCCCGGTGGAGGTGCTTCGGCGCACCGCGGTCGACCGGCTGTTCCGCGTGGGTGCAAGCCTTGACCGGGCCGATCCATCTCCATAGCCTCCAGCGCTTCCGAGGTGGATGGAGGGTCCCCAGGCATGAGCAAGGTCCGGATCGCAATCGCGGGAGTCGGCAACTGCGCCAGCTCGCTCCTCCAGGGGATCGAGCACTACCGCGGGGTCGCACCGGAGGAGCAGGAGGCCTGGGGCCTGATGCACCTCGAGATGGGGGGGTATCGCCCCGCTGATGTCGCGGTCGTCGCGGCCTTCGACATCGACGAGCGCAAGGTGGGCCGGCCGCTCGACCAGGCCGCCTTCGCGGCGCCCAACTGCACCGACGCGATCCGCGGCTCGATCGAGCCGAGTCCGGTCACCGTGCAGATGGGCCCGGTGCACGACGGTGTCGCCGACCACATGGCGGACTTCCCGGACGACCGCTCGTTCCGCGTGGCCGACGAGCCCGCCGTGGACGTGGCCCGCGTGTTGCGCGAGAGCGAGGCCGAGGTGCTCGTCTCGTACCTGCCGGTGGGATCGCAGAAGGCGGTGCAGGCCTACGCCGAGGCGTGCCTGGCCACCGGGGTGTCGCTCGTGAACTGCGTCCCGGTGTTCATCGTCTCGGATCCGCAGTGGGGCGAGCGCTTCCGCCAGGCCGGCATCCCCTGCGCCGGCGACGACATCAAGTCGCAGGTGGGCGCCACCATCCTGCACCGCCAGATCGTGCGGCTGTTCGCCGACCGGGGCGTCAAGGTGGAGCGCACCTACCAGCTCAACACGGGCGGCAACACCGACTTCCTGAACATGCTCTCGCGCCAGCGCCTGGCCTCGAAGAAGATCAGCAAGACCGAGGCCGTGACCTCCCAGATCCCCTACGACATCGGCGCCGACAACGTTCACATCGGACCGAGCGACTACGTGCCGTGGCAGCAGGACAACAAGGTCTGCTTCCTGCGGGTCGAAGGACGCGGCTTCGGCGGCGCTCCGATCGAGCTCGAGGCGCGGCTCTCGGTGCAGGACTCGCCCAACTCGGCGGGCATCGTGATCGACGTGGTGCGCTACACCAAGATGGCCCGCGAGCGCGGGCTGGCGGGGCCGCTGCTGCCGATCTCGGCCTACACGATGAAGCACCCCCCGGTCCAGATGCGGGACGTGGATGCGGCGCGGCAGATCGAGACGTTCCTCGAGGAGAGCTCGGCGTGACCGGTCGAGCGAGCGCGAGGCGCGAGCCGGATGGAGCGGCCTGACCCGGGCGATCGCCTCTGCGTGCTCGTCGCGCCCGCCCGGCGCGGCGTCGAGTCCACCCCGTTCTTCGGCCTGACGGCCGTCGAGCGCACGGCGCTGGCCTTCTCGCGCGCCGGGGTGCGGCGCTTCGTGGTGACGGGCGACCCCGAGGCCGCCGCGGCCGTCGAGGCCACGCTGCGAGGCGGTCGCTGCAGCCGTCTGGCCGTACGCCGCGCGCCGTCGCTGGCGGCGGCCGTCGCCGGCGGCGCCGCCTATCTCGCCCGCACCGACTGCCACTACGACCGCCAGCTCGTCGGGCGCTTCGTCGCCGCCACGCGCGAGTCCCACGACAGCGTGGTGGCCGTGGACTTCCGCGACGACGCGGGAGCGCGCGGCGGCGAGCACCCCGAAGAGGTCGCGGTGTGGAGCGAGGAGCCCGGCGCCCGGGTGCAGCGCGTGGCGCGCGGGCTGGTGGGGCGTGACGGAATCCTGGTGGGCCTGGCGTTCGCCACGCCCGGCTGGGCTCGCGCCGCGGCATCGGACGGCGCCGACGTGTGGCTGTCGGGTCTCGGCTCGCTGCTCGGCCGCGAGCCCGTCGAGAGCTGGGCCGTGCGCGAGCGCTGGCACGCGGTGCGGCGGCCCGCGGACGTGCCCGCGACGCGCCGCGAGGTGCTCGCGGGCGCCGTCGGGGTCGGCGACGGCCTGATCGCGCACTACCTGAACCGCCCGATCTCGCTGCGCATCACCCAGCGTCTGCTGTCGCGCAGCGTGAAGCCCTGGCAGGTGAGCGTCGCCTCGTTCGGGATGACGCTGCTCGCCGGGCTCTCGTTCGCGATCGGCCACGCCACCACCGGCGGGCTCATCGCCCAGTGCGCCTCGGTGCTGGACGGCGTGGACGGCGAGATCGCGCGCCTGCGCTACCAGGACTCCGCCTTCGGCGGCGTCTACGACGCGCTGCTCGATCGGGTCGGGGACGCGGCCGTGATCGGAGGCATGACGCTCTACGCCTGGCTGATGGGCGCCGGCACGTTGGCGGTGGCGCTCGGCTTCGCGGCCGTCGCGGGCAGCAGCCTCTCGATGCTGGTCAAGGAGAAGTACGGCACGCAGTTCCGGCGCCCGTGGGCCAGCGAGCGCGAGGGACGCTGGCGCTGGCTGCTGCTGGGTCGCGACGGACGGCTGTTCCTGACCGCCGTGGCCGGCATCACCGGGCAGGTCGAGCTGGTGCTCGCCTATCTCGCGGTCGGAACCCACGTCCACGCCGGCGCCCGGATCGTGCGGATCCGGGCCGAGGTCCACGCTTAGGGGACTTCGCTCGCCTGCGGCTCGCTGCGCGCGCCCTCTGGGCGCTTGCAGGGGGCTTCTGCCGCGCACGCTCCTAGCTGATGGACTTCGCTCGCCTGCGGCTCGCTGCGCGCGCCCTCTGGGCGCTTGCAGGGGGCTTCTGCCGCGCACGCTCCTAGC